>NZNP01000090.1 GCA_002694945.1 Gammaproteobacteria bacterium
CTCGCTTCCGGCCTAACCTCTTCGAGCAATGCCCTAAGTCGGTCACCAATTCTAAATGTCTCACGCGGCACCCAGACTTCTCTAGGTAGGATAGCTTCCGCATTATTACCTAGGTCAACAATTACCGCTTCTCGAGTGACTTTCTTAACTTGCCCATTCACCAACTCACCAACGCGGCTGCGATAAGCATCGACTACTTGAGCTCTCTCAGCTTCGCGGACTTTCTGCACGATAACCTGCTTCGCAGTTTGTGCCGCGATCCGACCAAACTCTACGGACTCCACAGGGATTTCGTACCGACTACCGATTTCCAGCGAGGGGTTCTTTAACTTAGCATCTGAGACTAAGAGTTGAGCTTCAGGAAATTCAATTTCTTCATCATCCCCTATCACGTCCCAGTAACGGAACGTGTCATACTCACCGGAGGTTTTGTCAATTGAAACACGAAGCTCAACCCCCTCGTCGTAGCGTTTTTTTGTGGCGGTAGCCAGTGCAAGTTCCAGGGCTTCAAAAATGATGTCTTCTGATACACCCTTCTCGTTGGAAACTGACTCCACAACCAAAAGTATCTCTTTACTCATCGCGTAACGCCTCTAGCACCTTTAAAACTTAGGAACCACATTTGCTTTCTCAATTGCCTCGATCGGAAATAAAATCTCTTCGTCATCAACCAGAAGAATAACTTCATCACCGTCAACGCCCCTTAAAAGACCCGAATATTTGCGTTGCCCATCGAAAGCCTTCTTCAACCGTATTCGAACCATCGCGCCTTCATAAGCTTCGAACTGATCAAGTCTAAATAACTTTCGATCCATTCCAGGTGACGAAACCTCGAGGGTGTACCCACCCAGGAGGGGTTTTTCTACATCCAGCAAGCTGCTAACCTGCCGACTTATCCGAGCACAATCTTCTATGTCCACTCCTTGTTCCGCGTCAATATAAACCTTGATAGTTGAGTTTGATCCTGAAGATTCCCTCTCAATGCCCCAAAGTTCACAACCCATTCCCTCAACAACAGGTTGGATCATCTCAGTCAGTTGATCCCTCATCAAACTCACTCCGCTTGGAACTAGCCATCAGCGAACAAAAAATCACAAACAAAAAATGGGCCTAAAGCCCATTTCAAAACGGATGGTACCGTCACCCCACCCAACCTTGTCGCCTAAACCAAGTCTCTAATAAAAAGCCCCATAAATGGGGCTTTTCGATTCTTTCAAGTGGTAGCGGGGGCAGGATTTGAACCTACGACCTACGGGTTATGAGCCCGTCGAGCTACCAGACTGCTCCACCCCGCAACAACAAGGGCACGAATTATAGGGGCGCGGCGTTAAAGGGTCAACACTATGACTTTTGGGAAACTCTTCCTAAATCAATGATAAATCTCTGAATTACTTATCATTTCTTTTAGACCAACACAATAAAAGCCATTCAAATGCACATCAAATCATTAAATCTGACATGCGGACTTTTAGTATCTCTATATCGAAGACTCATAAAAAAAAGAGTCCAGAGCCAAAATCGTCAGGCCATTAACAACGATTACAAATTGGTGCCGAAGAGAGGACTTGAACCTCCACGGGGTTTCCCCCACTACCCCCTCAAGATAGCGTGTCTACCAATTCCACCACTTCGGCATAAAAACTTTAGCTTCTAGGTATTTCAGAGTCCGTTACTTCTTCAAATACAGGGAGTTCGCCTGTTTCTTCAACTCGAATCTGCGGAACGGCTTCTTGAACCACAGGAACCCCTAAATCCCGAATGACCACGGACTTCTCTTTAGCGAAATAAGCTAAGGCGAAACTTGTTACAAAAAACGAGATAGCAATCCCAGTTGTAAGACGGGTTAAAAAATTCCCTGCGCCGCCGCTACCGAACACAGTTGAACTAGCCCCTGAACCGAATCCAGCACCCATATCAGCGCCTTTCCCATGCTGAATCAATATAAGGCCAATGATGGCTAAAGCAATCAAAACATGGAACATTAATATGAGCGTTTCGAAAGTATCCATAAACTAACACACCGTTGCATCTGCTTTATGGCAGATTTTTAAAAAACTCTCACTGTCCAAGGCGGCCCCACCTATCAGGCCACCATCGACATTTTCATTAGCAAACAATCTCAATGCGTTATCCACTCTTACACTACCTCCATAAAGAATCCTAATGGATTCTGCCACCTCACTGCTGCCTTTTGCCAATCGCTCACGCAAACTAGCATGCACTTCTTCAACCTGTTCTGGCGTTGCGCTTTGGCCCGTGCCGATAGCCCATATGGGCTCATAAGCTAAAACCGCCCGAGAAAAGCCTTTGAAGCCCACGCGTTGTACCACAGCATCCAGCTGCGCGAAAACCACATCAGCCGTCTTGCCCCGCTCTCGCTCGGCCAGGGTTTCGCCAAGACAAAGTATCGGAATCAATCCGGCATCGATAGCCGCAGCAAACTTTGACGCAACTTGGTTATCATTTTCAGCAAAGAGCGTTCGACGCTCTGAATGTCCACATAGCGCAAAGGAACATCCAGCATCCTTCAAGATTGAGGCAGATATGCCACCTGTCACTGCGCCTTCATTCCTTTCATCCAGATCTTGCGACCCTATAGCAATGTCAGTGCCCGATGCCAGTCTTTTAGCTGTTGTCAGATGAACAAAAGTAGGCAACAGGACTACCTCGCACTCCCTAACGGGATTAACAGACAGACCTCGAACAATCTCCCCTGCCAGAGCTTTAGCCCTAAACAGATTACCGTTCATTTTCCAGTTGCCGGCTACAATGGGTTTCCTCAATTTATCCCCCGACCCCGGAAAAATGGCGCTAAATGTTAGCGGCTTTGAACTCTAGTTTCAAATCACTTATCCACTTCTCGCTTTACAATGTCTGCAAGGTCTTCGGCCAGCTGCCGGACAATACCAATTTCGTGGCCTTCTACCATAACTCGGACAACTGGCTCAGTACCACTAGCCCTAAGGAGCACCCTACCGTTCCCGCCCAGCGATTCTTCCACGCGAGATATCGCGGCTGAGACTGCTGGTGTATTAAAGTCGGCTCCTTCAGTACACTCTACATTAACCATATGTTGAGGGTACTTGGACATGCCAGACCGGGCTTTTAAAAGACCCATTTGTCCTTGCCGGAGAGCAAGCAAAACCTGAAGTGCGGCAACGATTCCGTCGCCCGTTGATGCCACATCAAGACAGAGAATGTGCCCTGAATTTTCACCTCCCAAAACCCAATTATTTGATTGGAGTCTTAGCAGGATGTGGCGGTCACCTACAGCGACCCTAGTAAACTGAATTTGCTCCTTCGCCAGGGCTATTTCAAGTCCAAAGTTACTCATTTCCGTGCCCACAACACCGCCTACAAGTTGACCTTCTGCAGACCGACAACTTGCGATAATGTAGAGCAGCTCATCTCCATCAACAACAGATCCTGTTTCATCAACCATTATTACACGGTCGCCATCACCGTCGAAGGCTATCCCTAGATGTGCCCTCTCTCTTTTAACCGCAACTTGCAGCAAAGATGGGCTGGTAGAGCCAACTCCCTCATTGATGTTAAAACCATCCGGCTCAGTCCCGATCTCAACAACATCAGCACCCAGCTCCCGAAAAACTCCAGGTGCTACGTGGTAGGTTGCTCCATGGGCACAATCCAAGACAATCTTCATACCAACCAGATTAAATTCCGGGGGAACGCTACTTTTACAAAATTCAATGTAGCGGCCGGCGGCATCGTCTACGCGAGCAACTCGACCGATTTGATCAGAGGGCACCATAGTTATGCTTTGTTGCAATTCGGCTTCTATAGCATATTCAGCTCCATCCCCAAGCTTCTCTCCAGCACCAGAGAAAAATTTAATACCATTATCATAGTATGGGTTATGGGAGGCACTTATAACGATTCCGGCGCTCGCATTAAATGTCCGTGTCAGATGAGCTATTGCTGGCGTCGGCATGGGTCCAAGCAGCAGCACATCAACACCCGCGGAGACCAGACCGGCCTGAAGAGCCGACTCAAACATATATCCCGACACACGAGTGTCTTTACCTATAACAATAGAACCTCGGTTTTCTTTTGAAAAGATGCGTCCAGCTGCCCAGCCTAAGTGAAGCATGAATTCCGCCGTGATGGGGTGCTCGCCTACCTTACCTCTTATGCCATCGGTGCCGAAATACTGCTTACTCATCAATAACCTTTTCAGCCTGAATTGATCGCCAGATACGGATCGCGGCGACAGTTTCGGAGACATCATGAACCCGAATGATACTGGCTCCTCGTTCAACGGCGACTAATGCGCCAGCTAGACTAGCAGATAAAAGGTCTTCCGCTATCCTCGAAATAGTACTTTTTCTTGACAATCCGACCAACAAGGGTAAGCCAAATTCAGAAAATTCAGGCAGCCGATTGATCAGTCTTAGATTGTCGTCGGGAGATTTGCCAAACCCAAAGCCAATATCTAAGATTAGCCTGTCACGGCTAATCCCTGCAGCAACGCAAGCTGACACTCTGTCTTTAAAGAAGTGAAAAATTTCGCCAACTAGATTTTTGTAAAAGGGATTTTCTTGCATAGTGCGAGGCTTACCTTGCATATGCATCAAACAGATCGGTATATTGCAGTCGGCTGCCACCTGCAATGCACCCTCCTGTTGAAGCGCAAAGATATCGTTTATCAGGTCAATGCCTCCTTCCGCCGCCGCCTGCATAATTTCTGGCTTACTAGTATCACAAGACAGAGCAACTTCTGAGCAGCTCCTTACAGCTTCTAAAACTGGGAGAACCCGATCAGACTCGGCCTGAACCGAAACCGGAGTAGCGCCAGGCCTAGTCGATTCTCCACCTACGTCGATAATGTCTGCTCCTTCCTCCACCATCTGAAGCGCCCGGTTGACTGCCACATCGGTGTTAAGGAACTTCCCGCCGTCTGAAAAAGAATCAGGGGTAACGTTCAGGACGCCCATAATTAACGGTCGCCCCGAAGCCAACAGATTGGGCAGTCGAGACATCGACCTTTTGTCTTAGTGGTCTGGAGCCGGATCGCCTAAATGCCCCGGATCGTTAATTGCTTCCGAGGAATCCGGCTCATCAACCATCGGCGGGCTACCCGCGCCTGAGTCTGAACCCGAATCGTTCCAACTTGCAGGTGGATTTGGCTGCCGCCCTGACATGATATCGTCGATCTGCGCGCGCTCTATAGTTTCGTACTCCAAAAGGGCTTTGGCCATCACGTCCAATTTATCGCGGTTTTCTTCTAAAATTGTTTTCGCAGCTTCGTAACAGTTGTCAATAATCGATCTAACCTCGTTGTCGATTCTCATCGCGGTTTCATCCGACACGTGCATCCTAGGAGACCCTGCAGACATCCCCAAAAATACCTCTTCGTTTTCCTCATCGTACATAAGTGGACCCAGTTTTTCCGACAAACCCCACTTAGTTACCATCGCACGCGCCATCTTGGTAGCGCGCTCTATATCATTAGAGGCGCCTGTGGTAATACCATCTGGGCCTAAGGTCATTTCCTCCGCTATCCTACCGCCAAACAATGAACAAATCTGACTGGTCAACGCCCGCCTAGACAAGGAGTGCCGATCTTCTTCAGGCAAAAACATTGTCACCCCTAACGCTCTACCCCTCGGAATAATGGTTACCTTGTAACTAGGATCATGCTCAGGCATTAGGTAGCCGACGATACAATGGCCAGCTTCGTGGTATGCCGTATTTTGTCTTTCCTTATCTGACATAACCATGGACTTTCGTTCCGCGCCCATCATTATCTTATCCTTAGCCTGCTCGAATTGATGCATCGCTACTGTGCGCCGATCCTGGCGCGCAGCGAACAATGCCGCTTCATTTACGAGATTAGCGAGATCAGCACCCGAAAATCCAGGTGTGCCGCGTGCGATAACGGCTGCATCAACATCGGTTGAAAGCGGGACTTTTCGCATGTGGACCTTCAAAATCTGTTCGCGGCCACGTATATCCGGCAATGGCACCACCACTTGCCGGTCAAAACGGCCCGGCCTTAGCAAAGCAGGATCGAGCACATCAGGCCGGTTGGTAGACGCAATGACAATAATCCCTTCATTGCCATCGAAACCATCCATTTCAACGAGTAATTGATTCAATGTCTGCTCCCGTTCATCGTGACCTCCTCCTAGGCCCGCCCCTCTATGCCGTCCGACAGCATCTATCTCGTCGATAAAAATGATACAAGGAGTTTGTTTCTTTGCTTGGTCAAACATATCCCTGACCCGCGAAGCTCCAACGCCGACAAACATTTCAACGAAATCAGATCCCGAAATACTGAAAAATGGAACTTTAGCCTCTCCTGCGATCGCCTTCGCCAAGAGCGTTTTCCCGGTACCTGGCTGGCCCACCATCAAAATACCCCTTGGAATCCGCCCCCCTAGCTTTTGAAACTTGCTTGGGTCTTGCAAGAAGTCGACTAGCTCCTGAACGTCCTCCTTTGCCTCGTCAACGCCAGCGACGTCCGCAAACGTTGTTTTTATTTGATCTTCTCCCAACAACTTAGCTTTACTTTTGCCAAACGTGAGAGGCCCCCCCCGGCCGCCCGAGCCACCTTGCATCTGCCTCATGAAAAACATGAAGACAGCAATAATCACAAGTATCGGAAAACTTGCTACAAGTAATTGAGTCCAAATACTTTGTTGTTCAGGGGCCTTACCTTTGAACTCGACGTTATGATCGAGCATGTCGCTAATCAGCGCATTGTCCGTAATCTGTGGCTGGATGGTTTCAAAGGTCTGACCATCGTAACGCTCGCCTTTTATTGTCAGACCTTCGATTTCTACTGATCTAATTTGGTTCTGATTCACCAGCTCTAGGAAATTTGAATAATCGATTTCTTGGCTCTGGGGACGAACGTTAAAGTTCTGAAAAACCGTCAACAGTACTGCCGCAATAATTAGCCACAGCAATAAATTTTTTCCCATATCGTTCACTGTAAATTCCTCGGCCTTTCCGCCCTAAATTACCGCATTTGCAGCAATGCCTGCCATTATACGTTCTTTACGGTAATGGCTTGAAGTCGGCTCACAAGGTTTTATCTCGCTTTAAAACCTCGCGCCAACACATAGATTTCCCGAGATTTCGGTCGGGAGGCCTTGGGCTTCAAATTGAATAATTGCTTGAAAGCCCTTGATAGCACCTGACGAAACTGAGTAATGCCTTCTCCTTCAAAACACTTAACAAGAAGCGCTCCGCCCGGCCTGAGCATCCTTGATGCCGATTCAAGAGCCAATTCCGCCAAATACATTGCCCGTGGTTGGTCTATTTCTCTCATACCACTTAAATTGGGGGCCATATCCGAGATTACAAGGTCTACCTCCTCTCCACTTAGATGCCTCATAAGGTTTTCAAGCGTCGAATCTGCAGTGAAGTCACCTTTTATTAACTTAACACCTGGCATAGGCACCATATCGAGTATATCGATAGCAATAATACTACCAGCCGGCCCAATCCTTTTCGCAGCTAACTGAGACCAGCTGCCCGGGGCTGCGCCAAGGTCAACCACTGTAATGCCGCTACGCAAAATTTGATGTTTGTCATCGATTTCCATCAGCTTGTAGCAAGCCCGCGATCGATACCCGTCTCTTCTGGCTCGCTGCACATATTCATCACTTACATGATTATCAAGCCATCGGCCTCTGGATTTTTGCCTTTTCATAGCTCTAGTATCTCAGACACGATAAAATCACGCTGCATTTAGTTAAAGAGCAATAGATTGAATAACAAGCTGAAGAAAAAATTCCGCGCCATAGGTCATCAATTGAATCCCGCGCTTACAGTAGCTAGTAAAGGCCTTTCAAAACCAGTCTTGACTGAACTAGATCGAGCTCTGGACGATCACGAGTTAATCAAAGTTAAAATAGTCGGCAACCGAGAGGAGAGAGCAAAAGTCATTAGACAGATCGACAAAATAGAGGCTACAGAAGTCATTCAGATTGTCGGAGGCGTCGCCCTCGTTTATCGAAGTTCTAGGGAGCCTAACCCAGCCTTATCCAACATTAGTCGAGCTACCTTGCTCTAAATCAACCTAGCTCACAGGTGTTGGACACTAAGTATTTCATACTCGACCTGGCCACCAGGTGTCTCAACTAGGACCTCTGCACCTTCTTCTTTACCAATCAAGGCCCGACCAATGGGAGAGTAGACAGAAAGTTTATTGGCCTTAATATCAGCCTCCTCGTCACCCACGATCTGATAGGAAATTTTTTCATCATTACTAAGATTAAGTAGATCAACGGTCGAACCAAATATAACTTTGCCTGAGCTTGCAATCTGAGTGACATCGATAATCTGAGCATTCGAGAGCTTTCCTTCTAAATCGTGTATGCGCCCCTCGATAAAACCTTGTTCCTCCTTGGCATACTGATACTCTGCGTTCTCACGCAAGTCACCCTGCTCACGAGCTTCCGCTATAGCCTTGACTATCCGTGGTCGCTCTTGAGATTTAAGGCGGTCGAGTTCTGCTCTAAGCGACTCTGCACCATGAACTGTCATAGGGATCTTGTCCATAAGCTAAGTGTCCCTAAGGACCGCTGTTTTGTCTAGTATGTAGACTTTGGAGACTGTGAACAGATCTATCATTACCGTGTCTTAGAGCCTCTAGACTAGCGTATCCACCAGCCATCGTTGTTGTGTAACAGACTTTATTCTGCAGAGCAGTACGTCGGATAGCGAATGAATCTGCTATGGCCTGTTTACCTTCGGTAGTGTTTACAATGAAATCGACTTGTTGGTTCTTTAACATATCTACGATATGCGGACGCCCTTCTAGTACTTTATTTACTACCTCTACATCAATTCCGGCAGTCTTAAGGACATGTGCCGTACCTCTGGTCGCGACGATTTTGAACCCAAGTGATATCAGGCCCGCAGCAAGCCCCTCCAACTGACTTCTGTCCGCTTCGCGCACGCTTAAAAAAGCTCTACCTTGATTTGGGATCGAATCGCTCGCCGCGGTCTGAGACTTACCATAGGCCTCACCAAAGTTCATCCCAACTCCCATAACTTCCCCAGTTGATTTCATTTCAGGGCCAAGTATCGGATCAACACCGGGAAATTTCCCAAACGGAAAAACCGCTTCCTTTACACTATAAAAATCGGGAATTACTTCTGCCGTAAATTCCTGCTGGTCAAGTGTAATTCCGACCATGCATCGAGCAGCGACCTTAGCCAGGCTAACTCCAATACATTTCGATACGAAAGGGACCGTCCTAGACGCTCTTGGGTTAACTTCCAGAATAAATACTTGCCCATTCTGAACAGCAAGCTGAACATTCATTAGCCCAACCACACCAAGTTCGATAGCCATACTTCTAACCTGATCGCGCATTTCATCGAGCAGGCCGGATGACAAGCTATAGGGAGGCAAGGAGCAGGCTGAGTCGCCTGAATGCACGCCAGCCTGCTCAATATGCTGCATAACGCTACCAATTACCACCTGATGACTATCACAAACCGCATCTATGTCGACTTCAATAGCTTGATCCAAAAAACGATCGAGCAGTATGGGCGAGTCATCCGAAACCTCTACGGCTTCACGCATATATGCTTTTAACTCACTTTGATCATAGACAATTTCCATAGCTCTGCCGCCCAACACATAGGATGGCCTCACAACAAGAGGAAAACCAATTTCCTCCGCAGCAAAAGCGGCCTCTGCCTGGTTTTTGACCGTACGATTAGGCGGCTGCCGCAGACTTAGTTTCTTGATCAACTTCTGGAATCTCTCGCGGTCTTCTGCTTCATCAATCGCATCTGGAGGCGTTCCAATAATCGGCACACCAGCCGATTCAAGACGATTAGCTAGTTTCAGCGGTGTCTGACCACCAAACTGAACGATAACTCCTACAGGCTGCTCTATATCAACAATGGACATCACGTCTTCAAAAGTCAGCGGCTCGAAGTAGAGCCTGTCGGACGTGTCATAATCGGTTGAGACCGTCTCAGGGTTACAGTTAACCATAATGGCTTCGTAGCCCGCCTCGCGCATGGCCAAGGCAGCATGAACACAGCAATAATCAAACTCAATGCCCTGACCAATTCGGTTTGGCCCTCCTCCCAGAACCATAATTTTCTTCCGATCCGTGGGTTCAGCTTCGCATTCTTCTTCGTAAGTAGAATACATGTACGCTGTCGAAGACTGGAACTCTGCCGCGCAAGTATCTACACGCCGATAAACTGGCCTTACATTTAGCTCGAGTCGACGCGATCTGATGTGATCCTCCTCGCACGCGAATAAGGTAGCGAGACGTGAATCCGAGAAACCGCGTTGTTTCAATGCAAACAGTTCATCACGCTCAACATCTTTGATCTTTCGTCCCCGAAGCGCAGTTTCCCGATCTATAAGATCTTTAATTTGCACTAGAAACCAGGGGTCCACACTCGTCAGTTCCTGGATTTCCTCCATTGCCATGCCCATTCGCATCGAATCAGCAACGTAACGGAGTCTTTCCGATGAAGCGACTTGGAGCTCCTGCCTCAGTTTGTTCTGCCACTCAGGATCATCAGCATCAAGAATAGGCGTGAGCCCATCGATTCCAATTTCTAATCCTCTAAGGGCTTTCTGCAGAGACTCCTGAAAGGTACGGCCTATAGCCATAACTTCGCCCACGGACTTCATCTGTGTCGTCAGCACATTTTCAGCCTGCGGGAATTTTTCGAAGGTGAATCGAGGGATTTTGGTGACGATATAATCTATGGACGGTTCAAAAGATGCCGGTGTCACACCTCCAGTAATATCATTTGACAACTCATCGAGCGTGTAACCCACCGCAAGTTTAGCGGCAACTTTAGCGATAGGAAATCCGGTCGCTTTCGAGGCAAGAGCCGAGGACCTAGATACTCTAGGGTTCATTTCAATCACCACCAATCTTCCAGTAGAAGGCTCAACGGCAAACTGAACGTTCGAACCACCTGTCTCAACTCCAATCACTCGGAGCACTTCCAAGGAAGCATTCCGCATAATCTGGTATTCCTTGTCTGTCAGTGTCTGGGCCGGTGCAATCGTAATGGAATCACCAGTATGCACACCCATAGGATCAAGGTTTTCAATGGAACATACGATAATGCAATTGTCGTTTTTGTCGCGAACAACTTCCATCTCGTATTCTTTCCATCCTAGTAGCGACTCATCAATGAGAAGCTCGTTGGTTGGTGAGAGATCAAGACCACGCAAGCATATCTCTTCGAAGTCTTCGTGATTGTAGGCAACTCCACCACCAGAACCGCCTAGGGTAAACGAGGGCCTTATGACGCATGGGAAGCCTAATCTCGCCTGAACCTGTTTAGCCTCCTCGACCGAGTGGGCGATCGCGCTCCTCGGCGTTTCCAAACCGATGGACTTCATCGCAACGTCGAACTTTTGGCGGTCTTCCGCTTTATCAATCGCCTCTTTTGTAGCACCGACAAGTTCAACCCCATACTTTTCGAGAATTCCTTCCCTTGCCAAATCAAGGGCGCAGTTAAGGCCTGTCTGACCGCCCATTGTAGGTAATATGGCATCTGGTCGTTCTTTCGCGATGATATTTTCAACATGCTGCCAACGAACCGGTTCGATATAAGTAGCATCTGCCATTTCTGGATCAGTCATGATCGTTGCAGGATTAGAGTTAACTAAAATTACCCGATAACCCTCTTCTTTCAATGCTTTACAGGCTTGAGCTCCCGAATAGTCAAACTCGCAGGCCTGACCAATTACGATCGGACCCGCGCCGATGATTAGAATGCTCTGAATATCTGTTCGTTTCGGCATGACTCAGCTTCTCTCTCTCATGAGGTCAATAAAGTGATCAAAAAGCGAACTTGCATCATGAGGACCAGGACTCGCTTCCGGATGTCCTTGAAAACCGAACGCCGGACGGTCTATCAAATGAATGCCTTGAATAGTGTCATCAAACAAAGATCTGTGCGTCACTCTTACTCCAGCCGGCAATTCAGATTCATCTATACAGAAACCGTGGTTTTGACTGGTGATCAGCACCGTTCCATCGTCCAGATTTTTTACCGGATGGTTAGCGCCGTGATGACCGTGCTTCATCTTCTTAGTCTGCATGCCGGCGGCAAGACCCAATAGCTGCAATCCCAAGCAAATGCCAAACACAGGTAAATCCGTCTTCAGAATCTCGCGAATAGCTGCAATCGCATAATCGCAGGGATCAGGGTCCCCAGGCCCGTTAGACAGAAATATACCGTCGGGATCAAGGGCTAGAATCTCTGCGGCGGGAGTCATTGCTGGTACTATCGTCAATCGGCAACCACGATCGGCAAGCATCCTCAGGATATTACGCTTCACACCAAAATCGTAAGCAACGACATTAAATTCNAAGGAATCAACCGAGGGATGACCTTCACCCAAACGCCAGCTTCCTTCTCCCCATGTATATTGNTCGGTCGTTGATACCTCTTTAGCTAAATCCGTNCCCTTAAGACCTNGAAAATTAGCCGCACCCAAAACTGCCATCTCAATCTGCGATTCCTCGAGAACTTCACCAGCAAAGATTGCACCATTCTGCGACCCTTGATCACGAAGGACTCGAGTCAATTTGCGCGTATCGATTTCGGCGATTGCAACAATGCCGCGTCCCCTAAGATAATCCTGCAAAGTCATTTGTTTACGCCAATTGCTCGCTACGATTGGCAGATCTCTGATAACAAGGCCTGAGGCAAAAATTTCGGGCGCTTCTTCATCCTCAGAGGTGGCNCCCGTGTTACCGATATGAGGGTGGGTGAGCGTGATAATCTGTCGTGCATATGANGGATCAGTAAGAATTTCTTGGTAACCGGTTATNGANGTGTTGAACACAACCTCGCCAGCTGAGAGTCCTGTCGCACCAATGGCCACTCCTTCAAACAGCATGCCATTCTCAAGCGCCAGAACTGCTTTCATGTGACTCTCCTGTATCTATCTATGCCATCCAAGTCTTAAGCAGACTTANGTTACNCTGCAAAATACCGANATCAGTTGCCTTGNGGCCTGATTAGCCCCTAGCCTTNTAACNAGGCNTAGCGACAAACTTTGGGAATGAAACGGTTACCAGACAGCCAAAAAGAAAGCGAGGAGGACAGTGTCCAGCTCGCCTTCAATGTTCTCTGATTTGATAGGTCATCCTAAGCCACGCATTGTAGTCGAGCCAGGAATTCTAATCCATAGCCTAGCTCAATTTTTCGTGATCCCTAAAACGTCCAACATGTCNTAAACGCCTGGTTGCTGCGNAACTACCCAAGCGGCGGCANGTAAAGCGCCTTCAGCAAAGTTAGCGCGNCTTTGTGCTCGATGGGTTATTTCCAGTCNTTCGCCGCCCGAGATAAACATCACTGTGTGCTCNCCAACTATTTCNCCNCCACGAACGGCGTGGAACCCTATAGCTGTCTGATCTCTCGCTCCAGTCTGCCCATAACGCCCATGGACAGATATTTCAGAAAGCTCTCGACCCAACGCATTCGCAGCAAATTGACCCAGGCTAATTGCCGTACCTGAAGGCGCATCTACCTTGTGACGATGGTGACTTTCGACAATCTCTATATCTACTCCATCACCAAAAATTCTTGCAGCTTCAGCAACCAAACGGAACATTGCGTTTACACCGACACTGTAATTACTCGAAAAGACAATTGGCTGAGNCTCCCCGATCTCACGAAGACGCTTTTGTTCTCCTGCACTCAAACCNGTGGTCGCAATAACCATAGGCGTGCCTGAAGCAGAGCAGATCTCCANATTCTTAACCGTTGCCTGGGAAATAGTGAAATCAATTAGCACATCAATTTCACCGCTGACTTGCGCCAGATCATCACTAATCAATATACCGCTCTCTTCGGATCCCGCATTAAGCCCTGCATCGATGCCGATCACGGAGGCGCCAGGTTGCTCTATCGCAGCGACTAACTTTAACTGCTCTGAAGTTTCCAATAGCGAAATAAGTGTGCGACCCATTTTGCCGCCGGCACCTACGATACCTGTTTTAATCAATGTGGGCCTCAGACTAGAGAATAGTTTTNTNGCATTNAATCTGTTGTNTTATACCACAGATNCATCAAGCGCAGCGATCTAACCNGCAGTCAGTCCANATCAGATTAATCAGTCAGCGAGTCAATNAAGTTTCTTACCCCATCCAACCANCTGNCTTGCTTTGGGCGATTCCTTTCACTTGATTCTGACGCGAATTCTGCCATGAGTTCTTTTTGCCGTGAGGAAAGGTTGACAGGCGTCTCNACGTTGATNCGACAGTAAAGATCACCTATGCCACCGCCTCGTACCTGGGTGACATCGACGCCTTTTCCTCGCAATCTAAATTGTTTNCCAGTTTGTGTTTCAGCTGGAATCTTCAGGTTCACTCTTCCATCCAGTGTCGGGATTTCAAGCTCACCTCCCAGAGCAGCATCTACAAAACTGATAGGCACGTCACAGTAAAGGTGCTCGCCGTTTCGAGAAAAAATTTCGTGGTCAGAGACTTCAACCTGTACATAAAGATCCCCCGAGGGACCTCCNNGGGAGCCCGCTTCGCCCTGTCCNGCCAAGCGGATCCTATCACCTGTATCAACCCCAGGCGGGACTTTTACAGAGAGGGTTTTCTGTTGCTGCTCCCGTCCCTGGCCGCCACATCGGGGGCAAGGGTCCGCTATAACTTTCCCCTGTCCTCGACAACGGGGGCAGGTTTGCTGTATCGAAAAGATGCCCTGTCTGGCAGTGATTTGGCCGACACCACCACACTGAACACAATCCATGGGAGATGTGCCTTTCTTGGCACCCGATCCTAAGCATTCAACGCACTCTANGAGAGTCGGCACTTTAATTTTAGGATTACATCCTTTAACCGCCTGCTCTAACTCTANACTTAAGACATATCGAAGGTCCGCGCCCCTGTTCGGCCCAGAGCGACGACCACCACCACCGCCAAATATGTCGCCAAACACGTCTTCAAAAATCGATCCAAAACTACCACCGCCAAACCCCCCCGCACTAGCACTTCCGTCAAATGCTGCGTGACCAAACTGATCATAAGTGCCGCGCTTTTCACCATCCAGCAACACCTCTGCGGCCTCGCTGGCTTCCTTGAACTTCGCTTCCGCGTCGGCATCGTCTGGATTCCTGTCCGGGTGGTATTTCATCGCTAGGCGGCGATAGGCCTTCTTAATATCCTGCTCTGATGCTTCCCGGTTTATGCCAAGTACTTCGTAATAATCGCGCTTTGCCATTGTCTTCTCTATCTAGCGTTAAGCCCAAAGTTGGAAGGAAGGTACATCTCGCGCTCCACTGAATCTGTTAGTCGGGTGCCAGTTGCTATTTGTCGTCTTTGACTTCCTCAAACTCCGCATCAACCGCATCCTGCTCATCGTGGCCAGTCTCTCCCATGGCATCAGAGGCCGCCTCTGGTTGCGCATCTGCTTGCTGAGCCTCAGCATACATGCGCTGAGCAAGCGATGAAGAAGCTTCGGTCAACTTCTGAGTCTTCGCTTCAATATCTTCCTTGTCGTCAGATTTCAGCGCTTCTTCAAGATCCGAGATAGCTTTCTCTATCGCAGCTTTTTCGTCTTCTTCAACTTTATCCGCTGCTTCCTCAAGAGTCTTTCTAGTACCATGAATCATTCCATCGGCCATGTTGCGAACAGCAATGAGTTCTTCGAACTTCTGATCCTCTTCTGCATGAGACTCNGCATCCCTAACCATAGCGTCGATTTCTTCGTCTGAGAGGCCGCTGGACGCCTTGATCACGATCGACTGCTCCTTTCCTGTCGCTTTATCCTTCGCNGAGACNGACAAAATACCATTAGCGTCAAGATCAAAGCTGACCTCGATCTGCGGCGTGCCACGAGGTGCTGGCGGTATATCAGCAAGGTCGAACTGGCCCAACGATTTGTTTTGAGCAGCCTGCTTTCGCTCCCCTTGGAGAACATGAATAGTCACTGCTGGTTGATTGTCGTCAGCTGTCGAGAACACCTGTGATTTCTGTGTAGGGATTGTTGTGTTCTTTTCTATCAGNGCNCTCATCACACCGCCCATGGTTTCAATACCAAGCGATAGCGGAGTAACATCAAGTANTAAAACATCCTTTACATCGCCAGATAACACAGCAGCCTGGATAGCGGCACCCATAGCCACTGCTTCATCAGGGTTAACGTCTTTCCTTGGATCTTTACCGAAAAACTCCGCTACCTTCGCCTGCACAAGCGGCATTCGAGTCTGACCACCAACCAAGATAATGTCATCGATCGAGGANACACTGACTCCCGCATCGGAGAGCGCCGTCCTGACGGGATCCATAGTCTTCTCTACCAATTCTTCAACAAGCGATTCCAGTTTCGCCTGNGTCACTTTAATCACAAGGTGTTTGGGACCTGTACTGTCCGCAGTAATGTATGGCAAGTTAACTTCCGTCTGACCGCTATTGGACAGCTCAATCTTTGCTTTTTCNGCAGCTTCTTTAAGACGCTGCANCGNGAGCGGGTCGTTATGCAGATCCATGCCCTGTTCTTTTTTGAACTCATCAGCAAGATAATCGATTAAGCGTAGGTCAAAATCTTCACCGCCCAAGAANGTGTCTCCATTGGTGGAGAGCACCTCGAACTGTTTNTCGCCATCNACATCAGCTATCTCGATAATGGAAATATCGAAAGTACCTCCACCGAGGTCNTAAACCGCAATCGTTGAATCACCTGTNGCCTTATCCATNCCATAGGCAAGGGCCGCGGCGGTAGGCTCATTAATTATTCTCTTGACTTCAAGACCCGCTATCCGGCCAGCATCCTTAGTTGCCTGGCGTTGCGAATCATTAAAATAAGCGGGCACCGTGATCACTGCTTCACTGATCGTTTCACCAAGGTAATCCTCGGCAGTCTTCTTCATCTTTCCAAGAACCTGAGCCGATATCTGGGGGGGAGCCATTTTTTCACCTTTAACCTCTACCCAGGCATCGCCGTTATCGGCTTTACCAATCGTATAGGGAACCATTTTGATATCGCGCTGCACAACGTCGTCTTCGAATTGCCTGCCAATGAGTCGCTTGACTGCAAACAATGTATTAGTCGGATTAGTAACCGCCTGCCGCTTGGCTGATTGGCCAACCAGCACTTCCCCTTCCTCCGAATAGCCAACAACAGACGGGGTTGTCCTATCNCCTTCAGAATTTTCAATAATCTTCGCTTCTGTACCTTCCAGCAGGGCTACGCAGGAGTTTGTTGTCCCGAGATCTATGCCGATNATCTTGCCCATTTTTAATCTCTCCTTGTTGCGGATTAAATTTGCCGCGTTTCAAATTTGGTCTTATCTATATTGAAGCTGGATACTTAAGCTCAAGCGTCCGCGGGTGACTCCTCGGCATCGTCAACCTGACTGGCCGGCGCCTTGCTCACCATCACCATCGCGGCTCNAACCAAACGGCCATTTAGCTTATAACCCTTTTGGACGACTGCGAACACNGAATTGGGCTCCATGTCGGGGTTNTCAACCATAGACATCGCTTGATGTTCATTTGGATCAAACGGTTCNCCGATTGGGTCGATTACTTCAATATTTTCTTTATTCAGGACGTCGAGTAACAACTTGTGGCAGAGGACAACGCCCTCCGCGATTGCGTCTTCNGCACCACCGCTNNCCTGCTCGGCCGACTCTATGGCCTTCTCGAGACTGTCAACAACGGGGAGCAAGCTCTGTAAAAAACGTTCGACTCCAAATTTATGTGCGTTTTCGACATCCCTGGCAGTTCGACGCTGCATATTCTGCATTTCAGCTTCCGCTCGTAATGCTGCATCTCGAAGTTTGTCGACNTCTGCAAGAGCGCTCTCCAACTCTCCGCCACTTGCNTCTTCCGAGGCGGTCTCGTCGCTTTTGTCCCCTANCTCGTCGACTTCGGTTTCGTCGNTCGCTGAGNGCTCTCNTTGTGGTTGTCTAGCAGACTCCATCTTTAGCTCGTCCTGAGCTTTTTCNGCGGTTCCGTCTGCTTCNTCATCACTNAGGTGCTTTTCGCTCGACTNTCCCATAAAANCTCTGCCTCGAGGCNTCCTTGTTTCCATTCACCCGAGATATATGGGGATGGATCAAAGGTCATTCAAGGCCAAGGAGGCCGATTTTCAAGAATCAACGCCGATTGCTATCCAATGCCGCACCAAGAAGCCTCGCCGTCGCATCAACAATGGGAATAACCCGGTCATAGGCCATGCGCGTAGGGCCAATCACTCCCAGGACTCCTACTAGATCTCCATCCACATGATANGGTGACGTCACTACTGAACACTCGTCAAGCACTTCATAGCCGGACTCGTTGCCGATAAACAAGTGNACGCCTTCCGAGTCCATGCATCTATCCAACAAATGGAGAATTTCACCCTTCATCGATATAGCCTGAAACAGCTGCCTGATATCATCGAGGGCCTGATTAGTCGCCAACAGGTTTTCNTGACCCTTGACGACAAAGTCACTGGTTTCATCTCGATCAAAGGCCTTATCAGCNACTTCAAGNGTTGTCCTCATAAGCGAGTCCATACTTTCNCTATCAGATCGCATGGATGAAATCAGTCGATCTCGTATGTTACTCAAAGGCTCNCCNAAGAAATTCTGATTNATGAAGTTAGCGGCCTGCCGAAGCTGAACGTCNCTATANGCTTCTCGGGTATAGATAACGCGGTTTTGAACTTCATGCTCATCCAGAACCAAAATTACCAAGACCCGGTTNCCCTCCAAGCTAAGAAATTCAACATGCCGGAGCGTCACCTGCTCTCGCTTAGGTAAGGTAACGAGGCCCGCCATACGGGTAAACTCAGAAAGTAAGCCAGACGCCGATTCAATCAACTCCTGCGACGTCATATCAGGATCNAGGCTTTTATTCAGGCTCGCAAGGTCATAGGTATCAAGCGGATCTACTTTGACGAGCGTATCGACAAAAAANCGATAGGCGAGGTTAGTNGGAACACGGCCAGCAGATGTATGANGTGAACTGACATAACCGAGATCTTCTAAGTCNGCCATTATATTGCGCACCGTTGCAGGACTAACCGTAACACTCGCNGAATCAGCCAGCATCTTGGACGGAATAGGTTGCCCCTCCTGAATATATTGCTCAACCAACATTTTCAGGAGAACTTGGGATTTCTCGTTTAGTTCGCTTGGTTTTCCCATGATAGGNCAATACTATCGGAGCGACCTCCACGACTCAATCAAGGAGAATATCCCGCTATTCTTGACCCTGGGGGAATGGTCAAAATTTCACGAAAAGCTCGTTGCCTCATGCAGGGCTCGCAAGGTTTAATGGGTGCCGTGCTGACACAACTATCGATCAAAAATTTAACCTTAGTAAACCACCTGGAACTGCAATTCCAAGGCGGAATGAGCGCCATCACTGGCGAGACAGGTGCAGGTAAATCAATCCTACTCGGCGCCTTGGCCTTGGCATTGGGCGATCGAGCCGACGCATCTCTTATTACCGAGGACGCTAAGCAAGCAGAGGTCAGCGCCACCTTTGACCTGTCCGAGTATCCCGAGGCCAACTCATGGCTGGAGGCGAAAGCGTTGTCCAATGAAGACTCGTGCATTCTCCGACGGGTAATTTCGCGTGATGGTCGAAGCCGGGCCTTCGTAAATGGCAGTGCGATGACCTTAGCAGAACTGAGAGAGCTGACAGAGATGCTCTTAGATATTCATTCCCAACACGAACATCAAAGTCTCCTGAANAAAGATACTCATCGAAGACTCCTGGACGAATTCGGTNGCCTTTCAGATCAAGCAAANGNCCTTGAAACCGGCTACGAGAATATCAAACANCTTACTCAAAAATTAAACGCCTTGAAAGCTAACGCTGCGGAAACTAACGCCAGGGTTCAATTGCTCAATTATCAAGCAGATGAACTTGACACCCTTGCTCTAGAGGAAAATGAGTTGATAGAACTCGAGTCAGAGCGCAAGCGACTCGACCTTGCAGATGAGACTCACCAGAGGCTGATTGATATTTTACAGCTGTGCGCCAAAGACACTGAAGGTAGTGCCTCATCTCAGTCCGCAAGAGCACTTGCCATGCTGGATANTCTTGACGATGAGCGCCTCCAGTCAATACGCGAAATGCTTGAGTCTGCGATTATCCAAATCGACGAGGCCATGGCAGATCTCAGTACAAGTCTCGGTCTCTTCGAAGCTGATCCGGAAAGGCTGCATCAAATCGAACGTCGCCTTGCCACGATCTACGACATTGCGAGAAAACACAAAGTCAATCCNGAAGTTTTACCCCGTTTATCGCAGTCGATTAAGGCTGAATTAGATCAAGTGCGTAAAGTTGATGAGCAGATGGAAGCGTTTACACGAGAACTTGAGAATGTCGAACGTGCTTATTTCGATAGTGCGGAGGAGCTTTCTGTTGCTCGTTCAAGGTCCGCGATTACCCTGCAGACCGCAATTACAGAGCAGTTACACTTGCTTGGAATGCAAGGAGCCTGCTTTGAAATTGACATTAGGAGGGCCTCACCGGGCCGTCACGGTATCGACGAGATCGAATTTCTGATCGCTACTATCCCTGGTGGTGAGGTTAAAAGCCTTGGTCGAATTGCNTCTGGTGGCGAACTTTCCAGAATCAGTCTTGCNATACAAGTAATCACTGCCGAGACATCCAACACCCCCAGTCTAGTCTTCGATGAAGTGGACGTTGGCGTGGGCGGCGCGACCGCCGAGGTCGTAGGGTCCTTGTTACGTAAGCTTGGGGAAAATGCCCAAGTTATCTGCGTCACACACCTCCCTCAGGTTGCCGCTCAAGCGAACCAACACTATGTTGTCGTCAAAGAAACCTCCGAAGAAACAGCCTCAACAAACGTGGTTCAGCTAACACAAGAACAAAAGATAACGGAAATTGCGCGAATGCTAGGCGGGGTAGAGCAGACTATCGAGTCGATTGCACATGCCGAGGCGATGGTTAGCAGCAATAAACAGTAAGCAGCCCTAGCTCATTTCTTCGCACATTCAGGACAAAGACCATACATGTTAAGGTGATGATCTGTTAGCTCATAACCCATGCTAAGCGCGACCTCTTCCTGACGACGCTCAATCTCAACATCGTTAAATTCTTCAACCCTGCCACAACGGACACAGACAATATGGTCATGATGCTTCTCTGACGCGAGCTCAAACACGGAATGCCCACCTTCAAAGTTATGACGCACCACAAGACCAGCCTGCTCGAACTGAGTCAACACCCTATAAACCGTTGCGAGGCCTATTTCTTCCCCATTAGCCAACAACAATTTGTAAACGTCTTCCGCACTGACATGGTGAACTTCTGCATTTTCCAAAATTTGTAGTATTTTGATCCGGGGTAGCGTGATCTTTAGACCGGCATCTTTAAGTTCCTGAGATTCTGCAGCCATGAAGATTTATCCAAATGAAGCGGTGAATTGAGCCCTAAGAATGATATAAACTCCCCTGACTCTGGCCAAGGGAGTATGGTTAATTTACCAGATAATTGAAATAGCAGGTCTGCCTTTGTTACGTATTTTTCTGATTATTGTTCTGGGGGCAGCACTAAACGCATGCTCTACCTTAAAATTTCCTGGCGTGCATCGCATTAATATCCAGCAGGGTAACGTCATCACCCAGCAAATGATCGACAAACTCAGGCCGGGTATGACCAAGAGCCAGGTCAGGTTTGTATTGGGAAATGCTGTTGTCGATGATTCATTACATGCAGCTCGATGGGACTATGTCTATACGCTGAGCGTGGCGGGAGGAGATCAGATCAAGACAAAGCTGAGCATTTATTTTGTCGAGGAAAGACTCAGTTATTTTGTGGGAGACTTTATCCCTAGTGACGAGTACGAAAAATACCGGCAAAACAATTCTTAAGAGGCGTCGGGATCAGCTCGCCGACGACGAGCTTCCTTAGGATCTACCTCAAGGGTCCTATAAAGCTCTACACGGTCTCCGTCAGAGACAAAGTCATCCCCCGACCTGACTTTGTTCCAGACCCCGAAAGTAAGAGCATCAATATCGATACCAACGGCCCTTAGCTCATCTCTCAGTCCAGATTGCTCAACCGCTGCAGCAATTGTTGTGCCTTCGCGCACTTCAAGTTCTATCACCAATTGATTTTCTGGACTCGCGAAAACAACTTGAATCTTAAGCATTACGGCCATAGAGCTCATCTGCCCGGTTAGAGAACGCATCAACAAGTGTGTTGGCGGCTCGCTCAAAGACTTTCGACAGCATTGCCCCCGCAATTCTAGAGTCGACTTCGAAACTGAGCTGCATCTCCACTCGGCACCCTTCTGAGCCGAGAGTCTTAAAGTACCAGCTTCCTGTTAAACTCTTGAACGGTCCACTGACCAACTCAAGCTCTATACGCTCAGTTGGAAAAAGTGAATTTCTAGTCGTAAAACTTTTCTGAATTCCTGACATTACAACCGTCAGTTCTGCAACCATAGAGTCAGAAGCGGCCGATAAAATGCGACTGGATTCACACCAGGGCAGAAACGAGGAATAAGCCGTTACATCCTTGACAATGTCGTACATCTGCTCTGCCGCGTAGGGCAGCAATGCCGACCGGTTAATCTCGCTCAAGNGAAACTCATAATAAACAGGACAAGAACGCCAACCGGAGCGACGATTCTGACAAGAAACATCAGGACAGATTTCAACCAGGGCGCAAGATCACCTAACTCTTCGCTAAGCATCTCTCGATTAAAAAACCAGCCTGTGAAAATAGCGATGAGCACGCCGCCAATCGGCAACATAACGTTATTGGAAACGTAATCCATCGTGTCAAAAAAAGTCTTTCCAGGCAGCAAAGTGATATCCGCCATGATATTAAAAGAAAATGCGCTACCCAGACCTATAAACCATGCCAACAGACCCACAGTAATTGCGGCTTTGACTCGCGTGACCTTGAATTTTTCGACTAACCAAGCGATGGCAGGTTCAACCAGCGAAATTGCTGAAGTAATAGCCGCAAAAGTCACCAAAAGGAAGAAAAACGAACCAAACACCTGACCCCCCGTCATCTGACCGAAAGCCAGCGGCAGAGTAATAAACATCAACCCCGGGCCAGCGGAGCTCTCTAGCCCATTAGCAAAGACAATTGGGAAAATAACCATGCCGGAAAGAAGCGCGACGCTGGTGTCCAACAGGGCAATAGTCACTGCGGAGCCTACGATTGATGCAGACTTTGGCAAATAAGCTCCGTAAGCCATAATTGCACCCATACCAAGACTCAGCGTAAAAAACGCCTGCCCCATGGCCATCAAAACAGCTTCGCCTGAAAAAGACTGGGCTTTAAAAGAAAACATAAAGACCAAGCCCTCAAGAAAATGACCTGAGGTCAAGCCCGCCCAAACGACCAGTGCGAATAGCAATATAAAAAGCATTGGCATGAGGTACTTAACCGTAGTTTCAAGGCCTCGGCTAACACCTCTCGCGGCTATAAAGATCGTTACTACCATAAAGAGCGTGTGCCAACCACCGACAGCCCAGGGGTCCGCGGTAAGACTGCTAAAGGAATCCTCTGCATAGCCACTATCTGCCCCAATAAAACTGCCTCCAAGCATTTCGAGCAAATACGCGATCGCCCAACCCGCGATCACAGCGTAAAAGGACAAAATCATAAAACCCGCCAAGGCGCCCATCCAACCGATGACCTGCCAGCTCGAGGCAGCATTTGAGCGCTCGGCCAAGCTTCGCATGCTGTTAATAGGGCTTTGGCGACCAGCGCGACCAAGTGTCACTTCAGAAATCAGAATCGGTATACCGATTAGAAATATACAGGCGAGATAAGTAAGAACAAAAACCCCGCCACCATTCTCTCCCACAATATAGGGAAAACGCCAAATATTACCTAAGCCAACCGCCGAACCGGCAGCGGCGAGAATGAACATGATCCTCGAAGACCACGCACCATGAGTGGATTCAGACATGGGGGGTGCCTCTGTTATTTTTTTCGATTTTTAAGTATACCTACTTCAGGTCTCAATACCCGTTTAAGCTAGGAGCGCAGCATCATGCCGGTTGCTGGAAGCCCAAGCAGCACCTTACCACCATCCTCAATATGATGGCTGGCTACAGTGATATGCTGACGAATAACCTTGACGTCCCTGGCAATACGTTCCAGCGGATGACCCTTGAAGTTTGATGAAGTCCCTGCCGCATCACAAACCCGATCAACGCTCTCGGCCGCAGCCCTGGCACCATCTGAACACGCAATGTGAAAAATCGCCTTCTCTTTGAGGGTGATCTCCCTGTTCTGAAGGACTTTCTGCCACATACCTGATACTAGTTCCATGACCAAAGCGCGGGAGCTCCTGACCCTGACTTCAGACTCCGCTATGGCAAGCTGGGCAGAAGACCTCTCTCTCAAGCTGAGAGAGCTGAAACGGGGTACTTTACCTTCCGCAAGATCAATGAATCCGTCAAGCGCTGATCGAGCTAAGCCAAAACCAATAGCTACTTTGTTGTATGACAACCTNGCCCCCAATGGAAACCTCGACAANNCNGAATCAGACGCAGCAGCACCAAGGGGAGCAACAATCTGGTTATCTGGTACCCAGACGTCTCGGACGTGAACATCATGGGAGCCTGAGCCACGCATCCCAGCGACATCCCACGTTTCTTCGATATCAAAGTCGGGCACAGGAACCATTGCATAGACAAAATTTCTGTCGACCTTTCCGCCCTCTTCCCGTCGAACGGTAGCAGCAAATACTGAGGAATTTTGACAACCCGAGACGAACTGCCAGGTCCCATTAATTCGATACCCATCTCCATCTCGAATCGCGCGACCGATCGAGGCTGTTGAGGAGCAAAGCACAACCATCGGGTCTTCCAAAAGGTGTCTGCATTGATCACATCCTGGAGCAATAAGACCGAAATTTTCGATTCCGATCATTAAATTCCAACCCGCTGATCCATCAAACCTTGACACTGTTTCAATGGTCTCGATCTGTGTTAGCGGACTTGCTTCTTCACCACCATAAGCAAGCGGAGCACCTATTCTATACAGCCCATTCGCAGAAAGTGCTTCTGCAACAGGGGCTGGCAAACGACACTGCCGGTCCGCTTCGTCGGCATGCTTGTGTATCAGAGANGCCAGTGCTTGCGCTCGTTGTACTGGCGTCAAATCTAATGCGTTCATGATTCGATCATAACATCTATAATAGTCCACTCAGGACTACATGATGTCTAAAGCCAAAAAGAAACCAAAGGTCCCATCAAGCACAATCGTTCTTAACAAGCGAGCCAAGTTCAACTATCAACTGCACGACAAATTCGAGGCTGGATTGGCGCTGGAAGGCTGGGAAGTAAAATCGCTTCGAGCAGGCAAATGCCAGCTCATGGACACCTATGTTCTGTTGAAAGGCGGAGAGGCCTTCCTCCTAGGCTGCACAATTACGCCTCTCCCGTCAGCATCGGCACATATCCCAACCGAATCTCAACGCACGCGAAAATTGCTGTTGCACCGAAGGGAAATCGCCAGATTAATTGGGGCGACCCAACAAAAAGGTCAGACTTGCATTCCTGTTGCCCTCTACTGGAAGAACAATAAAGTGAAATGCGAGATCGCTCTAGCCACGGGTAAAAAAGAACACGATAAGCGAGCGACAATCAAAGAACGTGACTGGAATCGTGACAAATCTAGGATGCTAAAACAGGACCGGTAATGAAACGCGAGGCGCGGATATGCTNAGCATTTAGTTGCTCCCCAAACTCTCGTTAATATCATAAACACTACAAAACCTGCGAGAAGAAGCATGATGGCTGCAAAAGCTCTCAAACATGCCCAGTTTCAGAATAATCCTGCTGCGGACGCAGTGCTTGCCCCGATGGGCCAGTATCGGAAGAGGGATGCTGCTTCTAAACGCCCAAAAAGTGATAGGTATCAATAATTGCTTCCACCCAGGGTACTTTCCCCCTATGAGGCATCACAGATAAAACAGAATTGAAAAATAATTACGATTATGAAAATGGACGCTAACGGGGTAGTAGCAATTTGCTCTAAACCAATCGACAAAATAGTTACCCACCCTACTGTGTCTCACCGGTTTTTTTACCTTGCTTAGGAAAAAGTGGTGGAGGCGTCGGGAATCGAACCCGAGTCCGTCAGTTCTCNGCCTTCGGCTCTACATGCTTAGTTTGTCTATTATTTGACCATTCGTTAACCCGACAAACAGGGATCAAATGGCGAGCTTGCTTCATATTTAACTGCTTCCACCACAAGCTGGGTCTGACAGCGATCCCATGAGTCAAGCACCCGGTTTGGATACATGGGCACATCCGCCCCGGGTTTAGCTAGCCTAAACGGCTCCTAAGAGACTATTAAGCAGCTAGTGCGTAGTTTTCGTCGTTGGCAACTATAAAAGTTACAGCGATTGTTTTACGAGAGTCACTACCCTCTCGACATGCACCTTAGGTTTCGCAACCAGCGTCGAAGCCAAGTCGCCCCCTTAGAAACTTTATTATACTTTATTTAGCAAGCGATCGGGCTTTGTTGCAAAGTTTGAGGGGACGGTCCCTATCCGTTCCTCAATTATTGAAATACGTGACTTGTGAAAAAACCGTGGAACTGATGTGGGAGATGATGTTTTAACTTCGCTGTACAAACACGCTCGGTAATATCATCTGCCCGATAAATCTGCAGTTCGCTCGTATGATCAAAACCGTTATAGACCACTTCAAGCAGGTAGCCATCGTCTTCAAACTTCGCGCCTTCGCTTGGGGCAAAGAGAGGCTCCGACCCATAATATCCTGGCGGCAGGCAGACTAAAGTCGTTTCACCATCATGTGTCACCCGCGAAATCGCATTGAAAAAGCTGTTAGCGCCGTTATCTANNGAGCAAGCCGTATAAGTAACGTTATTCTTTCTCCCCGAATATTTCGTNTTAAAAGAAGGGAATTCNGACTCGGTGTCGGTTACCTGTTCCGTGCGCAGTTCACCAGAGCACATATTGAGGAAGTAACGCATGTAAGTGCCACCCCCAAAACGGTTGTCCGTGTTGAAGACGTTTGTAAGCGTTTCGTTAGCTTCAAAATTATTCTGGTACATACCATCTATTATGATTTCGTCTTTCACTTCAAACGCATTACCACAGTGAATGATTGCTCCTGGATCGGTTTCAAATCGCTTTACCTCTTTAAAAGTTTCGAGGTCGATCACAACAACTTGCATGGGAACTGACTTATTAAAAATAACCTGGTCGGAAATCGTTCGGGTGCCAATGATGACGGGAAGCATATTGCCAAAGACTATAGAGCCAAGGAAAAAGATCGCATAGCGATCGCTGAGCGCAAAATCATGACAGAAGGGGAACGTCTCAAGGGGAATCTGTCCTTTCCTAAACAGCAGGCCGTCTGAATTGATGCGATACATGTTAAGACATGGTCTGGCGCCTCCGAGACCAAACCCTGAGATTCCCGCACCAAAATTAATATAATCGCCTGTTCTATTGTGTATCTTGCCATGGGCGCTGAATACCATCGACGGATCAAGTTCACCCTGATAGGTAAACTCNCCAACAGTTTCCAGNGAGCCTGGTTCGAGCTTCCAGGGTTTACCCCCTTCATTCAGAGCAAGAAGATGTCCTCCGTGGAAAATCGCATTGGTATTGGCTGGGTTTGCCGGCATTTTAAAAAGATTCTTGGTTAGGCCACCTGGAATCTGGGTGCCAAATCCTCGGTATAGAATCTTCTGTGCCGCAGTTTCTTGAATGTACTTAGGGGTGCGAACGTATCGATTTCTGAAACGCGCTTCACCATCAGAAAAACTGAATGAACAAAGCATGCCGTCACCATCAAACCAATGGCCATAAGGCATTTCTCCNATCTTCTGACGACCAGGTCCATTTCTATAAAATGTTCCTTTAAGGTCTTTCGGAATGTCGCCCTCAAGATCATCTAAGAAATAGTCGTATTCAATATCAAGATTCTCCAGACCACCGTGGCAACTTGGAACATCATTGACCCCCTCAAACTGTGCACTCATCATGTCAACTCACTTAAGCCTTGTATCTTTTGCTCTATTTTTTACGCTACCAGTACTAACGAGCTAGCTTGTAAGCAACAGGCCGCAACTTATCCAATATCGATACTCTTTCACCATAACGAGCATACCCCACATAATCGCGAATAGCCTGGTGCTGCACACTTCGATTGTCCCACATCACGAGAGTATTTTCGGTCCAACTGACGCGACACTGCAGACGAGCATTGCCCATAACGAAATCATAGAGACCATTAAGCATCATTCTACTTTCCCAAGGAGGTATACCCTCAATGTGAGAGGTAAAACTGCGATTAACAAATAATACCGGTTTGCCGCTTTCAGGATGTTTAGTCACAACCGGATGACTAGCCTGTGGATAGGACTGGCCCGGTTTTAGACTGATCCCGTAATTTCGCAAGTCGATCATCCCATCGTGAAATGCATACTTGCCATCAAGAAATATTTTCAGGTCATCAGACAGTTCTTCCCATGCCAAACACATATTGGCAAACATCGTATCGCCCCCACCATTTTCCGGCACCTTAGTGACGTAAAGCATGGATGCCATTGGGGGTATTTCCTCACAGGTGATATCCGAATGCCAGGCTTCCCCGTTGCTCTGCTTCGCATCAGGAGGAGTATCTATCGCAAAGATCTCAGGATCATCGCCCTTATTCATGCCTTGACGATGCGAAGGATGAATATGCAGATCACCAAAGCATTGACCGAACGCTTTATGCTGATCTCTAGTCAATTGCTGGCCTCTAAAAACCAGCACCTTATGCTCGATGAACATTTTCCGAATTTCTAAAACCATCGTATCATCGAGAGGAGCTGCTAAATCAATACCACTGACCTCTGCACCTATATTAGGAGTAACTCGAGTGACCTGCATAGCAGTTAGCCATTTGGCAAAATTAGGATTAAACCACAAGCCGAATATGAGCTACAGACGGTTATGTGTGATAACGTCCCGCCAATGAAAGATCGGAATAAGAGACGAGCAATCCTGCTTGTTAATCTCGGTACGCCGGATGACCCGAGTCAGGCTTCAATCAGAAACTATTTACTTCAATTTCTCTCTGACCCTAGAGTCGTTGACCTACCCCGCTGGCTTTGGCTACCCATTCTCAAGCTCATTATTTTGCGGGTCAGGCCCGCTAAACTCGTACAAAAATACGAATTAATTTGGGGAACTCACGACGGACCGATCCGAAATATCACGTCTGCGCTGACTAGAAGGGTTCAGCATCTGTTACCAGAAACCCNTGTCAAGAGCGCCATGACCTATGGCGGCCCCTCTATTGCTGACGTCCTGCGGGAGCTCAAGGACATCGACCACGTTACGATCCTGCCGCTGTTCGCCCAGTATGCAAGCGCGACAACCGGAGCCGTAACCGATGCAGCAGATCAAGCCATAAAAAAGACTTCGTTGACCTCAGACCTGATCAGTGATTATCACGATAACAGTTTGTATATAGGCGCGCTCACTGAATCTATTCGAAAGCACAAAATGTATCGGGACCAATCACCTTTTATCGTCTTTTCCTATCACGGTATTCCAATATCGCAGGCNAAACGGGATGTCCGNTATCAAAACCAGTGCCATCGAACATCAACCCTGGTTGCTAAGGAATTGGGGCTGGCGGATGATCAATGGAGAACAACTTTTCAGTCCCGTTTCGGACCAGCTCCCTGGTTACGACCATACACCGATGAGACGATGAAGAGTCTACCAACCGANGGAGTAGCAAACGTCCTTCTGGTTTGTCCAGGTTTCGCTGTCGATTGCCTAGAAACCATTGAGGAGATCAGAATACTTAATTGCGAGATTTTTCTTGAGGCTGGTGGCGCAACTTTCGGCTACGTCAAGGCTTTGAACGCGTCTTGGTCTCACGCCAAGGTCATTGCAGACGTCATCAAGCGCACTTAGCTTATCAACTGTCCTCCTAAAAAATATTGTTTGAGATTCCTTCAGGGCCGGAAATGTCAGGCAAGGCAAATCTGTCAATATTTAAAATCCGTCTGGGCAATACTCATGGCCAGTTCTTTGTCAGTGATAAACTCCAGCAAGGCGGCTTGTCCATTTTGAGTCGCTTCAATGCCGCGCTTCAACGCAGATTGAATCTCATTTGGATCCTCNACTCTCTCTCCGTAACCNCCAAAAGCTACCGCCATNTNTGCGTAATGACCTGAAATATCTGTACTTCGATATTTCTCAGTNGATACNGGCATAATCGGTAACTCGATCGCCATAGAAAAATTGTTGAACAGAATAGACAAAATCGGAATTTTTTCTCGAACAGCTGTTTCGAAATCCATACCGGTAAAGCCAATCGCAGCATCACCCCAGACATTGATGCAAAGCGCTTCAGGCCGCGCGAGCTTCGCGCCCATCGCAAGACCAAGGCCGTAACCTAACTGGGTCGTTTTACCCCAACCAATATAGCTCAACGGCGTCGTGCTCACCCAAAAAGGCGTGATTTGATCTCTGGGACTACCAGCATCATGAGTGATTACCGTGTTGGCTTTATCAACTATACTGTTCAGCTCCCAAAGGACTCGATAAGGCGAGATAGGCGCTTCATTGTTAGTCAGTTTGGGCATCCAGTCGGCTAACCAAACTTCCCTGGTCGCNGTAATCTCCTGGCTGANATTTTCACGTGCGTCTGCTGATGTTCGATCAANCCTCGACATAGCTTCATTCAACATAGAGAGTGTAAGTTGTGCGTCACCCACCATTGTGTGAGCAGCAGGAACATCCTTATTGAGATCCATAGGATCAAGCGTCGCATGAATAATAGTTTTGCCACGCGGCATGGGCACACCGAAACCTGTTAGAGCAAAACTGCAACCGATACCAAGAATTACATCTGCACTCTCAAGGAACTGATGCACAGCGCGCGGTATCGAGCGGCCGCCTGAACCCAACGAAAGAGGATGATCTTCCGGGAAAGCACTCTTGCCCTCTAAACTTGTCGTCACGGGAATATTCCAGGCCTCAGCAAGCTCCTTTAGTTCTCCCCAAGCTTTTGCAAAGTGAACGCCTTGGCCTGCATAAATGACAGGATTTTTTGCAGATGCTAGAACTTCAGCTGCAATCTCCACATCTGACGGATCAGGCGCGCTTCGAGATTTGAAACTTGGCACATAAGTGAAATCATCCGGTATATCTTCACCGAATACGTCAAGCGGCACCTCTATAAGGACAGGACCGCCTCGTCCATTACGCAATTGAGTGAACGCACGACGCATTACATCAGGCAGGAACTTGCCCATGGAAATTGGCTCAGCCCACTTCGTAACGTGTTGCATATTCAGTACAGANTTAAAGTTCGGGTAGTATGTGGCAACTTTTCNCGGATAACCTGCAGGCATCACAAGGATCGGAATGGATTCGCTGTAAGCTTGCGCAACACCACCAAAAGCGTTTTCAGCACCGGGNCCATGTTGCATCACAAAGACACCAATATCGTCGCCTGATGATAAACGNGAGACGGCGTCTGCCATATGCAGTCCAATGCGTTCTTGGCGAACAATGATNGTCCTAATATCAACTTCNGCGGCCGCTTCGATGATCGGATTGACTGGGTAACCAATGATGAATTTTATTTTTTCGCGCTTTAAAACCTCNGCGATCGCGTTAACGACTTTCACTGAGCAAGCCTCCTATTGCATCTACTATTCATCTATTCGGCCCTCGATTCATCGGCACCGGTTGCCACCGCTCCAGTGCAACATTCGGCAGTACCGTCGGATTTACACAGCTCATAGGCCACTTACCCTGCAACACCAATGACACCTCTCTCGCAGCACGGCGCCTAGTTTCAGGTCTCATCCTCGTCGTTGCTGACGCAGCATGGGGAGTTATAATGACGTTATCCATCGACAAGAGCGGATTGTCTAGCTCGGGCGGTTCTTTTTCCATGACATCAAGCCCCGCGGCAGCGATCTGGCGATTCTGAAGCGCTCGGATCAGTGCAGCCTCATCAATCGTTCCACCACGCCCGCAATTGATCACGCTTACTGAGTCCTTCATCGCCTCAAACTGATCATCGCTCAACATGCCTCGCGANGAATCGTTTAGCCCAGGATGAATTGAAAGATAATCTGATCGCTCCAGCAGTTCTTCAAAAGTGACAGGCTCAACTCCTTCTGCGGTCATCTTTAACTCAGTTACATAAGGGTCATAAGCAATAATGTGCATGCCAAACGGTTTGGCTCGGCGAGCGACCGCTGTCGCTACATTACCAAACGAAATCAAACCAAGCGTCTGGCCCCAGAGCCTCGGAATTTCGTTTAACACTGGACGACCTTTGTACCAATCACCGCGACTCGCCATCTTGTCCATGATTTTGACCCGNCTGGCGCACGCCAATATNAGCATAAGNGTATGATCGGCGACTTCTTCAATAAAGATGTCGGGCGTATTAGTAACGACAATGCCAGCTTCAGTGGCAGCGTCAACATCCACCATGTCCACACCTACNCTACCGATCCCTACAACGGCACACTTTTCGAGGCCCGCGATTACGTTTTCATCGATGCGTATGCCCCAACTTGTGATAATGCCATCCGCGTCCTTAGCACCCTCNACAAAAGCCTCAGGCGAAGANCTGTCAACTTCAATCAAATCAGCAATATCTTTGAGCGATTCCAGTTCNAACGCGTATCGCTCCTCCAACGGTATTTCCTTAGCGACAGCAGGCAGCTGGACCACAACTTTCTTTTTTGACATTCCGCGTCTCCCGAGGCGACTGCTTTANGTGACCCTCAAGATACCGAATCAATCATGTCCTTGCCACTCCGGATCGAGTACTGAAAAGAAGAGCTCAAGCATCCGNTAGGTCAATCCCCAGACTACTTCCTCGCCAACACCAAAACCNGGAAACGCCTGTGTTTTGCCACCCACGCCGNAGTTTCGTGTTGTATGNGCGGCGCCGGTATGCATATCTGTNAGAGAACCCCAAAGAACATCTGCAACTTCATAATTCGGAGTAAAGTTCTCNACAGGCCGTGTGAGCTCATAGACGAAAGGCGCAACAACCATATCAAGGCTTCGACCACGGGGATTCGCCTGTACCCAATCAATTTCACCAATATAAGAGGCGTATTCATTCAGATCCAGCCCAACTTCTTCCATGGTTTCTCGCTCAGCGGCGGCTCTCATAGAGCTGTCTGTTTCATCCTGATGACCACCGGGAAACGCCATGTGTCCAGACCAAGGATCTCCCTTCTTGATCGCTCTAAGAATAAAAAGAGCCTCGGTATCGTTTTCCATTGGCCGCAAGACAACCGCTACAGCGGCTCGCCTAGTTTTAGGCGTAGTGTCGCATCGCTCAGGTGCGTAGCTTCGAACAGAGTCGCGAATCTTATCAATGTGTAAGAGTGACATCGGAATTAAGGTAACGGATTCTTCGACCAATTATAATATAGGACTCGAGATCATTCAGTGGTTTGAGAAGCTACCCCTTGGTCTGCGAGGCTGATTATCGCGCTAGTGTGGACAAACCCTATGGTAACATCCATACAATGAGTGCCACCCCGGATCCAACTGCCCTCGACAACACGTCACGATTTCACAGCACCTTCAAAGCATTNGGACTTGCTAANTTTAGATGGTTCTTCATGAGTCTGTTTGGCAATTTCGCTTCTATGAACATCCAGATGTTTATTCGAGGTTGGCTTGTTTTCGAAATCACCAACAGTTACGAAAAATTAGGTTGGATGACTGCCGCAGGCGGTCTTGCTGGACTGATTGCGGCGCCCTTAGGGGGAGTTGTTGCCGACAGGGTCAGACAAAAAAAGCATGTTATTCAGATCGCTGGATTAGCAAATATGATCATTACCCTGTGGGTCGCTTGGCTAATTCATATCGAGGTCCTTGGGTTTACTCACCTTCTAATCGCTTCAATTCTTCAAGGGTTGGTAATGAATATAATGATGCCAGCTCGCCAAGCATTAACCAAAGACGTGGTTGGGTTAGATCTGTTGACCAATGCCATCGCCTTGAATACCTCAGGCATGAACGTAGCCCGTTTACTTCTGCCAGGTCTGGCAGGGGGTATGGTGGCTGCGCTAGGAGGAGGTGACGGCAATATAGCACCCGCCAAGTGGGTTTATCTGGCAATGTCCGGGCTCTACCTATTTAACTCGATTCTAATCTTTAAGGTAAAAGTTGCAGACAATCCTTTGAGCATGGCAACGCACAAACCTTTCTTTCTAGAAATTCAATCGGGATTCCGGTACGTATTTCAGACGCCTCTGATGCTAATGCTACTGGGATTCAATTTTCTAATGGTGTTTTTCAGCCTGACCTACTTCGTTCTCTTGCCGGGCTTTGTAAAAGAAGTGTTGAACCAGGGTCCCGACGGTCTGGGCCTACTTATTTCCCTTTCAGGCATAGGATCGCTGGCAGGCTCCCTTATAGTTGCCTCCCTGCCAAACAAAAAACGAGCTAGAGCATTGTTATATGGCGCTTTTGTTATGGGAATTGCCCTGCTCGCTTTTGCCCTATCAAGGCATTATTGGCTATCAGTGCTGTTGTTAACTTTTGTCGGTCTTGGCCAGGCAGCGCGAATGTCTCTNTCCAACGTCCTTATTCAGTCCTACGTCGACGACGAATACCGAGGCCGAGTAATGAGTATTTACATGCTCGAAATGTCATTCCTCTCGGTCGCCATTTATCCCATTAGCCTATTCGCCGATTACTTTGGTCCGCAATGGGCGGTGGGACTCTCAGCAATCTGCCTGATAATCCTCATACTCTGCATCGCATCTATTCCAGCATATCGAAACCTAGATTNACGAGCATCCTCCTCAAAACAAAGACGCGTTAAACCGAAGAGTCTCACGTGGCATACTCAGAACTACTAATTAGGNAAATTCTATGCACCATCCTTGGCTTGACCCCGAAGTTACAGCGCTTGGAAGACTTCCTGCTTACGCTTCGATGCGGAGGTCAGAAGACATGATGATTCAATTGATCGAAGGCTGGCGGTTTCAGTTAAAAAGTCACGCGTCCGATGTGCCCTCAGACTGGCATACTAGGGAAACAGAGGATTGGAGCGAGGTCAACCTTCCTCATCTATGGACCATGGATGACCGATTCGACGAAGACANCCCGATATATACTAATGTTGTAATGCCATTTCGACACGAACCGCCCGAGTTACCCCAAAAAAACCCAACAGGACTCTATCGTCGAACCATAAATATACCAAATCATTGGACGCAAGATCGAATCGTCATTCATATTGGTGGAGTAGAGAGCTTCTTCTTCCTTTACTGTAATGGTCAGCAGGTCGGCTACGCCAAAGATTCGAAATTACCCTCCGAGTTCGACCTAACTAACTATCTGAACGAGGGTGCTAATGAGCTAGCTTTGAGAGTTTTAAAATTTAGTGATGCAAGCTATATCGAAGACCAGGATCATTGGTGGCACGGCGGGGTTCATCGGCATGTTTACCTCTACAAAACGCCATCAGTTTTTCTNCAGGACGTATTTATTTCTCCCGATTTTGAGACGCTTACTTCATCAGGTCGGCTGGCCGCAAAAATCCGTATAGGTGGTCGTGACCGGTCCTCACTAGCACATACAATTGAAGTCCAATTGAGGTCTCCCAAAGGCCTAAAGCTAGGCAAACCNGTTCGTAAAACGTTAAAAAAAGACCAATTCAACTACGTCACCGGAAAAGGTCCAATAGTCGAATTGACATTGCCGAAGCGCAAGGTGAAACCTTGGAGCGCCGAAAACCCCACTCTATATCAGCTCAACGTATCACTCATCAATGACTGTGGCCAATGCCTAGAATCTTTTGATTTCAACGTCGGTTTCCGAAGGGTAGAAATCAACAATCGGGAACTAAAGGTAAACGGCGCGACAATACTCATCCGAGGAGTTAACAGGCACGATCACAATCCAGATAGCGGCCGAGTTCTATCTCGCGCACAGATGCGAGAAGACTTGCTGCAGATGAAAAGACACAACATTAACGCAGTCCGAACCAGTCATTATCCAAACGATGATGCTTTCTATGAGCTGTGCGACGAACTGGGATTNTACGTGGTGGACGAAGCTAACATCGAAGCTCATCACCACTACGCCAGACTCGGCGACGAGCCTGTGTGGGCTAACCAATTTCTCACCCGCGGCCAACGAATGGTTGAGCGAGATAAAAATCATCCGTCAATTATTATGTGGAGCATGGGAAACGAGACCGGGTTTGGCGCCAACCATATGGCAATGACAGGCTGGATTCGACAATACGACCCTTCCAGACCAATTCATAATGAAAACGCTATTTGCGAACAGGGTGTTGGCCGGATGTGGGATGATAACGTACATGGGACAGACGTCATCTGTCCCATGTACCCTAGCGTCGAAGANATCATCGAGCATGCTAAACATAGTGATGACCCCAGACCTCTCATAATGTGCGAATTCGCGCACGCTATGGGAAATAGTTGCGGTAACCTCAAAGAATACTGGGACGCTATCGAAACCTGGCACGGCCTCCAAGGCGGGTTCATCTGGGAATGGAAAGATCACGGTATTCGAGCTGAGGCCAATGGCATCGAATATTGGGCTTATGGAGGCGATTTTGGTGAAGAGCGTCATGATCTCAATTTCGTCTGCGACGGCCTTTGCTGGCCGGATGGCACTCCCCACAGTTCCCTCATCGAATACAAAAAAGTTATCCAGCCAATCTCCGTTACCCGGATNGGTAATCATTACCGAGTGACTAACAAACATGATCACATTGATTTGTCAGGATATTCGGTAGACTGGGTATTGCTCGTCGACGGTGAACTAAAGCAAAAGGGCCGTCTGCCATCATTCAGCACGCCCCCAGGCCACTACGAAGACTTCACAATTGCAGTTGATAAAGTCCCTAAGCATGGCGAAAAAGTACTTCGAGTCGAATTTAGTTTGAAGAAAGCGATCAGCTGGGCGAATCGCGGGCACATTGTGGCTTGGGATCAGTTTATCTTGAATAGTGGTCCGCACNCTAGGAAGCGAAAACCTATTGTTAANGCGCTAAACGAGCAAGCGGCAGGCCAACTGAACAGTGATGACCTAACAATTACCTTCGATTCCAGTTCAATAANTTCAATCACATTCGCNGGCTACAACATCATCGCCGCACCGCCTTTACTAAACTTTTGGCGAGCTCCTATAGATAACGATGGCATCAAGGGTTGGTCAGGCCAGGATCATAAAGCCCTCGGACGCTGGCTTCGTTATGGCATTGATAGGCTTCAATGGCAGCATGAACTAGAGTTTGACGGCCAGAGAAAACTAGTTCAACGTTCCCGAGGCAAGTGCCAAGGGGGTCTACTAGAGACTATCTCAACCTATGAGCTTGATTTAAATCAGCTAATCGTCANTCACGAATTCACCGTACCACTTGAACTGACAGATCTACCGCGAGTGGGAGTCCGGTGGCAGTTGGAGCCAGGGTTCGAGGAACTGGCTTGGTATGGACTGGGCCCTCACGAGACTTATGAGGACCGAAAGACTTCCGGTGTACTGCAGATACACCAATCTACAGTAACTGAGCAGTACGTTCCTTACATCCTTCCTCAAGAACATGGCAACTTGTCCGAACTTAGGTGGTTAAGTGTAAACGACGGCCGAACAAGCCTTAAGGTCAGTGGTAATGGGAGACTCCAAGGGTCCGTCAGTCATTATTCCCAGGAAACTCTCACCGAGGCTTTCCACACTTACGANCTCAGTCCTTCTCCTTACACCTGGCTATGTCTGGATTCGATGCAGAGAGGCGTCGGTGGCGCCAGTTGCGGACCAGACACATTGGACAAATATCGAGTTNGACATGGCAAATACAGGCTAAGCTACGGTATGGAATTCACGTCATGAGTAGCACAAATAAAAACTTGCGCGTCTGGGACTTACCGATACGACTATTTCACTGGACCCTGACAATTTTGGTAACTGTCTCGATCTACACAGGCTTGAAAGGAGGGTTTCAAGAAATGGATTACCATATGCTTAGTGGCTACGCCATCCTAGCTCTGCTTCTCTTTAGAGTCTGCTGGGGAGTCATAGGCTCCAANACCGCGCGNTTCAGTCAATTCATCGCAATCAGAAAAATTGTCCCTTACACCCGCCAGCTTCTGAGACGAGATAGCTCATCAGGCAAAACCACCATCGGCCACAACCCTCTGGGCGCGTTGAGTGTCATTGCACTGCTAACAGTTCTTTTTATCCAGGCCACAACTGGTCTGTTCAGCGATGACGACATCATGACCGAGGGGCCACTAACCCATCTAGTAAGTGAAGAAGTTGGTGACCAACTGACCGCTATCCATCACCTAAATTCAAGACTACTCTATGGTCTGGTCGGGCTCCACCTTGTTGCAATCTTTTTTTACGAGTTATATCGAAACGACCGCTTGATTACACCGATGATTAATGGCCGAAAATCTCTCGAACTTCCCATGAAGGCTTGCGAAAACCTCGCCGCTTATAGCATTCCAAAAGCTTTACTAGCCGTAAGTTTTTGCTTCGGTTTGACTTACTACTTAATCAACAAAATTTAGCGTTATTCTCTGAAATCGTCATGGCAGCCCTTGCAGGAGCCACCTAAGCCCTGAATCGCCGGCCCTATCTGAGCCATATCTCCTGATTCAGCAGCTCGCTCCATGGTTTTTGCAGCTTCAACAAACTTGACCATAGCAGCATCAAATGCTGTTCGGTTAGTCCAAACTGCTGGCAGAGCTTCGGATTTATCAATATCGCTGCCGGCAGGGAAGATACCAGGTGAAATTTCGGCAAGAGCCGAAATGCCCCTTGCGTGAATAGCCAGTTCATCCTTATGAACTCCTTTTCTCAAGATCGTCACCATGGCCGTCATATGCCCACCAATGGCTTCCATAACACCATGGCGGTAATCGTACTCCGCTTCGCCATCCGCAACTGTGTCGATGCCAAAAGACATGGCCACAATGATTAACAAACCGTGTGTTGCAATTCGTCCCATGAAACGCTCCCTCTAACTACGACAAATCTTGAAGCTTACGCGAAAAGCTACTATTGATCATCCTGCCGCGTTTGACGACCCTCTCGGCGGTACGTATTGTTTACATTCCAAATCCTGGGACAACATGCTCATCAATGACCACCAAAAAAAGTTATCCTTTTGAAGCTTCACTAGAAAAGCTGGAAAAACTTGTCGAAACTATGGAGGACGGGGACCTGACCCTGGAAGAGTCACTTACAATTTTCGAAGAGGGTGTAAAACTCACCAGAGAATGCCAACAGGCCCTTGCGGATGCTGAACAAAAGGTAAAAATACTCATAGAAGAGCACGGTGCTATTTCGAGCACCGATTTCGAGGTTAATGAATCGTAGACCACTCGGTCATGTTTGACGTAATCCCCACTAAAAGGCCCGACACTCCTTTGCTGGATAGCATCGAATCGCCTGCTGATTTGCGCCTGCTTGATGAAATTCAGCTGACGAATTTAGCCGATCAATTACGCCATTTTTTGTTGTTTACCGTCGGCCAGACAGGAGGGCACTTTGGAGCAGGGCTCGGTGTAGTCGAGCTAACGATTGCTCTGCACTATGTGTTCCAAACGCCTGCAGACCGACTAATATGGGATGTTGGTCACCAGACCTATCCTCACAAGATCCTGACAGGACGTCGCGAAGCCATGCATTTACTGCGAAAGCCCAATGGTGTCGCGCCCTTTCCGGTTCGTGAAGAAAGTGTGTACGACACCTTTGGTACCGGTCACTCATCAACATCAATCAGTGCTGCTCTCGGTATGGAATTGGCAGCTAAACTATCAGATGACCCCAACAAAACCTTGCTCGTGATCGGCGATGGCGCGATGACCGCCGGAATAGCCTTTGAAGCGCTTAATCACGTAGCGGCCTGTCAAGCCGATATTCTAATCGTGTTGAATGACAACGCCATGTCTATTTCGGAGAACGTCGGCGGCCTTGCCAATTATTTCGCATCAAATATTTCAGCAAGCAAAATGGGGAACACGAACCTTAAAGGTAAAAACGCTATCCCCGGCAGCATCTTTCAGGATCTTGGTCTAGGTTACTCTGGGCCCATAGATGGACATGATTTAAATATCCTTATTACTGCACTGAAGCATGAACGTACAAAAACAGGACCGCGTATTCTTCATGTCCTCACCCGCAAGGGCAAAGGCTATGGTCCTGCCGAGGCATCTCCGATAAGCAGCCACTCGATGACTAAACTTGAGAAAAAAAGGAATAATATAACAACCTACTCCGATATGTTCGGACAGTGGGCATGCGAGCGTGCCGCGATCGAGCCAAGGCTCGTAGCTATTACGCCCGCGATGAAAGAGGGGTCATCACTAGTAAAGTTCGCGGCTCTATATCCTCAGCGCTTTCACGACGTTGCGATTGCAGAACAGCATGCCATAACCCTGGCTGCTGGTCTCGCTGCAGGTAATGCGAAACCTGTGGTAGCGATATATTCAACTTTCTTGCAAAGAGGTTACGATCAACTCATTCATGATGTCGCCATTCAAAATTTGGATGTGCTACTCGCCATCGATCGCGCTTCTTTGCTGGAGGACGGCCCAACTCATTCTGGAGTCTTCGATCTTAGTTTTGCTCGAGCAATACCAAATCTTGTCATCATGACTCCTTCTGACAGCCATATGTTAAAAGCTATGCTTGACTTTGGTTTCGATTATGACGGACCTGCACTGGTTAGATATCCAAGGGGAGCTGCAGAAAAGTTCGAATCTAAACCACCTCCGGTCTTACTAGGCAGAGCAAACAGGATCCGCGAAGGTAAGAGCGTCGCTATATTAGTCTTCGGCACATTATTAGGGGCTGCAAGGCAAGTTGCAGATGAGCATGACTACACCGTCGTTGACATGCGATTCGTTAAGCCGATGGACAAAGAGACGATCGTCGACGCCGCTAATCAACACGATTTACTGGTGACGCTCGAGGAAAATGTCCAGGCGGCGGGTGCAGGTTCAGCTGTACTCGAAGTACTCAGCACTCATCACCAAACACCTGTACTATGTCTAGGGGTCCCTGATACATTTGTAGCCCAGAATACACCCACCCAAATGCAAGNTAGTGCNGGCCTTTCAGCGGAGGCAATAAAATATGCTATTGATGTTCAACTNAAAGGCTAGCTGTCACCAAACAAATGTCCTAGCTTGCCTGCTTTGGTTGCAAGGTATCNCGCGTTATGGTCNTTGTGACCAGTCTCTATCGGGAGCCGCTCTTCAATTTTGATTCCTAGCTTAGTCAGAGCCTGAACTTTGACAGGGTTATTCGTCATCAAACGAACCTTGTCTATTTGCAAATGTAGGAACATATCCTTTGTTAACGTGTAGTCCCTCAAGTCTGCATCGAAGCCCAGCCTTTCATTGGCTTCAACCGTATCGGCTCCACGATCCTGTAACTCATAAGCTCTAATCTTATTGATCAAACCAATACCTCGCCCTTCCTGCCGCAGGTAGAGAATTACNCCCTTACCCTCCTCAGATACCTTTTGCATAGCATGTTGAAACTGGGCACCACAATCACATCGCATACTGAACAAACAATCACCNGTCAAACATTCTGAATGTACCCGGCAAAGAACGGAATCTTCATCCGCGACGTTCCCCAACACCAGGGCAATGTGTTCCTTACCGGTGTTAGTGTCCTCAAACCCATGCATAACAAATTCCCCATATGGCGTGGGTAATTTACACGATGCAACAAAAGTGACAGGCACTCTTNTCTCCGGATGCGACGAAGGGCCGGTAGTGTAGCGGTATTACTCGTTTAATCAAAGTTTGGGGGTAGGCGCCACATATCTAATAATTCTCAAGAACCCCTAAAATAAGAGACTAATCATAGGAAGAGACAGATATAGAGAGCGCAATGTCCCACTAACCAAAATCATATATTCACGCTGCAGAGCAGTTACCTGCCAAGTGTTACTTAAGCACACGTCCAAGAATAAGTTACGACCTCAAACAGCTTGTACTTTATTCGTCATTCGTCGCAGCGCTTCCTAGACAGAACGTTTGATACAACGTTTTGTAATCGATCAGCTGCGGTAACAACAATAAGTCCGGTTTTGGTGAAGTGCCACACNACTCTTACGTCTATACAGCAATAGAACACGACGTCATCGACGAATCACAGCGTCAAACTGATTGTTTGCACTAGCAGTAACGCCATCAGTCCAGCTATTACATCATCGATCATTATTCCGAATCCCCCCTTCAGCTCTCTGTCAGCCCAACTAATTGGCCAGGGTTTGACGATATCGAAAAAGCGGAAGAGCACGAACGCCAGCGGTAACCAAATCAGACCTGGCAAAAAAAGCATGGAGATCCACATGCCAATAAATTCATCCCAGACAATCATTCCTGGGTCTTTGACGTTAAGTTCTTTAGAGACTCGGTCACTATAGTGAATGCCTAGAGCCAACCCTGCGATAATAAAGCTTAGTTGAACTAAAACTGGTGCCAACAGGACTGGTAAGAAAATCACTAAACCGATTATGCTGCCAACTGTACCCGGCGCTATCGGCGATAGCCCAGAGCCAAAGCCTGTCATAAACAGCAGCGCTGGATCTGCGAAAACCTTTTTAAGATCCATAATCTGTCAAAAGTGTTTATAGCCCATATCTGGGATAGTAACAGCGAGCCCATCCTTATCAGTAACTTCCAAGCGGCAATCAGTTGTTATCCTACCTATCCGAGTGATCCCGACATCTTTGGCAATAGCTGAGATTGCCGGTCCCATTCCCCTCGAAGCTGTAAAACAAAGTTCATAATCATCACCAGCATTAAGCGCTTGGCGTCTGGCCTCACTATCTCCNAGNGCCCGNGCAAGATTTTCAGATATAGGTANGTCAGNCAAGTCAACAATAGCGCCTACTTCACTAGCCTCACAGAGGTGACACAAATCTGCAAGCAGCCCATCAGACACATCGATCATAGACGATGCTAATCGTCTTAGTTTCATACCTATTTCGATTCTTGGTGTTGGCTCAGCATAACGACATACCAGAAAATCGTCCGCTTCTTCTCCAGCCAGCAGTTCCTTCAAACCCCTAGCAGCATCTCCAAGTGTGCCAGTGACGTAAATGTCATCGCCGACCTTCGCTCCTTGGCGCTGAACTGACTGACCTATCGGGACTGTACCGATAACTGTCATGGACAAAGACAACTGTCCCCGTGCTAAGTTGCCACCAATCAGCACCATGTCAAATCTCTGCAGTTGCTCTCTCAGACTAGAGGAAAATCTACCCAGCCAATCTGTATCAACTTCCGCTAGGGTCAATGCAATCAAACAGGAATGAGGTTCAGCGCCCATTGCAGCAAGATCACTAAGGTTGGCTCCGACCAGCCTCGAAGCCACCAACGACGCATCTGCTCCCTCTGGGAAATGAACGCCTTCTATCAAGGTATCAGTAGAAGTACAGACTTCCGCATCACTGGGAAAAGACAACACAGCACAATCATCGCCTGGCCCGAGAACGACGCCTTCACGAGAACGACTGATCACCTTGAAGTACCGATCGATAATCTCGAATTCAGAGGAACTCATTGTTCTGTTCGACGAATATCTTTCGACAAAGCATCCAGGACCGAATTTACTAGCTTGTAACTTTCAGTAGCACCAAAAGATTTCGCCAGCTCAACCCCCTCATTAATCACAACTCTATAGGGTATATCGATTCTTGCAATGAGCTCGTAAGCACCGAGCAATAGAATCGACTTTTCTATAGGATCNANNTCGGCAAAATCTCTGTCTAACTTCGCAGCTATACAANAGCGCAACCGNTCATATTTAACCTGCAACCCATTGAGTATCTCTCGAAAATAGGTGAGATCAGCTCGTTTCATATTGTGGTCTGCAATAAAGGGGTCTGCTACCGACGAATAGTCTTCATCCGTCAGCTCAGCCTGATACATCGCCTGCAAAAGAAACCTGCGGGCTTTGCTCCTGGCGGCGGCCTTGCTGCTCATCCAATATTTCTGAGAAGGCTGACCATCTCCATAGCGGTCATTGCACAGTCCACTCCCTTATTGCCAGCCTTTGTTCCTGACCTTTCCAAGGCTTGCTCAATGGTATCCGTGGTCAGAACGCCAAAAGCGACGGGCAGGTTCTCGTCCAACATTACCCTAGCCAATCCACTCGAGCANTCNCCTGCCACATAGTCNAAGTGTGGTGTTCCGCCCCTAATTACTGCACCGAGTGCAATAATTGCGTCGGCCTCACCCCGCTGTGCAATGCGTTTCGCGGCNACCGGTAATTCATAAGCTCCTGGCACACGAACAACCGTAATGTTTGCGTNAGGCACACCATGTCGACGCAGTGTATCAATGGCNCCAGACTCAAGCCCATCAACAATCGCGCTGTTAAAGCGCCCCACAACCAGGGTGAACTTGGCTGTATTAGCGGAAAAATCGCCTTCAATAGTTTTTGTCATAGCGGGTTAACCTCATTCAGTCCCGACCGGCAGAAATCCTAATGTCTGGGCCAATCTGCCTCACATCATTAATTGACANCTCAACCAGNTCGCTCATTCTATCAATTTCCTGCAGATTCAGTAACGAGCGGCCAGATGAACCTATCAGTCTTGGCGCCACATAAATAATCAATTCATCAACTAGTGCTCTATTCAGCATCGCGCCGGCCAGCGTCGCACCGCATTCAAACAGAACCATGCTATGTTCCCTTTCAGCCAAGGTAGCAACAAAACTCTCCAGACAAACCCGGCCCTGAGCGGCAGGCATCTCCAAATATCGAGCTTGATTTACTTTGGAGGCAACGCCCTCAACACAAACCTGCAAAACACTATCTCGCGTTAACAACTGAGCTGACTCGGGTGCGCGAAGATTAGAGTCAAGAATATAAACAGGTCGCTCCACCGAAAGCGCCTCTGCGCGGTGTTTTATCTCAGGCAGAATCTCTCTTACCTGCAGCCTCGGATCATCATCAATAACCGTCTGCACACCTGTGACAATAGCCGAACTTTCCGCCCTAAGCTTCTGCACGTCTGCCCGCGCTTCGGCCGACGTAATCCACTTCGAATTGCCATTTCTTAACGCGGTCTTGCCATCTAAAGTCATCGCTAATTTTAGCCGAATAAACGGTTTTTGCTCGCAATATCGTTTTAAATGTCCACGAACCAGCTGGTCTGCCGACTCGGATGGTAATAGCTCAACGACAATTCCGGCATCTCTAAGTTTTTCAAAACCTTTACCCGCATTACGACTGTCAGGATCTTCGCGCGCCGCAACGACTCTCGATACACCAGCTTTTATAAGGGCTTCAGCACACGAGGGTGTCCGTCCATGAAAAGAGCAAGGCTCAAGTGTGACGTATACCGTGCTTCCTTTTGACCGGTCACCGGCCTGAGCAAGAGCATTAGCCTCCGCATGTCCCTCACCTGCTTTGATATGATAACCCTCCCCTACGATCTGACCTTGACGCACCATAACGCACCCAACACATGGATTAGGATGAGTGGAATAGCGTCCCAAAGCACCAAGACGAATTGCCAGGGCCATATATTTTGTGTCATCAAGGCTCATCTAACTCCTTTTTCGGCTTTATGCTTATCCATCGCCTCTATTTCTTTTTGAAACTCATTCACATCCTGAAAGGATCGGTAAACAGAGGCAAAACGAACATACGCAACGTCGTCGAGTTCCCTCAATTCATCCATCACCATCTCCCCTACTATCCTAGTCAACACTTCCCTTTCGCCAGTGGCCCTTAAGCGAAGTTTAATTCTGTCCAGTGTCGCTTCGGTCTGCTCCAGATCAACCGGTCTTTTCTCCAACGCCCTTACCAAACCGCTACGCAACTTATCTTCATCGAAAGGTTGTCTAGCTCCATTAGACTTGATCACTCTGGGAAGAACCAATTCCGCAGACTCAAACGTGGTATATCGCTCGCCGCACTCCCGACATTCACGACGTCGACGNACCTGATTACCCTCACTAACNAGTCGCGAATCGATAACCTTTGTTTCTCTATGTGAGCAGAACGGACAGAACATGACGAAGTTTTTATCTCGGAAACATTTCTATATTACGCTATTTCTTCGATTGCCGTGCTGCAGCAATTCAACACCTTCGCTAAAATAGACCGATAATTAACTAACAAAATTTGAGAAAGGAACAGCATGGCTCAGTATGTTTACACAATGTCAGGTGTCGGAAAGGTTGTTCCACCCAATAGAACTATCTTGAAAGATATCTCTCTGTCGTTTTTTCCTGGTGCCAAAATCGGCGTGTTAGGTCTGAATGGCGCGGGGAAGTCAACACTTTTGAAAATCATGGCGGGAATAGATACCGAAATACTTGGAGAAGCCAGACCTCAGCCAGAGTTGAATATCGGCTATCTTCCTCAGGAGCCCCAGCTTGATCCGGACAAAGATGTCAGAGGCAATATAGAAGATGGCCTGGGAGAAGTGTCAGCTTTTCTCAAGGAGTTCAATCAAATTTCCGAGAAGTTCGCAGAGCCGATGTCCGATGATGAAATGGCCGAAATTCTAGATCGACAAGGTGAGCTGCAGCTGAAAATTGACGCGATGGATGGTTGGAACTTAGATCGAAAAATGGAAATCGCAAGCGATGCACTACGCTTGCCGCCCTGGGAAAGCAATGTTGAGCATCTGTCCGGAGGTGAGCGCCGCCGGGTAGCTCTTTGCCGCCTTCTTATGTCGAACCCCGACATGTTGCTACTCGATGAGCCAACCAACCACCTTGACGCGGAAAGCATCGCCTGGTTAGAGAGGTTTCTAAAGGAATTTACAGGTACAGTGGTTGCCATTACTCACGACCGCTATTTCTTGGACAATGCCGCAGGCTGGATTCTTGAGCTAGACCGTGGCTATGGAATTCCCTATGAAGGGAATTATTCTGCATGGCTAACTGCTAAAGAAAAGCGCCTCGAAACGGAGGAGCGTCAGGAAGCAGCGCGTCAAAAGTCAATCAAAGCAGAACTAGAATGGGTAAGGACTCAACCCAAAGCCCGGCAAGCTAAAAACAAAGCCCGACTCGCCCGTTTCGATGAAATAAACTCTCAGGAATTCCAAACCCGAAACGAGACGCAGGAGCTGTACATCCCACCTGGTCCCAGACTCGGGGACCAGGTTTTAGAAATACATCAGGTGTCCAAGGGTTTCGGCGACTCGGTGCTAATTGATAACCTAAGCTTCACCGTGCCAAAGGGAGCCATCGTCGGCATCATCGGNGGTAATGGCGCAGGTAAGTCNACNCTTTTTAGAATGNTCTGCGGNAACGANCAACCTGATAGTGGAACAATTACAATCGGTGACACGGTCACAATTGGTTACGTCGACCAGAGCCGTGACAGTCTGAAAGACNACAAAACCGTCTGGGAAGAGATATCTGAGGGTAACGAGATTATCCAGATCGGCAAATATGAAACCCAATCNCGAGGTTATGTGAGCCGTTTTAANTTCAAGGGCGCNGATCAACAGAAATACGTCAAGGACCTTTCAGGCGGCGAGCGCAATCGTGTCCATCTTGCAAAGCTACTGAAAACCGGTGCGAACTTTCTTCTTCTGGACGAGCCAACCAATGATCTGGANGTTGAGACGCTGCGCGCGTTGGAGGGAGCCATTGAAACNTTCCCAGGAAGTATGCTGATCATCTCTCATGATCGATGGTTCCTTGACAGGCTCGCAACTCACATATTGGCCTTTGAGGGCGATAGCCATGTCGAGTTTTTCCCCGGCAATTACTCAGAATACGAGGAAGACCGACTGAGACGACTTGGCACTAAAGAAATCATACCCACTCGAGTCAAATATAAACGACTTGCCTGAGCCTGGAGAACTCAAAACCTGTCAAGTGAACTACGCCAAATTAGACTCAAACCAAAATGACCGACAAAGCGTCCTTCAAAGTCGCTACGGGTACAATTTCGAGGTCTTTGATTTTTGATTTTGGTCTATTTCCTTCAGGTACAATNGCAGTCTTGAAACCATGNTTGGCGGCCTCACGAAGNCGCTCCTGTCCATTTGGTACTGGCCTNACCTCGCCAGATAAGCCNACTTCGCCAAAACAAACCAAATCACTCGGAAGNGAAAAATTTCTAAAAGAAGATGCTACAGCAAGTATCAAAGCCAGGTCACTGCTCGTCTCCTCAACGCGAATACCACCAACTGCATTGACAAATACATCCTGGTCACCAACCTGGAGTCCACCATGCCGGTGNAGTATAGCAAGTANCATATTCAGACGNTTCTGCTCTAAGCCAACCGCGACTCGTCTAGGACTGCCTAATGCACTTTCATCCACGAGCGCTTGAACTTCGAGGAGCAGTGGTCTTGTACCNTCCCATATAACCATCACAGTACTACCNGGTGTTTCCTGACTATTTCGCGATAAAAATATAGCTGAAGGGTTTGCGACTTCCTGCATACCCTTATCGGTCATGGCAAAAACACCTAACTCATTTATTGCGCCAAACCGNTTCTTACCAGATCGGAGAGTTCGATAGCGACTGTCACCGTCACCTTCCAGCATGATGAATGTATCAATCATATGCTCAAGTGTTCTTGGGCCTGCCAGATTCCCGTCCTTGGTGACATGACCAACTAGTAACAAAATGGTATTTGTCTGCTTGGCCTGGCGAATCAAGAGAGCCGCAGACTCCCGCACCTGAGCAACTCCACCTGGCGCTGCATCTACACCATCACAATGCATAACCTGGATGGAGTCGATAACCACTATTTTCGGGTTAATGTCGTTCCATACGNCTAACAAACGATCGCAGCTTGTCTCAGACATGATCTCCAATTCTGCCATCGGAAGNGCGAGGCGTTTCGCTCGCATTGCAACCTGCGAAAGGCTCTCTTCACCCGTNACATAGAGTGCTGGATGCTGCTGCGCCAATCGACACATAACCTGAATCAGCAAGGTNCTCTTACCTGCACCAGGATTGCCGCTAATCAGAACCGCAGAACCAGGCACCAGACCTCCGCCAAGGACGCGGTCCAATTCACCAATTCCCGCAACAATACGAGGTGATTCCTGCGCAGACACTTCACTGAGTTTTCTAGGAGGTTCCAGCTGACCAGTAAAGCCTGTTCGCTGAGGCACGCCAGCATTAACAGAAAGACTGGTTAACGTATTCCAGGCTTTGCAGTCGACGCATTGACCCTGCCATTTGACATACTCCGAACCGCANTCTGTNCAAACGAACACNGTCTTCGACGACTTTTTGCTCACTGCCCGCCTCCCATNGCCACTCTTCTGACTCTTGANCTAATTCTTGTCATAAGCGTGTAAGGGATTGTTGAAGCGCACCGCGCAACTTCTTCGACAGGCAGTCCAGGGCCCCATAGCATGACATGCTCGCCAACAGGAGCCTCATCGTCGGGCAACAATCGAATGCAAAGCAAATCCATCGAGACCCGTCCAACAATTTCGCGCCGTTCTGAACCAAGCAGGACCTCGGNNCCAGGCCTTACCTCNCGCGGGTAACCGTCGNCGTAGCCAGCTGCAATGATAGCGACTCTCGTATCCTGATCCGCTGTCCAGATACCACCGTATCCAACGGCTGTCCCAGCCTTAAGCTCNTGTACNGCTATAATAGGCGCAGTGAAGTGCATCGCCGGCGCTAAGTCTAATTTAGGTCGGAGATCCTGCATAGGGGAAGCACCATAGAGCATCAAACCAGGTCTGACCCAATCGAGGCTGGCTGACGGATGGGCCATTATCGCGGCTGAATTTGAGGCGCTAAGTACCTTGAAGGCAGGGTGGAGCCTCTTCAATGCCTGACTTGTATCTTGTAATCGCTGCAACTGAAGACTCGTTTCTTCTGAGTCAGGATCATCAGCGGAAGCGAAGTGNGTCATTAAGCCCAGCAACTTCTGCCCTGCCATTCGTTCNAAANCTNCTTTTAACTGNTCCCGCGCAAAGCCAAGACGGCGCATGCCAGTATCGACCTTTAACCAGACACTTCGCCTAGCCCCAGAGTTTTTTAACAGTTCAAGCTGCTCTTCTGCGTGGACTACAATCTGCAGTTCATAAATACTTGCAAGATTAAGTTCTTCCCGACCAACGAAGCCACTCAAAACGCAAATATCACCACTAATTCCGGCCTCTCGAAGGCTTACAGCTTCATCGATACGGCTGACCGCCANNGCAGCCACAGATGACAGCGACTCTGCGACCGCGTTGGCACCATGACCGTAGGCATCNGCTTTAAGCACNGCCATGATCTTGCTNGCNGGTGCCAGTTGTCTGACTAGTCCCAGATTTTGCTTAATTGCACTGAGGTCTGTTAGGACGGTTGCCTGCTTACTGCTCACTGGTANAAATCGTCGTAACCAATGGCCAGATCTTCAAACTTGGTNTACTGCCCTGCAAACGCTAACTTTTTTTTGCCAATTGGACCGTTACGTTGTTTTAGGATAATGACCTCGGCTATGCCTTTCTCAGCGTCTTCGTGATAAACCTCATCCCGATAAATTGCAATGATTACATCAGCATCCTGTTCGATTGCACCCGACTCCCTTAGGTCAGACATAACAGGCCGCTTATCGGGTCGCTGCTCTAATCCACGATTCAATTGCGATCCGGCAATGACGGGGCACCCAAATTCTTTAGCAATTGCCTTAAGAGATCTAGAAATTTCAGAAATTTCTCCTGCCCTGTTTTCAACGGCTGTTGCCGTTTGCATCAACTGTAAATAGTCGATGACGATCATACCCAAGTCTCCATGTTCTCGAGCAACACGCCTTGCCCTGGAACGTATTTCTCCTGGTGTCAGTGCTGGCGTATCATCGATAAACAAGGACTTGTCATTAAGCAACGTCACAGCTGATGTCAGTCTTGGCCAATCATCATCTCCAAGCTGTCCAGTGCGAATTTTACTTTGGTCAATGCGACCCAGCGACGACAACATTCTCAGCACCAGTGAATCGGCAGGCATTTCCATGCTGAAGACCAATACCGGATGCCCGCCAGAAATTACAGCGCTCTCCGCCATGTTCATCATAAAAGCTGTTTTGCCCATAGAGGGTCGACCGGCTACGATAATAAGGTCCGATGCCTGCAAACCAGAGGTTATTTCATCCAGGTCACGAAACCCCGTGCTCACCCCCGTCAGTGCACCCTTTGTCTGATAAAGTAGATCTATTCGCTCCACGGCTTTGGTCAAAAGCGGCCTGACGGATTCCGGGCCACCTACATTAGGTCTATCATCTGATATCCTAAAAACCTTCGCTTCCGCTTCGTTGATCAGCTCCTCACTGGTTCTGCCCCCTGGATTAAAACCACTGTCAGCGATTTCATGGGCTACAGATATCAAACCACGGACAGTGGCACGCTCACGAACTATAGTTGCATAAGCATTAATGTTAGTTGTCGTCGGGATACTGGACGCAAGATCCGAGATAAAAGCAAGTCCTCCGATATTCTCGAGCTCCCCTGCCGCTTCCAATGATTCAGAAATCGTTATTATATCGAGGGGCTGATTTCGCTCGACGAGATCTGCCATACAACGAAATATCATTCGGTGATCAGACCGATAAAAGTCTTGACTCGAGACGCGCTCTGAAACGGCATCCCAAGCGTTATCGTCAAGCATGAGCCCGCCAAGGACAGATCGTTCTGCCTCAATACTATGAGGAGGTAATTTTAGTGGGCCAGTGTCATCCAATCGATGATTCTTCTTACCGAATCGGGNTCGNTAGATTAATGGCTTTAGGCTTCGGGTACCACCGCCAATTTTAGTACAGCGNCTACTTCCGGATGCAAGTGCACATCAATTTCGAANTCACCAAGCTCCCTAATCGGACCTTCNGGAAGTCGAACNTCGCTCTTTTCNAGAGNAACCCCTTTNGCTTTTGCGGCCTCCGCAATATCTCGAACAGTAATCGACCCAAAGAGTTTGCCTTCTTCACCCGCCTTNGTTTGTATGCTGATAGCCATACTATTGATTGTTTCAGCCCGACCATGTGCATCGGCAAGTTTCTCGCCCGCCACTTTTTCAAGTTCAGCCCTTCTAGCTTCAAATANCTCGAGATTCTCAAATGTCGCTGGCACTGCTTTCTTNTGCGGAATCAGGAAATTCCTACCATATCCAGATTTTACAGTTACCCTGTCACCAAGGTCGCCCAGTTTGGCTATAGTCTCAAGCAAAATAACTTCCATCTTTTAGTCCTTTTGAATAGGTTGTAATCTGGTTCTTAGNTTCAGGGCGCTATCTAGCAATCCCAGAAAAATAAGGAGCGGGAACAATAACTGACCGAACAACAACAGAGTCAGATAGAAAGCTACTAACCAGCGAGTCGACAATTGTTTCGCTGCTATCAGAAAATGAACCAGGCTGAGTGCTGCGATGACAAGAGGTAAAGTCAGAACAGGCAACCAACGACCCAATAAATCATCAAAGACGTAACTGATGATCAAGGCTAGCAAAAAGATTATGCCCGCCGTCTGAGACAACCTGATTTGATGAAATTCTTTTCTGAACCCACCCGGGTTGTAGAGAGCCGCCTGGCACCATCTAGCCAGAAACAACATAGCGATCATGCCAAAAGCAACCAACATCACGACAGAGTTGACAACGAGCATCTCAAGCTCTCTAGCTGTGAATGCTTCCGGCATCTGNAATCTATCGAAATATACTGAATAAACACCTAAAAATTTTTCGAGCACCTGCCATTCGAAGATTAGTCCTGCGCAGATGGAATAAACTACCGCGACCATTAGAACGACTTCCCAGGACGGTTTGATNCGCAGCAGGCCAGCCAAACAGAAGATACCGAAAAGAGAAAAGAGATTGGGGTCTCCAAACATATAGGTTTGAACGCTAAAAGGTAGTATCGTCCAGAGGAGTACGATACTACCAGCCATCACTCCCTGACGCAGGCAGACCAGTGCAACGATAACAAGGCTCAACCACCCCAGCAGCGGCAGGATACCTGCCAGAAGGCTAGTGCCTATCGCGTGCGTTCGACTACGCATTGCAAATTCAGCAATCGCCTGCATACTTCAGCTTTACTTGTGAGCGTCCGAATATGGGAGCAGCGACAGATAACGCGCTCGCTTTACTGCTTTAGCCAACTGACGCTGATACTTGGCTTTCGTGCCTGTGATGCGTGACGGAACAATTTTGCCTGTCTCAGAGATATAGGCTTTTAGCAGTTCAAGATCTTTATAATCGACCTCGGTGATGCCTTCCGCGGTAAAACGGCAGTACTTTCGTCTTCGGTAGAATCTTGACATATCTTACTCCTCAATCTCAGCGTNGGCTTCTGNAGCAGGCTCTTCTATAACCTCTTCGCTGTCGGCGGGTTTCGCCGGACGACTCTGGGCAGCTTCATCTCGCTCTTTCTTTTCTTTGCTCTCACGCTCGATCTTCATCAAGGGCGATTCTACTGTGTCCGCTTTCTTACGCTTCATGACAAGGTTACGAAGTACAGCATCATTGAATTTGAATCCTGTCTCTAGCTCCTCAAGCGTCTCTAAATCACATTCGACATTCAATAGGACATAATGCGCTTTATGAATCTTGTTAATGGGATAACTGAGTTGTCGCCGCCCCCAATCCTCGGTTCGGTGGATTTGACCACCGCCCTGAGTAATCAGGCTGGAGTAACGTTCGATCATTCCGGGCACCTGCTCACTCTGATCAGGGTGCACCAGAAACACTATTTCATAATGTCTCATAGAGGCTCCTTTCGGATTAATGCTACCTGTTAAGGACNAACCTTTAGCGTTACAGTGCAGCAAGGAGAAATTGGGNGNCGNAGTTTGCCTTCGCAGCAGATCCTTGTCAAATCGATTTCAACTCGCTGATCGCTGGCGATATACTTCATATAGACAAATGCCTGTAGCAACAGCGACGTTAAGGCTGAGATCGGGGAAAGGCATTGGTATTTCCACCAGATAATCACAGCACCTAGCCGTTTTAGGCCTAATTCCTTTGCCTTCTGCNCCCATNACTAANGCTACAGGCCCCGAGAGGTCCACATCTGCAAATGACCGAGTGGCATCCGANAGGCTGGTACCAATAATCCAAAGNCCCGCCTTTTTGAGNCCATCTATGCATCGAGCTAGNTTCGTTACCTGGAAAACCGGAGTNATACTCGCTGCACCNCTNGCGACTTTAATNGCNGCAGGCGAGAGAGGCGCTGANTGATCTTTGGGCACTATCACGCCATGCAAACCGAAACTGGCGGCGTTTCTTAAACACGCTCCGAAATTCCTAGGGTCGGTAACGCCGTCTAGCACCAAGAAACATCCATCTTCATCTAGATGATCCAGCAACTCCAACAATTTACCTTCAGATCTAAATCGCACAGGCGAAGTTTCCAACAAAATTCCCTGATCCACAGTATCCGTCGCAATATCCTTACGAACCACGGTGACATCAAGACTCTCTGCAAGCTCAATAACCTCAAGTTGTCGCCGACTCAATNGACCTNCANGGACNACTAGCATTGAGCCAGAACCAGCTTCCAGTGCCGCCTTTACGGCATGAATACCAAAAATTCGCTGGCTCATTTCCGGCTTCTCCTCCGCTTCGATTCACGTTTTCTATCCGTCGCTTTGCCTCTTTTGACTGAACGGCTGGGCTTGTTTTTTCGGTGTANCGGCGTGTGTGTTAGTAATTCAAGGTCAATTTTCCTTTCGTCAACATCAACACTGGCTAGCTGNACAGTGACTATATCACCCAAAGCGAAACGGTCTCCGCGCCTCTCACCAACCAAACATTGGCTCTTAGTATCGAAGTGATAGTAGTCGCCAAGCAAACTACTGACATGGACCAAGCCCTCAACATATACATCAGATAATTCGACAAAAAAGCCGAACTTCGTCACAGAGGAGATGACACCCTCGAAATCATCACCAGANCGATNAGACAGATAATCACACTTAATCCATTCTAAAACCTCATAAACAGCGTNATCTGCACGGCGCTCGGTATATGAACAATGCACACCTAACTGCACAACAGCCTCGGCGTCATATTCATAGTGAACACTTCGACTTGATCTCTNGANTTGTCGAACACCCTTCATTGGCGTTTCTCCATGAATCAGGGACTTGATGAGGCGATGCACGAGCAAATCTGGGTAACGCCTGATNGGCGAGGTAAAGTGAGTATAGTGATTGAAAGCCAATCCAAAATGCCCGCGGTTTTCGGACTGGTAAACCGCTTGTTGCAAAGAGCGAAGTAGCGCGACTTGCAAGACATGGCCATTTTTTTTTCCCTGCAGAGCGCCTATCGCTGCCTGNTAATCGNCCGATTCGCCGTTACCCAGATCAATGCCATAACCAACCAAGAAGTCTCTNAGAGAATCAATCTTCTCCGATTCCGGTCTTTCATGAATGCGGTATAGGCATGGAACCTGACTCCTTTCGATAAGCCGAGCTGCGCAAACATTGGCGCACAACATAGCTTCTTCAATAACTCGGTGNGCAAAGTTNCGCCTGAGTGGNAAAATCGAGTTGACACGCCCATCTTGATCGAAAGCAAATCCCACTTCAGTTGTATCAAAGTCTAACGCTCCTCTAGTTGCACGTCGCTCGCCGAGTAGCGCAGTAAGTTCCAAAAGCGCTGCCAAGCTGTCTTGATGACGAGGAAACTCNCCTGCATCNATCCACCCCCCAACCTCANTGTAAGTTAATCTCTCTTTAGAGCAGATAACTGCTTCATAAAACTCATAACCACTGATTCTGCCCCGNCCAGATATAGTCATGTCGCAAACTAGAGCCAATCGATCAAGGTCAGGNCGTAACGAACANAAACCATTACTGAGTTTTTCAGGCAACATCGGTACCACATATTGAGGAAAATAGACTGAGGTACCGCGCTCNTATGCTGCCAGATCCAATGCCGAATCCGGTACTACGTAATGACCGACATCCGCTATAGCCACCAACAAACGGAAACTATCGTTCGAGCGACGTTCGCAGTAAACAGCATCATCAAAATCCCGAGCTTCCTCACCATCTATGGTGACCAAGTCGAGATCACGCAGGTCTACCCTATTGCGTTTGTGATGTGCCTTGACGTTAATCGGCAATAAATCTACCTCGCTCAGTGCATCATCAGAAAAATGCAACGGAATATCATGGTTACGCAGTGCTATCTCAACTTCCATACCGGGAGTTAAATAATCACCAAGGGTTTCTATTATCTCTACTGTTGCAAGGCCGTGCATGGTTGGCGAATCAAGCACTGCGCCAACTACGATCTGGCCNTCTGTAGGCGGCGTGTCGTAATTTTCAATCAGAATTCTATGATTTATTCTGCGGTTTAGAGACTCGAGGAACGGTATCTTTTGTTCATAATATACGCGACCGACCAATTCTGACGTGTTGCTCTGGAGCACTTCTACAATTTCGCCCTCTTCTCGCCCCCGCCTATCACGGCCGCGAATCCGAACCATTACTCGATCACCATGAAAGACTGCACGCATTTGTCTGTAAGAGAGAAAGATATCATCACGAGTATCGTCACAAATCAGAAAGCCGAACCCATCGGAGTGCGCCGATACAAAACCNGCAAANAGTTCGATTCGAGTCGCCAGCGCGTANACATTCCGTCNNTCNACAATCAACTGACCGTCTCGGACCATTGCTCTCAACCGCANTTTGAAGGCTTCCCGATCNCGACNNNTATCTATATGTAGTTCGCTTACCAGCCTTTTCCACGAGACAGGTTCACCAACNCGTTCCANACAGCTTATTATCAGTTCCCTGCTTGCNATTGGATGCTCGTACTTTTGTTNCTCCCGACGATAATGTGGGTCTTNCATAAATTATGATCCCTAATTGACAGTCGACAATGCTAATTGTACGCTGCGCGACTTCATGCCGAGGTGGTGAAATTGGTAGACACGCTAGCTTCAGGTGCTAGTGGGGGCAACCCCGTGGAGGTTCAAGTCCTCTCCTCGGCACCAGGTAGGCCCTTGANCCTGGCAAAAAACGGTTCTTATCCGAACAGNAGATCTNCTANTACGGAATGCTNCATCGNCGCCTTATGACCAAGATCACCGCCCTTGATTTCACAAAAGCTTTTNCAACCTATCAACATATAACCGAACCACTACCTCTAATAATTTCGTAATCTACTTGTATAAACAAAACAGCGTAACTGAGAACATTTTTTTTGCTCACCTTTATGTCAAGCCGACATTATGAACAGTACAATAGGTATTAAATGCAAATTTAACTGTTCAAGAAACGGNTGGAATGAATTGATTCAATCTTCCCTTTGAATTCCGGNNCAGNAAGTAANGTTCGGATAAANTTAAGTTGCGTTGCTTCNAACAATTAAATTATNGANCNCCTCAAAANGGATCATTGATCATTACGGTATGTTCTCGATCAGGCCCTGTCGAGACAACATCTATCCGGATATCACAAATTTCCTCAATTTTATCGAGATAGGAACTAGCATTGGTGGGAAGATCTTCAAGTTTCTTTATTCCAGCAGTTGTCTCTTGCCATCCAG
>NZNP01000091.1 GCA_002694945.1 Gammaproteobacteria bacterium
AATGACCGGTATATCCTCTTCTATGCTCACTAAGAGCCATTAATCCCTTATCGGAATTATAGTAAGCAATATTTTTTTGAGTCCTTATTTTGCATGCGATGCAGATCCTGTCGCGCCGGGAAGATTTTTGTTTGCGACTGAAGTCGCTCAACTAACCTTCTGCCTTAAAGAAGTGGTTGCGAGACCAGACACCCAACTCACCCTCCCTGTCGGTTAATAACCCTGCAAGCTGGTAGTAAACATTCCGATTCATGCGTCCTTCCATACCCGCTCTTATCATGACGTAAGGAATGGACTCGTCATTTCTGTGGACCATTCGCAGAGGGTGCTCGCTATCAACGACCACTGTTTCGCCCATATCGGTAGTTATCTCGAGGCTCTGCGATGCTCCCTCGCCTATCACATTCATGAGAATAATCTGGAAAGGTACATCTAACACTCTAATGCGACACTTTTCTAAAGGGGTTACTAAGAAATAATCATCCCCTTCTTTTCGCAGGACGGAAGCAAACAGGTGGATCAAACGACGTCGGAGGATAGGTGTCCCCATATAGTTCCAAGTCCCGTCCGGTAGAACCTCCATATCGATATCTTTCTCTACCTCGGGCTGCCAAAGAGCTACTGGCGGCAAGTCTTTTCTCGCTACTTTTTCGAGCTCAGTCATTAATGAATACGGCAGATCTTGCATGGTGAAACGACGCTAAGGTGGTAACATTTAAGCGATAAACTATAGGTGATCGCCTTCTGATATGCCACGTTCAATAGCTCCAGTACCACTTACGTCTAAGTCTTTCGAACCATTTGGTGACGTAATCGCCATCGAATCAACACAATCACCGATGATAATTAATCAAGGCAATACTCATAGATTTCACGATTTGGCTAAATTAACTCTGACTGACGCAGGCGGTAAAGCAGGCGTCAGCATTTTCCGTTCGACTCCACTGCCAATACCATTGACTCTGAAAAGCATGGAGCGCCATCCGCTGTCCAGCCAAGCATTCTATCCCTTGAGCGGATTCCCTTTTATCGTTGCGGTAGCCCCACCAGGGGAAATGGACGCAACTGCGATAGAAGTATTTTTGGCCTCACCAGACCAGGGCGTCAATTATCACCCTGGCACTTGGCATCACTATTGCCTCGCTTTAGAAAAAGAATCAAAGTTTTTGGTAATTGACCGTGTCGCTGATGATGAAAACTGCGAAGAAGTGGAACTACCGTTACAAGCTTGGCTCCATATTGACCTATCAGGAATCTCTCGAGCGTGAGCAACAAATATGTCCCTGCCTATGTTGCGGCTTATAGCGACTCATCATTTACAAACCCTCACGATGTCGCTTTGCCCAACGATCCTCCTGACTGTAAAGGCACATTCACACATATGGGAGCAAAATATTGGGGCTTCGAAACAGCGCGTCACAAAGCAACCACCCTTAACGCAGACAAAAGTGGCTTCCGATTTGATCACAACGCACACCACTGGTTAAAACTAGGGTTGGTAACGCCCGCTATCGTTAAGGAAATTCAGATTAGCACACGCTGGTTTACCGGCAACCAGGTTCTCTCCATCGCCGTCATTCTCTTCCGGGAGGGTGTACCAATTGAGATACTTAAGCGCACTCCACTTAAACCAGATTCAGAACATTCCTTCAGAATAAAACCAACAGAGGCTGACGAATGTCTCGTCAGGTGTTTTCACGANGGTGGNATAGCCAGAATCAACTTAATGGGGCAACTCCTCAGCGAAGAACCCAGGGCNAANATACTAGAGGACGCNGTCATCTCACATGTTTCTAATGAGCACTATGGTAAACCTAAGGACGCTNTAGANGGTAATCGCGACGTGGGTTATATGCTTGGCTGGGAGTCCGCCAGGACNGGTTTNGGCGAGCAAGCTCTGTTTCATCTGAAAAATCCTGCAATTATTCAAGAGATTGTTGTCGACACCTACATGCATCGTCTTAACTCACCTCTCTCCTGTCACGCCTTTGGTATTGAGGCCGCAAATCAGATCGAGCTGGAAAATGCAATAACTAAACAACCAAAGTGGTCGATNAAGTTTGACAGCGGTGAGGAAANAACACCCGAAGTATTNCAAACGTATATGCAAGAGCAACGCTACCTTGATGAACCCGTCGCCAACCCCGAGAGCTTCACCATCGAACTAAAGAACCACTNTCCGGACATCTGGAGACCCCTCATCAGTTTCGCTTTTCTGCGNCCAGATCAATACCACCGCTTTCGTGAATTGGAGTCCAACATATCGATAAGCCATCTGCTCTACATGCATTACCCCAACGGCGGGATACATGGTTTGAAAGCGTTTGGCAACAACGAACACACGNATTAAATTTACATAGCTTCTGCGTGAACGATCTATCCAACTTGTCAAAAAGTGGTCGATTCTGATGTTACGTTATCATTTGCAATAGTCGTATAACTATAACTTCCCTACCATATTGCTAGCGTGAGACCGGAAGAGCGCGTAATGTGTAAAAGCTCCCAGCAATTATATCCGTGGAAATGGAGACTGGTTTGTTCATTAGCGTTGGGAAGAAACGCTAAGCTTTTTATTGAGAACCCAACATGAACCATCAGAGTGACGGCCTGTTTAGCCCGGCTACAAGAAACTATGCGCTAGGCGTTCTAGTAGTTGTCTATACGTTTAATTTCATCGATCGACAAATCCTATCTATATTGCTTGAGCCCATAAAACTTGAACTGGGACTCTCAGATACAGCCCTAGGCCTGCTAACAGGATTTGCATTTGCNCTTTTCTATGCGACCCTCGGCATTCCAATCGCACGCTACGCAGACAAAAACAATCGTCGAAACCTAATAGCGCTGGCATTGGCTATCTGGAGCGGTATGACAGCACTATCTGGATTAGCGCAAAATTTTTGGCAACTACTTGCCGCACGAATAGGNGTTGGAGTTGGAGAAGCAGGATGTAGCCCACCTGCTCATTCAATGATCGCTGATTATTTCCCTGCCGAGAATAGAGCCACCGCTTTAGGTATTTACTCATTGGGCATACCTGTAGGCATCTTGTTTGGATTTCTTGCCGGGGGTTGGTTGAATGAATTTTTCGGCTGGCGAGTTGCATTCTTCGTTGTTGGTATTCCTGGGCTCATCCTCGCCGTGCTAGTAAGATTTACTTTAGCTGAGCCAACTAGAGGCATGGCCGAAGGTAGAATCGACTCAGGTGAGCAACCTGGCGTTATGGAAACCTTCCGCTTCATGTGGCGNAAAAAATCGTTCCGTCATCTTGCCTTCGGTGGCGCTTTAACNGCATTCGTAGGGTATGGGTTGGTTACCTGGGTGCCTTCTTTTTTGGTTCGCTCTCACGGAATGGAGACAGGGGAGATAGGCACCTGGCTGGGACTGATACTGGGCATCCCAGGCGGCATTGGCATCGCAGCTGGCGGATGGATGGCCGATAAATTGGGCANCCGAGACACTCGCTGGTATCTTTGGGTTGTCTCCGTCGCACTATTGATTGGAGCACCATTCGCATTTGGCGTTTATTTATCAGACTCCGCTCTAGCGGCGTTGTTATTTTTGATAGTTCCGGTGGCTCTTGGTAACTTTTACCAAGCAACAACTTTCTCGCAGACTCAGGGATTAGCAACATTACGGATGCGAGCTGTTGCAGCCGCAGTTTTACTCTTCATCATCAATATTATTGGGCTGGGTGCAGGCCCACAAGCAGTCGGGATTGTCAGTGACCTNCTGAGTAAAAGTTATGGCCAAGACTCGTTACGGTATAGCTTACTTATTTTCTCGTTTTTTAACATTTGGTCAGCGTACCACTTCTATGTAGCTGGCAAATATCTCGGGAATGAACTTGAAACTGATTAGCCTCTTATCAACTTTAACCAAGTCTCACGAGCGTCACTACTGATGAAGCTGCTGCGAATACCATTGGCGATAAGATGCCTAGCTTGAATTTCAGTTAAGCTAAGGGCTTCTTCAAGGGCNAAAAAATTATCCATCAAGTAACCTCCAAAGTACGGAGGATCATCCGAATTAATGCAGACATTCAAGCCTCGGTCGAGCATCTGCAGCACGGGATGATCTTCCATCCGATCAAACACACGGAGGCGGATGTTTGACAAAGGNCAAACCGTAAGGGGTGTCTGGTCACGCANCAGCTGGTCAACGAGNACAGCGTCTTNTANNCAGCGAACACCGTGGTCGATCCGGGCAACCTCTAGGGAATCTAATGCGCCTTTGATATATTCAGGAGGCCCTTCCTCACCAGCATGCGCCACACCAAGATATCCTTGTTTAGCTGCTTCTTGAAAAACAGCCGTAAATTTCTCGGGAGGATGACCTAACTCAGAGGAATCAAGGCCGACTGCNACTATTTGGTGACGAAATGGTTTAGCAGCAGCAAGTGTTGCCATTGCACTGTCAGCGTCCAGATGACGGAGAAAGCACATTATCAACTGGGTGCTGATCTTCCACCTTTCGGCGGCTTCTTGGCGCGCCCGCTCGAATCCCGACATAAATACGGAGAAATCAATTCCTCGCGTGGTATGCGTTTGCGGATCAAACATCATCTCAGTATGAACAATGCCATCTTGATGACAACGTTCNAGGTAGGCAATCATCAAATGATAGAAGTCTTCCTCGTCACGGAGGACACTGGCGCCAAGATAATATAAATCAAGAAAGCTCTGTAGATTATTGAAATTGTANGCATTTATTACTTCATCTATTGAGCCATANGGCATTNCAATGGAGTGCTTTTGCGCTAGTGCCATAAGCATNGAAGGNTCAAGCGTGCCTTCAATATGTAAATGCAGTTCGGCCTTTGGGAGCTTCCTGATAAGCTTCAGAAGCTCACTCATCGNGTACTCCCGGGACATTTGCCTCGTAAATTNGCCAATTATCAATTATCTCATCAACNACACGAGACCCTACTCGATAGCCTGCCTCCACAGCAACCTCTAAGCCGGCGTATTTGTAGCCTTTGGTTTCTTTTAACAGATTCTCGGCCGCGGTTCTCGTCGGGGGTTGCATGGTATAGTTGCTACCCGTCCTCAGGACCATGACGCGCTGTTTATCTACCCGGCCAATCTTATTGAGCCAAGAGAGAGACAAATAAGACCCTGTGTCTTCCATGGCGGACGTTACCATATTCCCTTTGCCGTCCGTCCAGTAACTCACGAGCCTGTTAGCCCAATCGTTGAGCANCTTACCGTGCCAAAATGTAAGTGCNGNGATATGATCTCCTTTTAGAACAATAGGCTTGCCTTGCGCNTTAGGATGCTCGGTGTACAAGGCCCTCTCTTTTCTCACAGAAGGGTCATCTGGTATTTCAATGTCCTTTGTTAACTCAAAAGCCCAATCAGTCAGGCCGGGATTAAGTTGGTATAGCTCACCCGTAGGCTCAGGCTTATTAGGATCAAAAGGTCCCATGGTGTAACGAGGAAAGTAGCCGAATGGCCAATCTTCAGGTATTTCTCGCGAGTCAATGTGNTGCCCCAAATCACCGTCAACAAGATATTCCGACCAGACCGCCGATCCCACCGGCGCGTCCTCCGGGTCTATGCCGGCGATCCCCACTATCAACCAATAAGCTTTAGATAGATCAAATCGATCATCCATCCCCAAAGCCATGACCGCCGCTGCCGACCTAGCAGTACCTATTCCAGTAACCATTACCAGCAAACCGTCATTAGGATCATAGTGCAGATCGCGCCAGCCATGAAAAGGCAGTACTTCAGTCAAGTCACGTCTCTCCTTCCATAGCTGAAATTCTCCAGCTCTGTCGCCAGTGTCGTTACCGATTTCAAACATAGTGACAACAACTATCTTGACCGGACGGGCGTCCGCCCAAGACGAGTCAAGAAAGGCTAATAGTATGACTGTAAAAAGTAATGCGGAGGGACAATGCTTTTTCATTTAAGATTTAACAGAGAAGTTTGCCTAAGCATGCCAAATAAACGAACTATGGTGAACACACACCNCACNAGATAGTACCTAAAAGACAAAGCNCAAGAAAAAAGGGCAGCCGGTAGGCTGCCCTTCGGTAAATGAAATCAAGAATGGCCAAAACTCGCCATTCAAGATGATCACCAAATTAGAACTTGTATTGAACTCTAGCGTTATAGTGACGAGGTAGTTCAGGAAGAACAATTACNCCGCCAAACAAGTTCGGGAAGTTCGATCGGAAATATTCTTCATCAGTCAAATTCTTGCCACTNACGCTGAATAACCAATTTTCAGTTTCGTATGAAAAACCTAGGTTGACCAGAGTGTATTCAGGAAGTTCGACGGCACCAGAGTAACCTGAGTCAACGCTATCAACATCAATAACGCTTCCAGTAACTGCCCAACCATTGCCAAAGTCATAAGTACCTGTGAGCGAGAAGATATTCTCAGGCATGCCCGCTCGCTTTGAATCACTGGCAGTGTTTGCTACGAACCCGCCTAACGTGCCTCCGTAAAGAAGATGACAAGGAATATTCGGCAGGTCATCACAACCTATGAAACTGAAACGATTGCCTGCTTCCTCTGTATTAAGGTTAGTAACTTCGATTTTGGAATAGCCAAAGGTCAACAGAAGATTCTCGTTTACCACCCAACGCACCTCGACCTCGGCACCTTCAGTTTCAGTTGCCTGGTTCGTGACAATGGACTGCGCAGAGAAGTCTGTTCTCTCTTGCTCGTAGACCGAGATCGCGTAGTAAAGGCTGTTATCAAGAAGGCTTCCTTTTACGCCGAATTCAAGCAGTTCTGACTCGTCGAAGACNCCNCCATCAGCCACATTACCTACCGTAGCCTCAGCACCCTGCCCGACAATCATTGTTGCTTGCTCAGAAGCTGTGAAGTAGGGAATAAACTGTCCGTCCGCGAAATCGTAACTGATACTCGCTGTCCAAGAGACGCCATCAACATCGTCATCAGCTTCAACATCTTCACATCCCCCGGGAGGCGGACAGAAATTGTTAGATGAGGCAAACAATAACTTATCAGACGGTTGACGACTTTCCACATCAATCGTGTCATATCGCACACCGAGTAATGCACTAAAACCATTGTTCCAGGTGAAATCACCCATCAGCGCAAAACCAAGATCTGTGTACTCACCGAT
>NZNP01000092.1 GCA_002694945.1 Gammaproteobacteria bacterium
CAGCTGTAACTTCGGTCTTAAAAAATCTGGGTTGAGATATAAAATTACTGATAAAAGGGCGCTAGGCGTCACTATCTTCCTCGGCATGCCGCGCTTAATATAGTGTTCAACATGGTAGTTATCATTATTTGGCTTTTGCCGGAGGGAGATAACATGTATCACTATTCAAAAAAGCGCCTGCTTGCGCTGGATGGGTTAGAATACCTCTCGACAATTCCAATCTAAACACTAATAGGTTAGCGGGCAAAGTAGTCTATGGGGTAGTTTGATGACCGCACGGCGGTGGTGCATGAGGCGGATATTACATTAAGAAAATTGCACTCCCATAGTGCAAAAGGGAAAAATAAAGCATGGCTTGTTCTATAAGCTACTGTTTTTTATGAAATTACAAAAAGTGGCACAGTGTCTGCTGTATACGGATACCATTGTGGCCTATCTTCGGGCCGCAGAATTCGTTACATTGCCGATTTGGGCAGTGCAGTGCAAGGAGAAACAATACGATGAAACTGGTCTCAGCAATCATTAAACCGTTTAANCTNGATGATGTTCGTGAAGCGTTGTCTGACATATCCGTACAAGGGATGACTGTTACTGAAGTTAAAGGCTTTGGNAGACAGAAGGGCCATACAGAGCTCTACCGCGGTGCTGAGTATGTCGTAGACTTTCTGCCAAAGGTTAAGATTGAGGTCGCTATAACGGATGAAAGCCTTGATGGNGTTATCGAAGCGATCTCCACCGCCGCCAATACCGGTAAGGTTGGCGACGGAAAAATTTTCGTCAGTACTTTAGAAGATGTCATACGCATTCGAACTCGCGAAACCGGGGCGGAAGCTGTATAAGCTTTTTAGCTCANGGAACCGTTAATTAGGGGAACAGGGGACGGTTGGGTGTTCTTAAGAAGAAAACGCCCATGAAATATGTGAGTACCCGCGGTGGCGTCAGCGGTTTGTCATTCTGTGACGCTGTCATGATGGGGCTGGCCTCAGACGGTGGTCTTCTCGTTCCAGAAGCAATCCCTGATATCTCTGCGCAGTTGAAGAAAGTTGCGCAGCTTAGCTATCAGGAATTGGCTTTTGAAGTCATGAGTAATTTCATAGACGACATATCCCCAACCGACCTACGCAAACTTATTGATTTAAGCTATAGCTCATTCGATGAANCTTTGATCACCCCGCTGGTGGAAGTTTCGGACTTCAATGTCATGGAACTCTTTCACGGGCCGACAATGGCTTTTAAGGATGTGGCTCTGCAGTTCCTTGGTAATGTGTTTGAGCACGTTCTTCATGCTCGAGGCGGCACCCTGAACATACTTGGNGCAACGAGTGGCGACACGGGTAGCGCCGCCATAGCTGGGGTCCGAGGCAAGAGAAACATCAATATCTTTATAATGTTTCCTGAAGGTAAAACCAGCGAACTACAAGAACGTCAGATGACTAGTGTGCTGGATGACAATGTCCAGAATATTGCTGTTGAAGGAAGCTTCGATGACTGTCAGTCAATTTTAAAGGCGATTTTCAATGATTTGCGTTTCAAGCATGAGTACGAACTTGGCGCGGTTAACTCGGTTAATTGGGCCCGTGTGCTAGCGCAGGTAACTTACTACTTTTCTGCTTACGTGCAGTTAGGCGCACCGCCAAGGTTTGATGTTGCGGTGCCCACAGGTAATTTTGGTAATGTTTTCGCCGGTTACATTGCACGCCGTATGGGTTTACCGATCAACCGACTCATTCTTGCGACAAACCAGAATGATATCCTACATCGCTTTTTTTCCTCCGGTGTCTATCAAAGAGAAGAAGTGCATTTCAGTCATAGCCCCGCGATGGATATTCAAGTCGCTAGCAACTTTGAACGCTACGTCTACTACGAACTCCACGAAGATAGTGGCAAAGTTCGTGAGTTCATGGCCGCGTTTAATGAAACAGGTGAAGCAACGATCGATCGGGCGCTATTTGATATCGATAATGCTTTTATATCCGATCGAGTTAATGANCCAATGACCTTGTCGACGATAGCTCAAATCCATGAAGAAACGGGATATCTTCTGGATCCCCATACAGCTGTGGGAGTTCAGGTAGGCCGAAAACACCGTTCTGCGGACCTGCCGTTGGTTTGTATGGCGACGGCTCACCCAGCTAAATTTGACCAAGTGATTGCTGAAAGTCTGCCATCGTTAGAAGTTACTCATGAAAAGCTGGAAGCAGTGCGGGATGCTCGAACGCGNAAGGTAATTCTNCCCGCAGACCCTCAGGTCATAAAACAGTTTATACGCAATTTTCAATCCGGTTGATGGCGTTAGGTAATTCCTTAATAGTGTCGATTATTGAATCNGGTTCTGAATTGCCTGGCCCNGCTCGTCGTTCGTTTCTAAGCCANACTGTCTTTATGCCAATAGCCTTTGCTGCATCTATGTCTTTAATGCGGTCATCACCCACATAGACCATTTCGTTGGCTGAGACGCCAGTGTGAGAAAGGGCTTTGTGAAACAGGTCGGGAGCGGGCTTTGGAGCCCCTACTTCTTCCGCGCAAAAGGCAAAACTGAAATATCGGTCGAGACCTAATTTGAAGATGTCTGCATTACCATTTGTTATTGCACCGAGTCGGTAGTGTTCGGCGACAATACCAAGGGTCTCGAGGGCGCCATCAAAAAACTCAACTTGATTGCGAGCGACTAGAAAAACCNGCATTGCTTCAGCTGCGATCTTCGTTGAATCTTTCCTGCCGTGATGAATCAGAGCTTTTTCAATGACCCGTCTCCGAAATTCTGTCAATCGACCCGCTAGCTTGGGTTGATCTGCGAGTACCTGTTTTCGAAACTGATTCATATAATGCATATCGTAGGGAAAGCCTGGTACATGTTCGATTAGCCAATCCTTTAGGATTTGTTCTGCTCTAATGATCACTGGATCCACGTGCCAGAGCGTATCGTCCAGGTCGAAAGCGATAACCTTGATCAATCTTCTATAGCCCGCTGAGCTCTTGGATGAGCTGAGTCGTAGACTTTAGCAAGATGCTGAAAATCGAGGTGTGTATATATCTGGGTAGTAGCGATGTCAGAATGACCTAACAATTCTTGAACAGCTCTGAGATCGTGACTTGATTCCAGTAAGTGACTAGCAAAAGAGTGTCGCAAAGTGTGAGGATGAACCTTGGTACTGATGCCAAGACGCAGACTCCATTGCTTGACTCGATCTTGAACAGTCCTTGGTTTGATTCGGTTACCACGTTCGCTTAAAAAAATCGCATTAGTATCTTGCAGTTTACCTCTTGGTAGATTTTTGCGAATCTGCAACCAAGTTTGAAGTGCTGTAATTGCTTTAGAGCCGACAGGCAGTACGCGTTCTTTTGAACCTTTGCCGCGAACTTTTATCGTTGCATCGTCAAAAGAGATGTCTACTACATTTGCGCCCACGAGTTCAGACAGACGAAGACCGGATGAGTAGAACAGCTCAAGTATGGCCCGATCCCTGAGACTGTGCCAGTCGGAAGCGTCAATAGAGAGCAAACGGCTTATTTGGTCGGTATCTATGGTTGCTGGTAGTTTAATCTTAGATTTAGGTGCCGAAAATTCCATTGCGGGATTGTTTCTTACTTCCCCCTCGCGGGCTAAAAAATTAAAGAATGTGCGATATGCCGACAGACGCCTTTGGAGAGTTTTCCCTGAGCGACCTGAACCGTGATCCGCACTGATAAATGCCCGTAGATGATGTGAATTGACTTGACCCCAATTTGATACTGGCACTTTTAAGAGATAAGCGGACAGTGCGCGAAGGTCACGTCGGTAGGCGTCCAAAGTATGTTTTGAAAGCTGACGCTCGTCAGAGAGATGTGTAAGGAATTTACCGACCGCTACCTCAAGAGAATGATAATGATCAGTCATTATTAGACTAACAGGTGCCGAGGTAAAAGTTTTGCAAGCGAGTCCGCGATAAATCCGATAAACAGTGTTTCCATACGAGGTGAAAAATAATGGGCGTCTGATGAACCAATTGCTAGCAGAGCGATGTGGCGATTACGATTTTTAACCGCTAATACAGCTGCGGAATTTACTTTTTCGCTGTCAGGACCGAAAAGGTAATGTTGCTCCTCAGGCCTAAGTATACCGAGTGTGGGTTCTTTGGCTCGTATGAGCGAGCCAATATGTTGGGCTGCGTTTTCCTTCGTGACTCTGCGGGTGAAATGATTGATGTCTTTCCCAGCGCCAAAGATCATCAAAGCATAAGCTTTACATTTGAAATCCTTTTTGAGGCTCTTTTCCAAGGACGAAAAGAATGTCTCGCTATTTTCAGCGGCCATCAGATCAAGTATNAGTCTTCGACAGTTGTCAAAGATCTCGTTGTTTTCCTTCGCTGCCGTTAAGACGTCCTCCAACTGTTGCCGGGTCTTTTTCTGTCGTNCACGCAGGACNGCTAACTGTTTCTCGACNAGGGAAATAGTACCTTGACGATTATCTGTTAATTTCATTTGAAGAAGTAGATTTTCATGGTCTAGGAAAAAGTCAGGGTTTTTCTTCAGATACGCGGCAACATTCTTATCGGTCAGTTTATCAGTCATAATTTTAATCGGCCCTCGTAGATTCGCCGTGCAGGTCCTTTCATCATGATTGGCGCATTTTCACCGGCCCATCTGAGCTCTAGCTTGCCGCCAGGCAGCTCAACCTCTATATGTTCGTCAAGCAGTCCCTGCAGACGTCCAGCTACTATAGCGGCGCAAGCGCCACTGCCGCAGGCCTGTGTTTCACCAACGCCTCGCTCGTAAACTCTCAATCTAATTTGTTTTCTAGACAGTATTTGCATAAANCCAACGTTCACTTTTTCNGGAAAACGTTCATGGCTTTCNATAATCGGCCCCAGAGAAACGATAGGGGCGTTGTCGAGATCTTTGACGCTGATCACCGCGTGTGGGTTGCCGACGTTGACCACAGAAGCCGTTGTAACCTCAGCAGAATGAGGCTGTTCTAACTCATAGAGTATTTGCTGGCTGTCAGCTATAAAGGGAATTCTCGCGGGTTGTAAGATAGGAGTGCCCATATTCACCGTGATATTGCCGTCTTTTTCTAGTNGACAGCTAATTTGGCCCGAAATGGTCTGTAGACGAAGAAACGATTTGGTCGTCAGTCCTTGATCACGAACAAAACGGAGAAAACAGCGAGCGCCGTTTCCACATTGTTCGGCTTCAGAGCCATCTGCATTGAAAATGGTATANCGGAAATCGGCATTTGGATCATCGGGTGGACTGACTGTCAGAAGCTGATCAAAGCCTATACCAGTTCGCCTGTCGGCAAGCTTTCGAATNGTGTCGGGATAGATATGTGCGCGCTGTGACACGAGATCAACCATCATAAAGTCGTTACCCAGACCGTGCATTTTTGTAAAACGAAGTAACATTCTGTCCAACTTTTTATATTTTTATCTTTCTTCTTTTGTCTTCTACTGTTTTCTTAGAATTGTTGCCTTTTACGTACCACATGTCAGTTAACTGTTTAGCAGTGATTCCAATGCGAGCTGATCTTCGATGGTTTCACGCCTTCTTATAACGTGATGGTCACTCCCGCTTATAAGGATTTCAGGTGCTCTATTGCGTGAATTATAATTTGAAGACATAACGAACCCGTATGCTCCGGCAGATAAAATGGCGATTAAACCGTTTTCGTCCAGTGCCAAATGACGTTCTTTGGCTAGAAAGTCGCCGGTCTCGCAGATCGGGCCAACGACGTCCCACTTAGCTGCTGGTTTGTTAGTGACAGTGACAGGAATTACATCTTGCCAAGCATTATATAGGGATGGCCTTATTAGGTCGTTCATTGCGGCGTCAACTACAGCGAATCGCTTCTCATCATTTTTTTTAAGTGTAGTTATTCTAGTAAGCAATATACCGGCGTTGGCCACAATCATTCGGCCTGGCTCGAACAGAAGATGATGTTTAAGGTCCACCATGGCGTCCCGCACGATTGATGCAAATTCGTCAAGGTCGATTNGTTCTTCATCGCGGTATCTGACGCCGATCCCTCCTCCTAAATCGATATGCTTCAGGGATATACCGTCTGACTCGAGTTCTCTGACTAGTTCTAGCAATCGATCAAGTGCGTCCTTAAAAGGCAATAAGTTCGTTATCTGCGAACCGATATGACAATCTATACCGACAATCTGCAGATTGGGGTCATTAGCCGCCGCGCGATAAAGACCTTTTGCCTCCATTGCGGATACGCCGAATTTGTTTTCTTTCAAGCCTGTTGAGATATAAGGATGGGTTTTTGGATCTACATCGGGGTTAACTCTGATGGAAATCGGTGCTACAAACTTGCAGGTGTCGGCGATNTCTGCGATGCGNTTCAGCTCTGANGCAGACTCGACATTGAAGCAACCTATTCCGACCTCCAGAGCTTGTCTAATTTCCCAATCTTGTTTGCCTACACCGGAGAAAACAATCTTTTTAGGCGCGCCACCAGCAGTTAGTACTCGTGTAAGTTCGCCGCCGGAGACAATGTCGAAGCCTGCTCCCAGCTTGGCCAAGATCTGCAGTACNGCTATATTTGANTTTGCTTTTACAGCGTAGCAGATTGTGTGCGGCAAACAACCCAAGGCTNGTTCGAAGCGNCAGTATGCTTCTCTAATCTCTCTCTCAGAATAAACGTAAGTAGGCGTGCCGTATTTAGAGGCTATGTCCTGGAGCGGGACATCCTCTAAATAAAGATCACCCGCAATGCGACTCAGCACGACTACTTCTCTCGCCCATGCTGTACACCGTCTTTATCCACCTGNCTCATATCAGTTTTCATCTTGGTAAGTCCCGGTTCGGATTCTTCTGGCAGGTAAAGAGGACCCTTCTGGCCACAGGTAGCCAAAAAAAAGTATGCGAAAATCAAGATAAAATAGCGCATTGTTGAAGGCCACCAGATCGAGTCTGAAGTATACTCTAAATTTTAGCTGGAGCAGACGTTGGACGATAGTAGCTTTCAGGAGATCGTCGACGAGGTCTTTTTGGAAATCGAAGATAAGGTCGATGAGTTGAACGATGACATTGATGTGGATTCTTCGGGCGGTGTGCTTACATTGACGTTTCCAAATGGAACCAGCGTAATACTGAGTCGTCAAATTAGTAGTCACGAGATTTGGATAGCTGCCAAGTCTGGCGGTTTTCATTTGGCATTTGATGAACAGGTTTGGAGTTGTGCATCGACGGCGGAGGATTTGAAATCGCTGTTAGACCGTGTTTTTGTTGAGCAGGGAGCGTCTAGTCCGTTCAGTTGATGCGCATTCTTGCCCTCTTGATGGCCTGTTTGACCTGCGAAGGAGCTGTACCACCGAGGTGATTACGTGAACCCAAGGAACCGTCCAAGCTCAAGATGTCATACACATCGTTTTCGATCAGAGCGCTAGCAGTTTGCAGTTCAATCAAGTCTATTTCGGCGAGATCTATATTTTTCGATAAGCCCAAAGCGACTAGTTTTCCAACAGCTGCGTGGGCATCTCGAAAAGGCAAGCCTTTCTTTACGAGATAGTCAGCCAGATCCGTGGCAGTCGCGTAGCCCTTGAGTGTTGCAGCTCGCATNGCTTCGCGTTGCGGTATGATCTCCGGGATCATGTCAGAAAAAGCCGTCAGGCATCCTATAACAGTGNTGGCTGTGTCAAAAAGTGGTTCTTTATCCTCCTGATTGTCTTTGTTGTAGGCGAGTGGCTGTCCCTTCATAACGGTTAAAAGACTGAACAATGAGCCAAAGACTCTGCCTGTCTTACCACGCACTAGCTCNGGAACATCTGGATTTTTTTTCTGNGGCATAATCGAAGATCCCGTGCAAAATCGGTCGGGTAAATCGATAAAGCCAAATGTCGGCGAGGTCCAGAGAATCATTTCCTCTGCCCACCGCGACAGATGCATTAGTAGGAGGCTCGCGTTAGAACAGAATTCTATCGCGAAGTCACGGTCACTGACTGCATCCAGTGAATTTTGTGCAATAGCCTCAAAGTCGAGCAGCTCAGCTGTAAGAGCTCGATCTATAGGGTATGTTGTACCGGCTAAGGCTGCNGCNCCCAAGGGAAGTGAATTAACTCGCTTTCTGCAATCGACGAACCGGTTATAGTCTCGATCTATCATTTCAAACCACGCCATTAGATGGTGGGCAAACGAGATGGGTTGCGCAACCTGGAGGTGTGTAAAGCCAGGCATGATTGTTTCGGTTTCATTGTTAGCAAGGTCGAGTAGACCTTGCTGCGTCTTTCTAATTAGCTCGCAGATATAATCAATCATATCCCTTAGATAGAGACGTATATCAGTAGCGATCTGATCATTACGGGAACGGCCGGTATGCAGTTTTTTGCCGACTTCTCCAATACGTTCAGTTAGAGCACTCTCGATATTCATGTGTACATCTTCAAGTGCGATTGACCAGCTGAAACTACCGGTTTTAATTTCTTCACCAATTTCTTTGAGTCCAGTCTCGATCGCCTGCAACTCTTCCTCGGTGATTACACCTACTCGTGTCAACATCGTAGCATGTGCGACCGAACCTTGAATGTCGTAAAGCGCAAGTATCTTATCGAATTCGACAGAAGCCGTGAAAGCTTCAACGAAAGCGTCGGTCGCTTCGGAAAACCTACCATCCCAAAGTTTGTCGTTATTCTTGGCCAAGTCGTTACTTTTATTCATGNGAAAAGGTAATTGTAACAGCCTTGAACGTATCTGAATCCTATTCTAATTGCCAGAGACGACTCAGATCGAGTCTTCATTGCAGAGCTAATGATCTATTTTTTCATTAANGAGATATCTGNGAACCATCTTTCTACAAATAGCTGGCTTAAGCTGTCCAAGGATAAGCAAATATTTATTAAAAAAACGACTTTTTCTTCAAAGTGTGCGCTGCTTCGCATTTTTTTTTCTCAGAATCCTTAATCTTTAAACCTAGAAACTCGTCCGGAAGGATTAAGCCGGCGAGANGCAACTGCATGAAAACTATAGAGATTCAGGAATTTGTAAAAAGGTAACTCGGAGAAATGTAAGCATGGATGTGTTGGTCGTAGATGATGATAAGNTGGCTCGGGATAGATTAACTAGGATGGTGCAATCGTTTGAAGGCTACGATGTGCTTGGGACTTTGGAATCTGGCGAGGAAGCAATTCGTCAGGTGATCAATCTTGAGCCCGATGTTGTTCTGCTGGACGCCCGTATGACTGGGATGGAAACCGCCGAGAAACTGTCATCTTTGGCGGCACCTCCTGCCATAATTTATTGCAAAGCGTTTGATGAGCATGCCTTTAATGCTAAAAGCATCAATGCTTCGTTGTTTTTGGTGAAACCGGTGCGTCGTGAAGCGTTGCTGGGTGCCTTGGCGACTGCCCGTCGATTTAATGGACTGGAACAAGCTCTTAAGCCTGATAAAGAAATAAGCCCGATTGCGAATACTCGATCACATATTAGTGCCCGAACCCGCCGGGGCATTAAGATGATTCCTTTGACAGAGGTTAAATTTTTTCAGGCTGACCAGAAATATGTGACGGTGCGTCATGAAGGTGGCGAAGTACTTATTGACGATACTCTGCGAGACCTTGAGTCGGAATTTGGCGATCGGCTAGTCCGTATACATAGAAATGCCTTAGTCATGATGGAGCAATTGGTAGGCTTAGAAAAGGACCCGATGGGTCATTATCAGGTTCGGATCCGTGGTATCGATAAAAGGCTAGACGTNAGTAGACGTCACGTACCTGGCATCAGAAAGATTGTGCAAACTCTATAGAAAATTTCCCTGACGACGCAATGAGCTTCTGAGCTTAATTCGCTTTAGTTAAACTGGAGATTTTTTGAACGCCGGAGTCGGTGCNAGTTTGGATCTCGATAAACTATGTCGTTGGCTAGTAATCGGTTGGTTGTTCAGAGGCAAACTTAACCAACGCAATATAACGATAAAAGCTATGTACGAATTTACTGTACGGCAGCATCAGAAAAAAGCCTAGAACAAAGCCCAGATGTATCACAAGGAGTAAACCCATGGCTGCAGTTTCTCTAAATGCTAGTAAGAGCAAGCCGGTTAAGCTTACCGTAAATAGTGACAGCATAAAGGCGTAGTCAATGCTCTGATGCCGAGTCGTTTCGGGGTGGCTCTTTATTTTATTCCACATCAGTCCCACCGGACCGACCAGCAGACCGAGGCCACCAGTTGTACCCAAAACGACTGGCAGACTTACATAAGGGTANGGGGCCTGAATACCGAGGATATAATCATAGAATGTGGCCATGCATGTGGAAGCGAAACATAGCAGGAATCCCCACATAGTGCAGTGGTGAAAGAAGCGACGNCTATTGGAGGCCTGTTCATCGATACTGCTGCAGCCTTCTCCATGACCCCCGTCTAGATATCGCAAAGTCACACTGTCTTTGGTTGCGGCTATCAGATGAGTCGGATTCACTTTGCCATCAACCTGAAATCGCCAGAATCTTTTGAACCCAATTGCCATTGCCAGCAAAGAGAAACCAAAAGTTGATCCGGCCATGGTAATCATGAGCGAATGTCCGATAATCTCGTAAAAGGAGCCAGGCCCTTGATGCACGCCAAAGAAAGTGTTGCTGTTGATCAAAATAAAAGCCAGAACAAGTAANAAGGTAATGCTTAGTGTTGTAACGACGGTTGTCCATAGCCCGTTGCTAACGAAAGCTCTGCCGAGNCCCTCCGGCCAGGCATGACGTTCATAGCTCTGCATGCGCATATCGCTCAGGATTGCGGGAACATTGATTTGAAAATCATGGGGTGGTGCGAATTGGCAGTCATGAAAACACGCCGTACAGTTATGGCAGAGATTAGCCAGGTACTCGAGATCCGTGATGATAAAATTTCTACGCGTGGTCATGGCCTGAAACGTCGCGCAGAGTCCTTCGCAATAGCGGCAAGCATTGCAGATTTGCATTACCCGCTCTGCTTCATTGGCTGCACCCGGGTTAGCGTTCATCGGGTTCTCCAATCAGCTGCTTCCTTTCCGGCGATGCGGCCGAATACTCCGCCAATAGTCATACCAGTGCCGGCGCAGTAGCCCTGTCCCAGTATATTGCCCGCCATAACCTCTCCCGCCGCGTAGATATTGGGTGATGCTTCATTATNGAATTGNACACGGGCTAAACTATCTACCTCGAGCCCANNGTAAGTAAACGTAATGCCAGGTTTCAGGGGATAGGCATAGTAGGGCGCGGTGTCGATGGGGAGCGCCCAGTNTGACTTAGGTGGCTCAAGACCCTTAGTGCGACAACTGTCTAGTTGGTTGATGTCGTATATACCTTGAACGATTGATTGATTGAAATCCAGGACGGTTTTTTCGAGTTGGGTAGCGGGGACATCCAGTTTTTTCGCAAGCTCTGCAATGGTTTTTCCAGAAATTGGCTCGAAGATTGAAGGCATGAAGTTGTTTTTCACTTTTTCATCAAATATAGCGTAGGCGATCTGGTCCGGTTGCGAGGCGATCAAGCGACCCCATATAGCGTAGCGCTTCGGCCAAAAATCCTCGCCCTCGTCATAAAAACGTTGACCTTTGTCGTTGACGACTATACTGAAACAGACACAATCCAGACGGGTTACAATACCGCCATCGAAACGAGGGCCGCGTGCATCAATTGCGATAGCATGGCATTGGCTGGGATCACTGACGGTGTTAACGCCCTGATTGATCAAGCTTATTAGAGGCAGGCCAGTATTCTTTGGCGTTCCCCGAATCAGGAAGTTATTTGAGGCCTGGCCCCAGATATCTTTCATCCACTTACTATTTGCCTGAAAACCTCCGCTTGCGACTACGACAGCATTAGCAGAAATTTGAAATGTCCGATCGCCGACGGTTCCGGATGCCGCTACGAAGTTATAGCCGTTGAGTTCGAGGTCACGAACATCAGCGTTATAAATNATATCTACACCGACTCGCTCTGCAACTCGATACAGAGTATTGACCAAGGCCTTACCTCCACCGAGAAAAAAAGCGTTTGTACTGTTCAGTCCCAATGTACCTGAAAGGGCTGGTTGGTAATGGACACCGATCTTCTGTAACCAGATCAATAGCTCTTCACTATGGTTGATCATCAACCTTGCCAGTGTCTTGTTGGTTTTACCGCCGGTAACCTGCAATAAGTCCTGCCAGTATTCCTCCTCGCTGTAGCTTCCATCTAGATTCAATAGTGGCTGGTTATGCATGACCCGGAGGTTGCGCGTATGTCTTGTGTTTCCGCCGCGCATTACTCGATCGCCTTTTTCCAAAAGCAGGACCCGAGCGCCTGACTGTCGAGCGGTTATTGCGGCGCACAGTCCAGCATTACCGCCACCTATTACAAGAACCTCGGTGACTGCTGGTATCATTTATTGCCTCCTGAGCGAATGAAAACTATCGCGAGATAAGTAGACATGGACCTTGCCATCCAATAATCCATACTGCCTACGGGTCCTAAAGCTACGACTACCTTGAATGATTGTTTACGATCATTAGTAGTTTGAGTCGAGGTAGACGTCAGGTATGTTGGCAAGACAACAGGAAGGATCAGGAAGTTTTTCACGAAGACACATTAGCATCTTTGGTATCTTTGTCGGTANTGTAGTTGCCATNAGGCTTTGCACGATTNATCTGGGAACTGGAGCGCTCAGNCCAGGAGATCATCAGCGTTCATGGANTCCAGAGCAGAAAATGAACGTTCCAGAATTGTTTCCCCCAGCTTTACACCTCGTTCATTCCCCTGGTCGAGTGTGCCACATATAGCGATCGGAGTGATCATCACCAGCAGTAAGTTATAGCGATACCGTTCCAGGCATTCATCAAAGCTGAATCCTTTGACACCCATATCAATCAACGTATCGTGATAGCGTCGCAGTGCGTTCAACTGGAGTTNACCGTGAAATTCAGGGTCGGCACTCTGGGAACAAAAATATGCTATGTCGTGGGTTCCGCTTCCACCTGTTGTGTTTTGCCAATCGAAGGCAATAATGTCAGGTTCTCCAGCTCGGTCGAGCAAGAACATATTGTCGGTTCGGTAGTCGCCGTGAATTACGGTTTGTGGACCACCAAGTCCTTTTAGGAAAAGTTCTGAGAACTGTTCGGCGATCTTTTTGATGACGTCAGCACGAACACCTGAGAAGTAATCAGGGAAGTTGTCGATGGTTGGCTGAACTCCGGGTCGGAAGATAGCATCTCGACGAAATAAGATGGTTCTCATGTCGATTTGGTAATAAAGCCAGTCGAATTCCGCAGTACGTCCCCAAAAGGTGCCATGNAGCTGAGCTGCTCGTTCAAAAGCGATTTGCAGTTGTTTACCTGAGCAGCTGTTAAGCTGATCTCCAGCTTCCTCACTGCCTAGATCTTCGAGGATCAACAAAAAGTCCTGCGTGGTAGCGTCNACTTCGGCGAANAGAGCTTTCGGATAAGCAATTGGTGTCTCAGTCGACAAATAATTGTAAAAGTTAACCTCATTCCGATAAAAATTGATCCCTTTAGCAAGGTCGCTGTTGTGGTTCCTAGCGATGCACTTGATGATGACCGAGTCTTTCCTGCCGGAGGANAGAGTNAGCTGAACGCGGGCGATCGATGACATCAACCCGACGCCCTCACCAAGAGATTGCACTTCAGTCTTAACGATGGATTCAGGAAACTGGTTACCGATAATTCGATTAGCAATTTCTGGAGAAAAATCTTCGTACTTTTGAATAATATTAGACATGGTTTCNTATAAGATCCTACCGGGCATCTGGTTGTAGGTTGTTTTTATGTTAAATATTTTATCGGTGTTGCTGACGATTCGGTGATTAGTGCTCAGATATCAACCAAGAGAAGTTCCAACGAACACAGTATAGAGAAATACAGTAAAGAGGATACAACAGAGTGACTCGGCAGTCGTCTGTGTTGTTTCCTGATTTACTTTTNTTCTTTAACTACTTAACACGGGGCATGTCTATGGGCTGCAGGCTCTTTCTAAAAAGATTTGAGATTACTCAGCCGGAGTCGACACTGGTTGTTTGATTGTCGCNTCGNCTACNTGGAATTTAATGATGAGTTATTGATAGTTGTCATAGGGCTTATTTATTCTTAAGGTTGCGCCAGATCGACAAAGTTATCCTATGGAAAAATTACGTATCGCGACTCGTGAGAGCGCTCTGGCACTTTGGCAGGCTAATCATGTCAAAGCGTTACTTGAAAACCGCCACGCTGGCCTTGTTTGCGAGNTAATCGGGATGACGACGGAAGGTGANCGCAATAAGGTTTCACCTCTAAGCCAAATGGGTGGCAAAGGGGTTTTCGTTAAAGAATTAGAAACAGCTCTTCTCGAGGGTAATGCCGATATCGCTGTTCATTCCATGAAGGACGTGCCAGCGAAGATGCCAACAGGACTTGGCATAACAGCGATCTGTGAACGAGCAAGCCCATTGGATGCGTTTGTAGCTAATGATTGTTCCAACCTAGATAGTTTACCCTGGGGAGCGGTAGTTGGNTCTTCTAGTCTTCGGCGCGTCCTGCAAATTAAAGCGGCATATCCACATCTGAATTTTCGGGAATTGCGCGGTAACGTAGATACGCGGTTGGACAAGCTTGATAGACAAGAATATGACGCAATTATACTGGCGGTGGCGGGCCTGACCCGGCTGGGACGTGCCGATCGTATCAGTGATTCGATAGAGCCAGAAGTCTGTTTACCAGCTGCCGGTCAAGGAGCTNTAGGAATCGAATCTCGATTAGACGATAACAAAACGCTTGATCTGCTTATCGATATCAATCACATGGCAACCTGGACTGAGGTAATTGCGGAACGACGAGTTACAACCGCATTAGGAGCAGCCTGTAACCTGCCCATAGCGGTTTTNGGNGAGTCTTTTCAGGACCGTCTAAGGCTCAGGGCTTTTGTGGCTGATACATCGGGTGAGCAGGTAATTAGGGAGGTGCTCACAGGCCCTATTACTGACGCAGAAAGTGTTGCGGCTGAGTTAGGTGAACGTTTGCTAAGGTTAGGCGCGGCCGAGCTTTTAGGCTGATGGCAGTAGTCCTTTTAACCCGTCCAGGTCAAGAAAACGATAATTTGGCTTCNCGCCTCGCGGGCCAAGTTGCAGAAATTCAAGTTCGCCCTCTTATTGAAATCAAAGCCGTTGCTCTTACCCAAGAAGACAGGCGGCTCATTATGGATATCGACCAACAGGATGCGATTATCTTTGTTAGCAAAAGCGCTGTTAGATATTCTATGCCTGAACTTGAAACTTACTGGCCACAATGGCCGGTGCGATTGAATTGGTTTGCAGTTGGTTTTGGTACTTCGTTGGTCTTATCGGATCATGGAATAAAAGCTGATTATCCGGCCGTTGCAGGAAGTGAAGGGCTACTGGAACTCAGCGGCCTCCAAAAGGTTAAAGATCTTAAGGTACTTATTGTCCGTGGTGTTGGTGGTCGAGAATTGCTCGCNNCTGAGCTGATCCGACGAGGTGCGAAAGTTACCTATTTGGAGGTTTATGAACGAAGGACAACGATCGATGANGACTGGCGCGATTTGTCGCCCGATACAATAGTGGTTGTAACCAGCATCGCCGCTCTCGATAGTCTCCGAGCAAAACTGGGCGAAAACGTTGGTAAGTATCAGCTTATCGTTGCTTCTCCTCGAATTGCGNCCCAAAGTCAGGACTTTGCTCAGACGACGATTGCTGCTGGAGCTTCTGATCAGGCATTGTATGATGCGATTTTGGAATCGCTTTAGTGGGCTGACATGAGTGAGGAAGTACCCGATCAGAAGCGCGCTAGCTGGCGAATCGTCAGCGGTTTTGCTGTTTTTCTTGCATTGATCGCGATAGCAATCGCTGCCTACCCCGTATATGAGTTGTTTCATCGTGAAGTTCCAGANGCGGAATTGGACAGAAGACTGACTGCTCTAAAGGCCCNTGTGCGTGCGAATGCTTTGCAAATTGATGAACTGAAGACCGACCAGGATCAGGTGTTAGAGCCTGGTGAAATTGGNATCGATGAGAGACTCAACAAATTTAGTAAAAGCTTTCAGTCGCAATTGGATGTGATGAAAACGAATTTCTCGACTACTCGTGAGGATTGGTTGCTTGCTGAAGTCGAGTATTTAGTGCGAATGGCTAATCAGCGCGCGCTGATGGTAGAAGATGAATCCTCCGCGCTGCAATTATTGATAACGGCCGACCAAATTGTCAGGGACGTTGAAGGGATATCTGCTCATGATCTCAGGTCAGCTCTGGCGAATGATATTGCCTTGTTACGAACATTCAACGGAACGGACATCCAGGGAATTTACCTAAAAATCTCGGCTCTGATTCGTCAGGTGCAAAATTTGCAACGTGAGCCGCCCAAGTTCGAAACAGCGATTTCGTTTGAGATTGAAAAACCAAGCCCAAATTCCTTTTTGGAACAAGTAACACAATTTCTGANAGAAATCGGTAGTCGATTATCTAGCCTGATTGACTTTCGGCGAGGTGCTCCCGAGGTCAAACCAATATTACCCCCCAATCAGATCTATTATCTTAGGCAAAACTTGGTGCTCAAATTGCAGATAGCGCAGATGGCGCTGCTTGAAGGTCAGCAGGATGTTTATCAGGCATCATTGGATGAAGCTCGAATCTGGCTCATTGATTTTTTTGATGATGATAAAACTCGGGATGCGTTGATAGCGAGTTTAATTGAGCTGCGGACTGAAAACGTCGGTAGAGATTTGCCAGATATTTCTGCCTCGTTGGACGCGGTTCGGGATTTGTCGGCAGGTTCAAAAAAAGGTTTGGGTGAGTGAATCGTTCTTTTTTCACTTTGCTCTTGGTTTTGGTGGTAGCAGCGTACGTTGGCGCGTTGATTGCGCGCGATCCAGGATATGTGTTGGTTAGCTATGCTAACTATTCAATGCAGACCAGTCTCTGGGTTATGTTGTGCTTGGTGNTTTTCCTGNTTGGANTAGTCTACTTGACTCTGCGTTTCATGGGACTAGTCCGAGAAGCACCAAAGANCTACCTTGGCTGGCGAGGATTACGAAAGGCGCGAAGATCTAATGAACTGTCTTGTAAAGGCCATCGACTGCTTGCGGAAGGAGAGTTCCAGCGNGCTCTGAAGTTTCTTGATTCTGGCGCCGAACATAACGATTCAAAAGCAGTTAACTATATGGCGGCAGCTCGAGCAGCTGATCACCTAGGTGACAGCGTANCTCGAGAAAATTATCTTCGTCAGGCTTTGGAAGCAGATGCTCAATACTCGAAAGCAGTAAAGGTTTTGGCTGCGGAACTTGCAGTGGCTCGCGGTGAGCCAGACACGGCTTTGTTACTGCTCAAGAATATGAAGCTCACTGAATATACCCTGCGAATTAAACGACAAGCCATTGAAGCCGCANGTGACTGGTCGGCGGCTTTGGCGGCGGTGCCGGAAATACGTCAGATGGATGATTCGACTGCTTTAATTATGGAAAAAACCGCGGCAGAGAAGGGATTCGCCGGAGCTAACTTAAGTGATGATGCCCGTCATGAGCTGTTTCGCCAATTGTCGTCGAAGTTGAAGCTAGACCCTGTTGTCATTGCCCTTTATGTTGAAGGATTATCAAATAAAGAAGGCGCTGAACCTGTTTTNCGTGCAGCTCTGAAAAGGTCCTGGANTCCNGAATTAGTTNCTCTCTACGGAGAATTAGGAGACGNTAATTTGGATATTCGTCTAAAAAATGCCGAAAGCTGGCGGAAAAACCATAGCACTGATGCNGTTTTGCAATATTGTTTAGGTAGGATCTATGAACAGAGCGGCGAATCGAGTCTCGCACGAGAAAGTTATGCTCGCAGTACAGATCTAGGTGGCCCCATTGAAGCGAAGATTCGTTTGGCTGATTTGATGTTCGAGGTAGGACAGGTTGAGCGCAGTCTTGCTCTCTACCGTGAGGCTTTAAATTCAGGATTAAATAGCTCTTAACCTCGAGGAGCGTAGGAGAAAATATCGGACTTCATGTTGTTAGCGGGCATGCCTCTGTTCACGAAAGCGTCAAATGTAGCGTATACCATGTTTGGTCCCCCTGAGACGATTATAGTGACGTTTGACAGGTCCTTGAAGTCCTCGAGGACTGCATCGCCAACCATTCCCGTTCGGCCACTCCAATTAGGGGCTTTTTCGGGCTCGCTTACGACGGGTACGAAGTAGAAGTTGTTAAAATCTCGTGCCCAAAGGTTGCAAAGGTCAGCTAGGTAAAGGTCGTTATCATTCAGAACACCCCAATAAAGGTAGACAGATTGGGTCATACCAACTTCTATAAGATGCTCGATAATACTTTTCATCTGAGTGATCCCAGTACTGGCAGCGATCAAGATCAGAGGATGATCTGGAGCATTTGTTACATAGCAATCCCCCAATGGCATTTCGATCTCGAGGATCTTCGAACTATCAAGTAGTGCTTCGACCGCCTCTGAGTCNTCAGAACCGGGAGTTGGGCGGATGTGCAGTTCGAGACTGTCTCGATTTTGGGGAGCGCTGGCAATGGAGAATGGTAGCTTTTTCTCGGGTAAAATGATCTGAAGATACTGCCCGGCGTGGAAGTTTACATGCTCAGGTAGCGCAAGAACAACGCTTCTTGTATCGTCGTTNTATCGATCGATAGATACGATCGGACACTTTAAGACCTTCACGGTCTTAGCTAGTTCCGTTTCATCGACGCAAAGAATTCTTCGTTGGTGTTACTTTTCTTCATGCGCTCCAGCAAAAACTCGATAGCTGCTAGATCGTCCATCTCATGNANTATCTTGCGTAGTATCCAAACCTTTTGGAGTTCGTCCTCTGACATCAGCAGGTCTTCACGACGAGTACCTGAGCGTCTGATATTTATAGCAGGATAAACTCGCTTCTCAGCGATTTTCCGCTCGAGATGCAGTTCCATGTTACCGGTACCCTTGAATTCTTCGTATATGACCTCGTCCATTTTGGACCCAGTATCAATAAGCGAAGTTGCGATGATAGTTAGGCTGCCCCCTTCCTCGATATTTCGAGCAGCACCGAAAAAACGCTTTGGTCGTTCCAATGCATGGGCGTCTACACCTCCTGTCAATACTTTGCCTGATGCTGGAATGACGGTGTTGTAAGCACGAGCGAGNCGTGTAATAGAGTCTAGCAGTATGATGACATCGGTTTTGTGTTCCACCAGGCGCTTGGCCTTTTCTATAACCATTTCTGCTACTTGTACATGTCTCGATGGTGGTTCGTCAAAGGTGCTTGCGACAACCTCGCCGCGCACCGAGCGCTGCATTTCGGTTACTTCTTCAGGACGCTCATCGATAAGGAGTACGATCAGATGACATTCCGGATTATTACGCATAATTGACTGCGCGACGTTTTGTAATATGAGTGTTTTACCGGCTTTTGGTGGAGATACGATCAGACCGCGCTGCCCTTTACCTATCGGTGATGTTAAATCAATGATCCTTGCCGTTAAGTCTTCGGTGCTGCCATTGCCAGCCTCAAGTGAGAGTGCTTCATCAGGGAAGAGGGGTGTTAGGTTTTCGAACAGAATTTTGTTCTTGCTCTCGCCAGGGTCGGTGAAGTTGATCTGATCAACTTTNAGAAGAGCGAAGTAACGCTCGCTGTCCTTTGGTGGCCTGATCTTGCCGGCAACGGTATCACCGGTGCGGAGATTGAATCGTCTGATTTGGCTCGGTGAGACGTAAATGTCATCTGGTCCAGCAAGATAGGAAGAATCTGGCGATCTTAAAAAGCCAAAACCATCTTGGAGAATCTCTAGCGTACCATCACCATGGATTGCCTCCCCGCTTTTAGCGTGTTTTCTAAGTACACTTGCAATAATTTCCTGTTTGCGGGATCGCCCGAGGTTGTCCATGCCCATACCTTGGGCGATTTCCAAGAGTTCAGGTATAGGTTTGGTTTTAAGGTCAGTCAGGTTCATAAAATCACGTTAGCTTTGTTTTTTCGCAGCGAATGCGCGGAATAGTCGGAAGTTGTTGATGGATTCGATAATTAAATGTCTGAAGATAGGCTCGGCAGAGCTTCTTCGAGAGTTTCGAGAGTCAAAATGTTTTTAAAGCACTCTCAAAAAAACGCAAAATGATATGTTTTGAAGCTCATGTCAATGGTTTTTTAATTTAGTTTGCTTTATTGATGATACTGATGTTCCTTTAACTCGCGGCTGAGAAGAGCTGATTGTTTATCTTTAGGCTGATTTTTGGTTTTGGTTTGATGCACGTTATAACTTGAATATACCCGACAATCGCNTANCAGATTCTGTCCGCTTGCTATTATTCCTTTAGCAATTAATTGGAGTGCTGGCNCGGTGTAAANCACNCNTTAACNTCCCATCGCGGACCATCTTCGTCCGGAGCTGAAGGATGCTNGGGCTTTGCTATCTGACGCCCACCTTTCCTTATTTCTAGATATTTGAATCCAGAAAACTTGTGAGCTGTGATTTTGAGAGAGCGCCAACTTTGGTCGCCTCGACGTTGCCATTTTTAAATAGCATCAGAGTAGGTATGCCGCGGATACCGTATTTCGGCGGTGTTTCCTCATTTTCGTCGATATCAAGTTTGCAGACTTTCATTTTCCCGTCGTACTCGGAGGCTATCTCCTCCAACACAGGTGCTATTACCTTGCAGGGACCGCACCACTCGGCCCAATAATCTACTAGTACAGGAACATCTGAATTGAGCACGTCAGATTCAAATGAGGCATCAGATACATGCTGAATATCTGCCATTGATCGTTACTCCGGTATAATTTCGCTGAAAAGTTAAGGCGTAATCCTAAGCCTTTTTAGGAGTCGCTACTAGTCGCCAAACAAGAATCTTTTGATTTTCAGCAGTCTACTTTTCTCTAAGAGATAGCTAATCAACAGCGTGTCTAGGGTGACTGATTGCTTTTTTTGATCGGTACAGAAATTCCCACCTTTGCTTAAATGAAACTAAGGCTTAGCCCTAAGGTCGTATGCGACTTTTTTGGCGAAATAAGTCAAGATTGCACTCGCGCCAGCTCGTTTCATGCCTAGAAGAGACTCCACGATAACCGCTTCGGATAACCATCCATTTTGAATAGCAGCTTTTAACATCGCGTATTCGCCGCTCACCTGGTAAACCATCGTTGGCACCTTAAANCTATCCCTAACCTGTCTGACGATGTCTAAATAAGGCATCCCTGGCTTGATCATGACCATGTCAGCACCTTCATCGATATCAAGCCCCACCTCGTGTAGAGCTTCTTCTGAGTTAGCTGGGTCCATCTGATAGGTCATTTTATCACCGCTGCCGAGGTTCGTNGCCGAGCCTACCGCATCACGAAATGGACCATAGTAAGCGGACGCATATTTGGCAGAATAAGCTAGTATTTTAGTTGTTGCATACCCGTGCCTTTCCAAAGCGTTCCGAATGGCCCCGATGCGTCCATCCATCATGTCTGATGGTGCGATTATATCCACGCCAGCCTCTGCCTGACTCAGAGCTTGTTTTACGAGCGTATCGAGAGTGAGGTCGTTATCTACGTAGCCTTCAACATCCAAAATACCGTCTTGACCATGACTAGTGTAAGGGTCGAGTGCNACGTCGGTCATGACGCCTAAACCGGGGCAGGCCTCTTTAACAGACCGGACCGCGGTTTGGGTTAGTCCACTTGGATTCAAGGCTTCTTCGCCCGAAGGGGATTTTTTTTCGAAGGGGATGACCGGGAACAAGGCTATAACAGGAATTCCTAGCGATTCTACTTCCTTGGCTTCTTCAACCAACAAATCAACCGATTTACGTTCCACTCCAGGCATGCTCTCGACGGATTCGTATTTCTGTTGACCCTCTTGGACAAAAATGGGATAGATAAGATCGTCGACAGACAGGCTACTTTCTCTTACGAGCCGGCGAGACCAGTCATGGGTCCGTAACCGTCGCATTCGACTTTCTGGAAACTGTCGTTTTAACGTCATCTAGCGCTCTTATAGTCAGTGTGGAGAGACCCTATAAGGTCTAATCACGATTCGCAATACAAAATGACAAGCCATCGATAGGCCATTACACTGATGGANGGANGGTGAGTGAAGTCGTGCTTTTNAAGGGACCTAAGGTCTTCGATCATGCAAAGTTTGAGTGTAGTCAGCTTTTGCCCAAGTTTTTCGGAGTACCCGAGGGTTCTACAAAAAATGCTCACGAAAGGAAGTGTCTGGGGCTAGCTAAGCAGCCCTAGTTACGATAAGTGCCAAATAGGCGAGGAGCTGTGAATGAGCCAGTTGATATTTACCAAAGAAGAGATTGAGGCTGAGCATGATTACGTGATGCCTCATGTCGAGTACGATATCCAACTGCATGGGGGATTTGATGCCCAGGGCAATTACCNGAGTCCGAGAACTTTACATCGTTGGAGGGCTATAGAGGCTTGGCACGATCAGCTAGTCGTTCGCGGCGTTCCTATAGTAGAAGCGTCGACTGATCTGCTAATAGAGCCAAACTTCCCAAATGTTGACCAGCAAGTTCTTCTTCTTAGACATGGTTTCGAAAAGTCATTTTGGGACTCGATTACAATAACAGGGCTTATCGAGGCTCGTGGCCGAGCTTTGGCGGAATTTACCGCCCCTGATTTCCAGTCCATTGTCGTTGAAGATATTTCAGGTATGGCTCTTGGCCATATGAATAAGGGACTTTTAACTGCTCATGGCTGGGATGAGGGTGGTCGTCCTGAGTCAGATATTGGTGGTCATGATGTAATGTGGTTCGTTGCTCGCGACCTTCTCTTTGGTCAGGATGCTTATCCAATTCCCGAGGCNCCCGTTAGCATCGGTCGGGAAAAAGACGAGCGAGAAATGGAACAGTTGCCGGTGGAGCACGAAACGTTGATTACGTTTCTCATGAATCTTCTNATGATTGAGGTAAGAGCTGAGCGCGCTTTTCAGTTTTATGAGGCAGTGATCGGTTCACCAGAAACGTTTACCGATAAAACTATTGAGGCAACGCGTGCGATCGAATTGGTTAATCGAATTCGGTTGGATGAATCTGTNCATGTTGCCTGGCTGCAATCAGCTATCTCAGAATTTAGGAGCCTTACGATTAATACTGTTGATGGCGCGCAAGTGCTCGGTGCAGAAATTATTGATCCAGTTTGGCGGAAGATGGTGCATTGGCATGCGGTGGAAATGCACGAGGTCGCGAGACCTGCAGCTAAAGCAGCTTTAAGAGAAACTTTGTTGGACGCTAAAGATGGGCAAAGTCTGTTCGCGGAATTTGAGTCACTGGCTGCNTAGGAGAAGACATGAAATTTGGCATATTTTATGAACATCAGTTACCTAAGCCTTGGTCGGAGGGTCTTGAGGAGAAACTTTTTCAGGATGCTCTGGATCAGGTTGAACTTGCAGATAAGCTTGGAATTGATTACGCATGGGAGGTGGAACACCACTTTCTCGAGGAATATTCTCATTCCTCTGCGCCAGAGATTTTTCTAGCGGCTGCCTCTCAACGCACGAAGAATATTCGTTTGGGTCACGGTATTCGACAGGTAATAGCAAACTACAATCACCCGGCACGCACAGCGGAGTGTATTGCGACGCTGGATCTGGTGTCTGGTGGACGAGTTGATTTCGGTACTGGTGAATCATCGGCCATTTTGGAGCTGGGCGGCTTTGATATCCCTGTGGAGTCCAAGCGCCAACAGTATCTGGAATCAGTNGAACAAATTTGTAACATGCTAGCGATGGACCCGTACCCAGGTTTTGACGGTCAGTATTTCAGTATGCCTTGTCGCAATATCGTACCCAAACCGGTGCAGAAACCCCATCCGCCACTTTGGGTAGCATGCTCCAATAGGGATACTATCAAGATGGCCGCCCGTCTAGGTATTGGGGCACTCACTTTCGCTTTTGTGGACCCTTTGGAAGCGCAGCATTGGGTAGATGAGTACTACAGTATTATNAAGAGNGACGAATGTGTCCCAATAGGCCATACGGTGAATGCGAATATTTGCATGGTAACCAGTTTTTCTCTGCATCATAACCGGGCTGTGGCCATTGAACGTGGTCTAGAGGGATTCGAGTTTTTTGGATATGCATTGGGTTTCCTTTATGGGTTTGGTATACACAAACCTGGGCGAACCGACATATTTAGAGAATTCCAAGCTGTAAGAAATGCCAAGCTCGCAGAGTCACCGGTGGAAGTCGGTGAGTCGTTGACTGGGGAGCGAGGCGGCATCGGGACGCCCGATGACATGCGTGAACACTTANGAAAGTTCGAAAGAGTTGGTGTTGATCAGGTCACATTTATNCAACAGGCAGGGATGAACAAGCACGAGCATATTTGTGAGTCTCTAGAAATTTTCGCGGCAGAAGTGATGCCTGAATTCAAATCCAGAGAAACGGAACGAGAAGCAAGGAAAGCTGAAGAATTGGCACCGTTCATTGAGGCGGCTATGGCTCGTAAGCAGTATATGAAGATGCCGAAGGACGATGATATTCCTGTNTTTCCCGCCCTGGGCCGCAGCGTTGTTGAAGGTGATGCGGATCTAACTAAGAAAGCAGTCGGTTAGCTTGGGCGGCAATGTGCTTGATCGCATGCGTAGTTCGGCGTTCTTACTGCTGCAGAGACTCGAGCTCAAGTTGTCTCTCAAGCCAAGTTTCTTCTAGTTCGTTGAGTTCTTCCTTGATCGACAATTGGTCCTTCAAAAGGTGTTGGNAGTCAGTGCTANCGTAATNCTCGTAGATGGCAGGATCGGCGAGTTTGTTCTCGACCTCTAAAAGTTTTCGTTGCAGGCGTTCCATTCGAGAATTCAATGTGTTGAGACGGCTCTTGAGCTGACGCGATTGCCGTCCAGGCCTGGCTGATTGCTCTGTCTTCTCTCTCTTTTTTTCTGTTTTTGATCGCCGCCTCGGCAATACGCTGTTTTTGTAATCTTCAAGGTTGCCTGAAAAAGGTTTTACTCGACCGTCAGCGATCATCAGGAATTCATTGACTGTGTTATTCATCAAATGTTGATCGTGTGAGACCAGAACGAGAGCTCCTTCGAAAGCATGCAATGCATTAGTCAGAGCCTGTCTCATGTCTAGATCAAGATGGTTAGTTGGTTCATCAAGCAGCAGTAGATTGGGCTTTTGGAAGGTGATTAGGCTTAGTGCTAGTCGAGCTTTTTCGCCACCTGAAAAAGTCTTAATGGATTCAAAGACTTTATCACCATGAAAATTGAATTTACCAAGGAAGTCCCTACAAGCCTGTTCGCTGATTGATTGTCTTTGTTGATTGTCCAACGCCATTAAATGATCGACTGCTGATCGGTTAGGTTCTAGCTCATCTAACTGGTGTTGAGAGAAATAGCCGATCTTTAGGTTAGAACCGTTCTCTCGTTCTCCAGCGATGATAGGTAATTCTGCGTTCAAGCTTTTGAGCAAAGTGCTTTTGCCCGCGCCATTGGCGCCCAGCAAACCAAAACGGTCCCCTGGAAGGAACGTCAAATTAACTTCGCTTAACAAGGGCGTTACGTAACCCAGTATGGCGTTTCTCAACGTCAGTAAGGGCGCCGATGTTTTCTGCGTAGCGATGATTTCGAACGAAAAAGGTGAATCGACGTGAGCTTGTGCGATNACCTCCATGCGCTCCAAAGCCTTCAGGCGACTCTGAGCNTGACGTGCTTTTGTAGCTTTTGCTCTAAAGCGCTGCACAAATTCCTGCATATGGGCGATCTCGCGCTGCTGTTTTGCGTAAGAATGCTGTTGTAAAGACAGTCTTTCGGAACGGATCTGCTCAAAAGCACTGTAATTGCCGGTATACAGCTCGATACGATGGCTGGATAGATGTGCGATATGGCTGCAACAAGCATCGAGCAATTCTCGGTCATGGGAGATCAGAATTAAGGTGCCCGGAAATTGCTTGATCCAATCCGTCAACCAAAGGATGGCATCCAGGTCCAAGTGGTTGGTGGGTTCGTCTAGCAGTAATAGGTCTGCCGGCGACATTAGTGTCTGAGCCAGATTGAGTCTAATCCGCCAACCACCAGAAAAGTCTGCTAGCGGCTTGGTTAAATCCTCGTCACTGAATCCCAGTCCGGCCATCATTGTAGCGGCTCTAGCTCTGGCTGAATATCCATCGATGGCTTGGAGCTCATCGTGTAATTTGGCGATATCTTCAGCCTTAGCTTGTTCGAGCGCTGCAATAGTTTTTGTATATTCGATGTTGCCGTCAAGCACGTAATCAATGGCTGATTGTGAGGAAGAAGCTACTTCCTGCGCCATATNAGCAATCCTAGTTCCTGCAGCAAGCTCAATACTTCCGGTGTCCGTTTCAAGGTTACCCAAAATCAAGGCAAATAGGCTGGATTTGCCACTGCCATTAGAGCCCACGAGGCCTAGTTTGTTACCCCGGTGGATTGTGCATGTGGTGTCGGCAAATAGTACGTTTGCACCGCGGCGNAGGGACGCGTTATTTAGCGANAACATGATTCGTTGCTTTTAGCATTAGGGATTCAGTATTCTCGAATTAATACTGAAAATTCTGTTAGATCACCATTGATCAGATGATTTGACCTACTCTCTATCATCGCATGCCNCGCTACGGTATTTTGCTAAAGTTTCTANTGATTAATTGTGGTTCATCTAAACACAGAGGCTTTGTCCGANCTTAGGGTTGAACTTGGTTTAGTAGCCGATGAGAATTTTGGTGGCTTTTTTTGGACCGGTAGACATTATATGTCAGTAATAGGATGACCCCCATTGGAATTTTAAGTCAGAGTCCAGGACAAGGAACGAATTAGGCTCGCCTTAAAACTTGGAGTAAACCCAAACTGCCCAATCCAATAAAGCCTATAAGGGTCCAGCCAGGTAGGCTAAGACCTAGGAAAGACCAGTCTATCTCAGCGCAGCTACCGTCCCCTTGCAACACGATAGTAATAACATCAATAAAGGGAAAAATCTCCATCAGATAGTCCAGTCCAGGGCCGCAGGCAGGTACCTGATCTTCAGGCAGGCCTTGCAGCCAAACATGACGACCGGAAACTGCGCCGCCTCCCGCAGCGGCTAAAACCGTCAACCAGCCGTAGGTTCGAGTGCCTCTCTGTCCGGGGTTGTGTAACGCCGCAGTCGCAGCAATTAAACCCACCGTTATNACCCCGAAGCGCTGAAAGATGCACATTGGNCACGGGGCCAGTTCTAACANGCGTTCGAAGATGATGAGTGCCACCGCCATCATGAAGATACAGCCTAGAACGATCAACAAGTTTAGGTTGCGTGCTGAAGGTAGTAAAAAAGACATCTATTCTAATAGCTTATTGGTGNAGGACANACCTTANNGNATTGTACTACAACTCGAGGGTAAGTTGATTAAGGTGCGTTCCAGTCGGCGCAATAAAGCATTAGTTCCGGATAAAATTCTTGAAAGTCCTGTCGCAAGTCCGGCAGTAATGCCAAGCAGGAATCCACAGCATCCGCGACGGGGTTTTTTCGGGTTAATCGCCGAGAGATGTTTTCGAAGGCGTTTTCCAAAAAGCGCACATCGCCATANTTAGAGAGTGAATTAACCCTATGCATTCGTATAGCAACCTCTAATGCCTCTGGTGGCAAGTGATCTGAATTATCGACTAACAAACTTAGAACATGTTGTGAGAATTCTTCCAGATCATCCTCGTAATAGTTTTCCCATTCCTTTGCGAGTAGGTGATCAAACAGAATATCGAGCAAAATCCCACTGTAGCGGCGGAGATGTACTTCGAAACGAGACGCAGCTAGTCTGACTTTCGGGTTATGGTCGGTAAAGGCATCGATAGCTCGATGAAGTCTGATGCCGGCCTCGATACCCGGTTCGAAACGATTATCTAGTCGGCCTTTGACGAAATCGCCGAGGAAACCNCCTACTACCAAATGGGGAGATTCACCTGCNAGGGCTAGATGGGCCAGATGATTCATTGTGCGGTATAACGTGCCATTAGCTNCGGGTTTAAAGTTNCTGATAAAGCGCCAGTGTATCGATTAGATACTGATTAAAATCCTTGTCGTCTGCAGCTTCGATATTTTTCTGATCCTCNANGGANTGTCTGGCAATGTCNGCGAACTCTGTCAATTCATTAGATCTCAGCGGACGAGATTTGAAATTTTTTCGATGTTTTAAAGTCTGATCCATGGCGAAGTTCAGGAATGATTTTTCTTGTTCCTCCATNTCGCTGATGATCTGGCCACTAGGGGTGCTGTTTGGGTTTTTNATGCGCTGTTGTTGGATATTCAAGGAGGTNTGATAGCGATCAGTGTTAAAAGTCNGGTCNAGGATGCCAGCATGAGGNNCCATATCGGACAGGATTTCATGACCCCATTCTTTAATGGATCTTCGGCAACCATTGTCAGTGAGTGTTAGTTCGGATGAGCGTCCCTGATTCACGGTTGTCATTGCATTTTGCCCGACCTCTTGGCACGTGACTTGATTATGTTCCGGGCTGTTCTTCAAAAGACAGTAAAGCAGGAAGGTGTCGAGAAAGTTTATCTCTGTTTCGTCAATACCAAGAGGTAAGTAAGGGTTCACATCGAGAAGGCGGATCTCGACATATTGAACACCGTTGCGGTGCAGACAAGTGAGAAAATTTTCGCCAGGTTCAGGCACTCTTTTCGCCCGAATACTTGAATAAAACTCTGCTTCTGATTGGAGGATGCTGGTATTAATCTGGCGATACTGATTGCCCACTTGGACACCGATCTCTTTGTAGGGTGGATACTCATCTCGAATGGCGCTGGCCAGCGAGTTTATGTAGGTGTCGAGTGAGTTGTAACAAACCTCCATATGCTCGGCCTGAGCATCACTCTGGTAACCCAGGTTACCACTTCTCAGTGATGTGGCGTGGGGTAAGTAACTGGTATCGGGATCGAATTTAGTTAGCCCATGATCTCTATCTCCGACAAAGGAATTACATACAGCTGGAGAGGCTCCAAATAGATAAGTCAGTAGCCATGAACACTGCCGGAAATTTCTCATAAGATCGAAATAGCGACGAGTAATGAAATCACTTTCGGGTTCGTTTGATTTTTCAAAATGCTTTAACCACTTCCAGAAACTCTCAGTNAAAGAGAAGTTGTANTGAACGGCGCAGATGGTTTGCATGGCTCTGCCATATCTGTAGCCGAGACCGCTTCGATAGGTCGTCTTTAAATTTCCGAGGTTGGACTTGCCGTAGTAAGCGAGAGGAATTTTGTCATCGTCTGGCAAAACGCAGGGCATGCTAGCAGCCCACAGAAGCTCTTGGTCGATTTCATGGTAGAGATATCGATGGATCTGATCGAGATCTTTGATCGCTGACTTGGAAGAAGAGTGCACGGGGGTGATAAGCTCTAGTTGAGCCTCGGAGAAATCTGTTGTGATTTTCGGGTGGGTCAGTTTGCTACCAAAGGCTTTGGGATGGTTTGACGTTGCCAGCAGACCGTTACTGNTTAGCCTCAAAGTTTCTCTTTCGATNCCACGGTTGAAAGTTAGGATATTTTGCAAAAATGGCTTATCGATTGTTTGTAAGTGATTTATAACCAAACTGCTAAGAGTTCCTATTTTTAAACTGATGGATTAGGCGTCGATTCCTTTTACTAGGCCTGCCCTCGTCTCTCATCTGGCCTNCAGCGGCCTTTCGCTGAGAGGCTATCTGGGCTCGCTTTTTGAGGCTCTCGTTGGTTTCGTCGTAAAGTTCCTGAGCGATTGGCGCTGATCTTCTTGTGTCTGACAAGTCTCTTACAATAACCGTTTTTTCGTCCCGNCCCTGAGTCAGCTCTAGAGTGTCTCCAATAGAGAGTTCTTTACTGGGTTTCGTGCGGTTACCATTCAGATGGACCTTCCCTCCTTCGATAGCTTCTTTGGCTTTACCGCGAGTCCGATAGAAACGCGCTGCCCACAACCATTTATCTACTCGCGTCATTTGATTCTTTCTATATNGTACTTTTAGTAAAGCTNCTTGTTTNTTNAGGCGGCGATGATTTTCTTTAGCNGGGCTTTTCAGATCATTGCTATCGAACACTTTCGNTGTTCGTCTGGNTTCTNCAGACGCCCTTATTCTGCCCTATTNTAACCGGGTTGTGGTTAGGGGATCGATGTTGTTCAATGCCGCGNAGTATGAATGATCATTTGAATATGGCCAACTACCTAGATTTGATGACACAGCTAGCTCGGGAAGCTGGTTTAGAAATTCTTTCGGTTTACAGTGATGATGATTATGGCNTAGAGATCAAAGGCGATAATTCGCCGTTAACGCGAGCAGACCTCGCCGCTCACAGAATTATTGTCTCTGGATTGAGCAAGGCTGCGCCCGAGATNCCTATCCTCTCTGAGGAGTCNGCCGATATCAGCTGGAATGAAAGGTCTTCATGGGATCGATATTTCCTGGTNGACCCTCTAGACGGAACGAAAGAATTTATCTCTGGTAATGGAGAGTTTACTGTCAATATTGCATTTATCGAAAATGGAATACCGCAGGCAGGAGTAGTTTACGTGCCGGTGAAAGACGTGCTCTACCGTGCGGACCAGACTAGAGGTTTGTCGACGGTAACACGAGATGGTGTGGAGAAATCGATCCGGACCCGCCGCCTTCAGGAAAATCATCCATTAGTCATAGTCGCTAGTCGCCGGCATGGCGGAGAAGCGATGGGAAAGTGTCTGGCGGTATTGGAAACCCATTTCTCCGCCATTGAATCAACGAATATGGGAAGTTCGTTAAAATTATGCCTAATTGCGGAAGGTAAAGCAGATCTCTACCCCAGGTTAGCGCCAACGTCTGAGTGGGATACAGCTGCTGCGCAAGCCATTGTTGAGGCAGCAGGGGGGCGTGTCGTTGATCTTGACCTGGACGTTCTGCGTTACAACAGTAAGCCGGACATTCTCAATCCATTCTTCTATGTGTTGGGCGATACTCAGTTTGATTGGTCAGCGATTCTATCGCACGTTCAGTTGGACCTTTAGCTTCCTGGCCATTCGCCTGATAACCAGAATAATCTAGTCCTCTATTCACTTTTATAGAATTTAATGTTCGCTTCTTTTGTCCAGAGAAGTCCGGATGTCTGAAAAGGTCGTAGTAGAGTAAGCGGTTTTTGGTCTCGGCTAGCGAAGCTGTATGCGCATCCATCCTGCCGAGGAGAATACTGTATATTCATACAGCTTCGGCTAGCGAGGGTGTTTAATATACATATTCATATTTGAGAAGAAAAGACCTCAAAAATGGAGATTTCTGGAGGGCTATTCGCTTGACTTTGAGAAAAGTACGCTAACGTCCTGATATTTGGAAAAATATTTGAGGCTATGGTTTTGGTGGTAATTTTGCGAATTTTCTACATCGGGCTTACTTTCGCTATTGAAAAGGGTGGTGTTTAGCCCCATCTTGTGAGTGGAGTAGCTAAAATAAGATTGTCAATAGATAGCAACTCGTTTAGTTGCTTAAAGACGCAGGGTCAATTCTTGAATAAATTCGGCTTAAACCCAGAGTTTATGCAGAAAAACACGGCATTTTTTGATTTTTTTATGGACATTTAAAGCGTTCTAATTTGATAATAACCGCAATCTTGCCTGATCACACTCGCGTTTGCTGAAGAACAAAAACTTAAAGTACGGAANTAAATGTGAGAGACATTCGTTGACTGTGACTGGAGTCCAAACCCTATGACAAACGCCCATGATGGTGATTTTGATTCAATTTTAGATGATGAAAACCTNGATGATGCAACCGATGAATTGGATGCGCTCGAGGAGCTCGCTGGTGCCAAGAAAGTCGACGACGATGATGAGTCGGAAGGCGAGGAGTCTAAGCTAAAGTCTCTGATAGATACTGGCAAGGAGCAGGGCTATCTGACATATGATCAGCTCACCGATGCGCTCCCTGAGAGTATNGAGGAAACCGATGAATTTGAAAGNATCGTGTTGATGTTTGAGGAAATGGGCGTCTCCATTTACGAAGCCGCTCCCGACCCTGCCACCTTAAAAGCCAACAATGAAGAAACGTCGGANGGCGAAGATCAGACCATCGGAGGTATTGAATCNGTTGTTGGTAAAACAATGGATCCNGTCAGAATGTANATGCGGGAAATGGGTACCGTNCCCTTGCTGACAAGAGAAGGGGAGATAGAAATNGCCAAACGCATCGAAGATGGCATTAGGGAGACAATGGCAATTCTGTCTGCATATCCGGGTACCGTCGAATTTGTCTTGGCTGCATATGAACAGATCGTAGAGGAAGAAGGNGAGGTATCTGCGATTATTTCTGGATTCTTGGATCCGGAAGANGCTATTCCCGATATGTCAGAGGTTGCTCAGGCTAAGTCAAGNGGAAATTATGAAGCCAGTGAAGATGACAACGCAGGGAAGTTAGACCACGACAAAGGCCATTTGCGTTTTAAGGCGCTTGAAAAGGCTTATAGGNCNTACGCCAGGTCGAAAGATAAGCACGGCCGNGGCGANAAGAAGACNTTAAAAGCTCATGCCAAACTNGCCCAGGCGTTTAGTTTGTTCAAACTNGTGCCAGCAGTGATGGAACCTATCCTCGAGATGGTTAGATCTGACATGCAGAAAATCCGGGAACAAGAAAAGAACATTCGGGATCTTTGCGTACGACGAGCGAAGATGCCAAAGGATCTTTTTCTCAAGAAGTATGTGGGTAACGAAACCAATATCGACTGGATCGACGAATTGATTGTCGAAATGCCAGAGTGTGCTGTGAAATTAGAGCAGTCTAGAATTTCGATAAGGCACGGCCATAAACAGATTCGTAGTGTTGCCCAGCGCACNAACATGGNTGTTGCCGAAATAAAGGATCTAAACCGACGTCTCTTTTTGGCAGTTGGGAAAACCCGGGCAGCTAAAAAAGATATGATCGAGGCAAACCTTAGNCTTGTCATCTCAATTGCTAAGAAATANACCAATCGTGGACTCCATTTCCTNGATNTGATACAGGAAGGCAACATTGGCTTGATGAAGGCAGTTGATAAGTTTGAGTANCGACGAGGTTTTAAATTTTCTACNTATGCGACCTGGTGGATCCGCCAGGCCATTACACGTTCGATTTCTGATCTTGCCAGNACTATTCGAGTGCCNGTGCATATGATGGAAACGGTCAACAAACTGAACCGTCTGACCCGCCAGTTAGTTCAGGAGCTGGGGCGTTCACCTTCTATCGAAGAATTATCCAAGAAGATGGAGTTACCAGAAGATAAAGTACTGAAGGCCTTGGATGTGGCCAAGCAGCCTATTTCTCTTGAAACGCCGGTTGGTGACGANGACGACTCTACCATGTGGAATCTGGTAAGTGATACTTCTGTTGAGTCCCCGATGGATCACGCGACCGATGAAGGTCTNAGGGAAACAACCACTGATGTCTTAACAGCCCTGACGGAACGGGAGGCCAAGGTGCTTCGAATGCGCTTTGGTATTGATATGAATACCGATCATACTCTGGAAGAGGTNGGAAGGCAGTTTTCGGTAACGCGTGAGCGTATTCGCCAGATAGAAGCTAAGGCGCTTAGAAAGCTTCGCCATCCAGCCCGATCGGAACAGCTACGTAGTTTCATTGATGGTTAACCCGACAACTTGAACGGCAAAATACTCTTCCTAGCAGTAAGTCTTTCGATAGGATAATTTATCCAAGTAAAGGGAAAAGAATCGGCCCCGGGGCGAACAGCTTCATGTGGTTCAACAATTTCCTACGGCCCACTTTAGGATGCTCTGCTTAGAGCAAGCACGGACTCTTGCGGTATATCGTCATTTTTATTTTAGCGGTTGATATGCTATCTGTTGNCGTGCCGGAAAACACTCCTGAATTTTACCCTTAGAGAGAGCGGGGAGATAAAAATTTGAAAAATGTTTTTCAAGGTCGCCCTGTCTGGATGAATGTGTTGATGGTNTTTTGCGCCTACATGACTTTTATCTACATGCCCTTTGACTTTTTCTTTAAGCCAGTAGATCAGGATGAGGAAGTCTGGTTCGGTGTGATGTTACATGGCTGGTGGGCCAAGGCGACTGAACCCTTGCACTGGTTGATTTATGGTTTTGGAACGTNCGGTTTTCTCAGAATGAAACCTTGGATGTTTCCTTGGGCAGCGCTATATACCTTCCAAGTCGCCGTTGCCATGTTGGTCTGGAGTGTCCTTTACGGAAAAGGCAGTNTTGTTTTNGGGGTTCTGACTGCTCTGCCGTTCGTTTTTTTGGGCGTGAAGCTTTGGCAGGCAAAGATACAATTCAATGGTATGGTAGGGGTCCAGGTATCAGGGATAGAGACGACCGATGGATAACTTTAGAAGCAAAATAGCAGTTGTAACTGGTGGCGGTGCAGGCATGGGCCGGGAGCTGTGTGTTCAGCTTGTAAAGGAAGGCTGCGCAGTNGCAACTTGTGATGTAATGATGGATAACCTNAATGAAACCAAGGCGCTGTGCAACGAAGTTGATTCAGATATCGAAGTGACTCTGCATCAATGTGACGTATCCAGGGAGGTCGATGTTAATCGACTTCGGGATGAAGTTACTGCAGCTCATGGCAATGCGATAAATTTAGTATTTAATAACGCAGGTATTGGCGGCGGCGGAACGATGACTTCCGAGGAAACTCGCGAGGAATGGGAACGTACTTTTGATGTCTGCTGGTATGGTGTCTACTATACTTGTCGTGCTTTTATGCCGCATGTCATTGCATCTGATGAAGGTTGGTTCGTAAACACGAGCAGCATTAATGGTTTCTGGGCAAGCATCGGTCCTAATACTCCTCATACAGCNTATTCAGCGGCTAAATTTGCCGTTAAAGGGTTTACTGAGGCCCTAATTACTGANCTGCGGCTTCACGCGCCACATGTNGGTGCGTCNGTAGTGATGCCAGGTCACATCGGTACCTCTATAGCAATAAATTCAGGGCAGATACTGGGTCGATCGGTACCGCTGGAGTGGAGTGATGACGAGGTCAAAGAGGTGCGAGCTGGCATGATGGANTCTTCGGGTACTGTTGCTGAAGANGTTATGAANCTCTCAGACGATCAAATCCGTGAAGTAATGCACCAGCGTCAGCTCGATTTTCGTGACAAAGCGCCAACATCGGCTGCCCAGGCTGCGGCGATTATTCTCAACGATGTTAAAGCAGGCCGCTGGCGTATTTTGGTTGGTGATGATGCATACCGCATAGATGCCAAGGTCCGAGCCAAGCCGGAAAATGCATATGAACATAATTTCCTAGAGTCGATCTTTGAAGACGGAGATCTCGGAGCTTTGGTTGCCTCGACAGAGTGAGTTTGCGANTCCTTGCGNTTGTTAAGGCCTGTGAAANCAGCCCTNCAGTCAATACGCGATTTTANATTTGATGTGTATCACCGTGAGCTTGCACTCGANAGGCGAAACTCTGCTATCTTTATAGCCTAACAACACCGAGGTCAATAAAATGAAGTCACCTATCTGTGATCTGCTGGATATTGAATTTCCGCTCGTTGCTTTTACGCACTGCCGTGATGTCGTAGTTGCCGTTTCGAAAGCTGGTGGTATGGGGGTTTTGGGAGCGGCTGGCTACAGTCCTGAGCAATTGGAAATCGAACTTAATTGGATNGACGAGCATNTCGACGGCAAACCTTATGGNGTCGATCTGATTGCCCCTACCAGNATGGTTGATAAAGATGAATCGAAAAGTGCCACTGAGCTGGCGGAGATGGTGCCGGATGACATGAAGCAATTTGCTGCAGGTATTTTAGCCCGTCATAACATCGACACGGCTGATGTCTATAACGAAGTACCNCGTAGCAGGGGTGGGATGCTGGGTGAGAAAAGAGCCGCGAATATCATCGATGTAGCTTTTAATCATCCCATTAGACTGATTGTTAACGCGCTCGGGGTCCCNCCTGCCTATATGCTAGAAATGGCNAAAGATCGTGGCGTNCCTACTGGAGCATTAGTAGGAGCGAAACATCATGCGCTCAAACAGGCCGAAGTAGGCGTTGATATTCTTATTGTTGCAGGTGGTGAAGCGGGTGGTCACTGTGGCGACGTTTCGACAATGGTTTTAGTTCCAGAAGTAGCAGAGGCTATAAAGGATTTTCCAGACACAACGATTCTTGCNGCAGGGGGTATTGTGACAGGCAGGCAGATGGCGGCAGCTATGGCGATGGGTGCCCATGGAGCTTGGACTGGCTCCGTCTGGTTAACGACGCANGAAGCTGAAACTTCGCCTGTTATTAAGGAAAAATTCCTTGCGGCAAATAGCTCTCAAACNGTGCGATCTCGGAGNAGGACGGGCAANTATACGCGTCAGATACGATCGGCCTGGACTGACGCNTGGCATGACGAAGAAGCTCCTGCTCCTTTGCCTATGCCGCTGCAGTCAATGGTCAGTGAGCCCGCTCTAGCCAGAGTAACTAAGCTGGCTGAAGGAGGTCATGAGGGNGCNAAACAACTAGCAACTTATTGGGTTGGCCAAGGTGTTGGTATGATGAATCAATCCCTTTCAGCGCGCCAGGTTGTATATGATTTTATGGAAGATTTTCTGGCTGCTCATGATCGACTAAAGGGGTTTATGGATGAGTAATAAGATGTCGGATATCGCTACTCAGGTTGTCTTCGAGGACGATGANGTTAGAGTATGGAATCAAGTAGTCCCTGCGGGTGGTGAAATAAGCAAACANGAGCACCAGCATGATTACTTTTTAGTCAATGTTGCTGGTGAGGGTCCTATTAGAGTTCAGTTCCACGATGGCTCGGGCGGNGCTTTAGGCGATCAATTTGAATTCAATCCGTCACCGGGCACNGCAGATTTTATTCGCAAAGGTCATATCGAGACAGCTACTAANGAAGGAGATGAATACCGAGCTATCCTCGTCGAGTTAAAGAAATCTTAATGGCTGTTGTACTGGTAACAGGGGGCGCAAGGGGGATTGGACTCAGCATAGCGCAAGCCTTTTTAGAGTCAGGACATCAGGTCATGATTGGTGACTTGGGTAGTTCAGGNAGTGATTGGAGCTATGCNTTGGCGTCTCGAGCCGATATGCAGCGTGCTGTTTCTCAAGGGGAGAGCATAAAAAGCGTTGAACTTGATGTTACTCGAATTGACAGTTGTAAAGCGGCCGTACGTGAAACTGTAGATTGTTTCGGTGGGCTGGATATTCTTGTTAATAACGCCGGAATAGTAGGCTCTGGGCCGCTGGCCGANTTNAATGAAGCAGAGTGGGANCGTATCTTTGCAGTTAATACCAAGGGTATTTTTCTTATGACACAAGCTGCCTTATCGGAACTCCAAAACTCGAANCTCGCNGCAATTGTCAACACTGCATCGATAGCAGGGAAACAAGGTGTACCCAATATGTCTGCGTATTGTGGATCCAAGTTTGCGGCAATCGGTATTACGCAGTCCCTGGCGCTGGAANTGGCCGGGAATGATATTACTGTCAATGCGGTCTGCCCGGGGATTGTCGGCACGGCGATGTGGCTTGACCATCTCCTGCCATCAAACTTTGCAGTTAGTGATGAAAAGAAGCAGAACTTTGAGGAATTGATGGCAAAGCGTATTCCTTTGGGACGACCTCAGACCACAGAGGATATTGCGGCTGCGGTCATGTATTTGGCGACAGCCAGAAATGTAACCGGAATCGCGCTAACAGTAGCNGGAGGTATTCAGCTTAACTGACGGTTTATTTCGATGCGGTCCTGTAGATAGTTCGAGTTTCAACGCGAAGCCCATAAACAATTAACGCAGTTAACAGATACAGAATTAGGAAGGTTATGAAGGCTGGCTCATAGCTGCCGGTAATATCGAAAATCCAACCAGCAAACGGAACGCCAAAGAGATGGATAATAGACATCGGTGGGCGCATAGCGCCGAGCACCTTGCCAAAACTATCTCTGCCGAAGGCTGCTGCGACTATTGCACCCTGCATNGGAACAACGCCGCCCATNCCGAAACCAAAAAGGCAGGCACCGACAAAAAAAAGGATCGGTTGAGCTTCCGCGAACATAAAAAGTTGGCCNGCTATCTGGAACGCGATGCCTAACCAGAGTGCGTGCCTGGCGTCCCATCGGTCGACCAACATTCCGTAAACGACTTTTCCTAGAATTCCGAAGAAGGCCGTTGCTGAAGCTACATAGGATGCAGTAACCAGACTCATACCCTGGTCGGTCAATCTTGGAACCATATGGATCAATGTGGCACTTTGAATACAAAACAGGAGCCCGATGGTCATTGTCAGGAACCAGAAAACTTTATTANTGAGGAATTCTTTTGTCCTGAGTTTTGGTTNCTGGGNAGGCAGATGAGTTTTTTCCGCCGCACCATCTGGCAACAGTCCTTTCTCCTCAGGCCTCGAAATCACCATCTTTAGAACAATTGGCACGACCACCAGCCAGGTAATTAAGCCATAGGTTATGAAACCCTGCCGCCAACCAGCCTCCGCAATAATAAGGGCAGAAACAGCCGGCATAATGACCCCTGAAACNGATATACCGGTCGCGGCTATTCCCAATGCGGTTCCTCGTTTCATTATGAACCAGTTGCTGACCAGCTTAGAAGTNGCTAGCTGGCCCATGGCGCCTGATCCAAATCCGATAAAAAGACCTAGGACTAGGTAGAACTGCAAAGGCGTCTCGACAAAGCCTAGGAGCAGGAAGCCACTGCCCATGCTTATGGCGCCGATTGCCATAATATTTTTCAAAGGATAGCGGTCTAGAGCCTGACCGATAAAAGGTGCTAAAACGGCGCCGANACCCATGGTGACCGTTGTTCCAATGGANACACCAAGACGGGAGTCGCCGAATTCGGTGGCGATCGCTTTGAAGAAAACACCGTACGAATAAAAGAAAAACCCGACGGCAATAAAGTCGACGAAAAATGCGACAGCGACCATACGCCAGCCAATGAAATCTGGACNACTTTTATTGACTAACAACGACAGCATAGAACTCGTCGGGAGCTAAAGGCGCGCGATTATACTTGATCCTGAAAACTTTGGTCGGTGTAAGGCTCAGGAATGTCGGAGACCCTTTTGGTGCGTAATTTTGTAACTTGTGTCTGTGTTACGATCTTTTTCCCAATAATATAAAAGCGGTTGCGTTATGCAGACGGT
>NZNP01000093.1 GCA_002694945.1 Gammaproteobacteria bacterium
CTAGCAAAAGTTGCTCGAGGGGACCTGGAGAATGGATCGGACAACCAGCTTTTCCGACCGTTGGCTGATTATATATTCGGGAACAACGTTAGAGAGGAAAAAATTGCCATGACGGCTCCTGTTGCTCAGACGATGGTCGGGAGCCAGGCTCAAGATATGGCGTTTTTCTTGCCAAAAGCGCTTGCAAATCCACCGCAACCGAAAAACAAGGATATTTCTTTGATTGACGGTGAGATGATAGTCGCAGTGTTGCGTTATCGTGGCGGTTGGAGTGTAAAGAAGTTTGAGAACGCTAAGTTAGAGCTTCAAAGGAAGTTGTCGAGTCAAAAAGAATGGCGAGTCGTGGGGGATCCAATCTGGGCGCGTTATAATTCACCTTTCAGCGTCCCTGCATTCCGCACTAATGAGGTAATGATACCCGTGGAGAAAAACCACGAGAGTTAATCTCTATTCTTTTTCGCTGTCGCTTATCGCTCTTCTAAGGAACGAGTCTAATTGATTGGAAAATCGGTCAAATTGATCGTGATGGAGCCAGTGGCCCGCTTCAGGGATAATTTTTAGATCTGCCGTTCTGAAATGCTTCAACGTATCATTCTGCCCAGTTCTGTAGTCCAGACCGTCGGTCGCATTCAACAGAAGAGTGGGACAAGAAATATCCTCCCAGATTTGAATAGTCTCCCCTGGTTGGAGCCCTACAGGCGGCCAGCTGTAAGTATAGGGATCAAATTTCCAGGTGTAGGTGCCATCCTCGTTCCGATAGCTGCCATGGTTAGTGAGGTGTTTGGCTTTCTCGGGGCTAAGATGAGGGTTAGAGGCTTGCATGCGTTTAAGAGCATCATCCATAGTTTCATATCGGCGAGGCACACGGGCGGCAAAGGCGTGGGCTTGACTGAACCATTCTCTAATGCTCAATTTTGGGCTCTCCTTTTCCAGCTTCTCCTGCCAATATGCACCCACGCCCTCAATCGAGGTGAGGCTTGCAACACGCTCAGGAAACAAGCCGCTGAAAAGACAGGCAACCATCCCGCCTAGCGAGTGACCGACGACATGAACTTTCTCCAGGCAGGATTGTTCAACCAGTTGGTGTATATCGTAAACATAGTCGAGTGAACTGTAAGAAGAGCCGATTGCCCAGGCAGAGTCGCCGTGGCCCCTCAGGTCAGGTACAAGAAACCGATAGTTGTTGATCATTGCTTCGCAGGTCCAGTCCCATGTATGGCAATTATCCTGTGACCCGTGGATAAGTAGCACAGGAAAGGCGTTGGGGTCGCCCCAGTCAAGATAGTGCAGTTTGAGTCGATGGGAAAAGTATGAATGGGAGCTTGGGCCTTTAATCATTATTTGTTGAGCATCCTAAAAGACGTGAGATTCTAACCGAACTTGCGATGGTGGTATTAGGCATTGATGTCAGGGTATTCTCATGAACCTTGGAGAGAAGGGAAAGAAGTCGTGAAAATACCTAGCTTTGCAGCTGACGCGGATGAAACTGAAATTCATGATGCTCTTGGTGAATTCGGCTGCGTTGTAGTCAATGATCTGCTGGCTTCGACGAAACGTGATGACATCGTTGCAGAGCTGCACCAAGCTATGCAGTCAACCAAGGTCATACAGGACGATGACCCAAAGGAATTCTATCCAGGCCGAACGCGACGCGTATCTGCGCTACTGTCGAGGTCGGACACCATAACCGACACACTGGTAGTCGATCCGATAACTCAGGGAGTATGTGAAAAGTTCCTCCTTCCTAATGGCGAATTTGGATATCAGATACATGTCACCGCGGCTCTTGAAGTAGGTCCGGGAGCTAGAGAACAGACACTGCATCGTGAAGAAGACTCGTTTACCTTTTTTCCTTTGCCCCGTCCCAATCTTATTGTCGCGAGCATGTGGGCGATAACTGACTTTAGAGCGGATAATGGAGCAACGCTGCTAGTTCCTGGTAGTCACCTTTGGACAGGAGAAAGAGAAGCGGAGCCGCACGAAATTGTTCAAGCGGAAATGACTGCTGGATCTGTGCTTTTTTGGATGGGAGGATTGTTGCATGGCGCCGGAGCTAACACATCGCGTGATTGGCGTTACGGTGTGATTCTTACTTACTCCGTTGGATGGGTGCGCCAAGAGGAGAACCAATACCTCGATGTGCCCCAGGAGAGGTTGGCTATTTTGTCTCATGAGGTCAAAAAAATCGCCGGTTTTGATATGTACCGGGGTCTTGGCTTTTATGACCCTTCTGTAAGCTAGATCAAACTCAAAGCCTGTCTCTTTTTTATAGTAGCCATCCCGCATTCCGATTTCGAGCACATAGGAGCAGCAAAGCATGACGTTCCCGAAAAAAAGGGAGATTCTACTTTTAGGCACTGTGGAACCGGGATTTGAGGAAATCGAAGACCTTTTTGCCGCAAGTCTGCGTACCCAAGCGGAGGTCAATGCTCAGCTTTGCATCTATGTGGGCGAGCGATGCGTGATAGATCTTTGTGGTTCGGCAGTAGGTGATAAGAGTTATTCCTTCGATACTATTTCTAATGTTTTCAGCAGCGGTAAGAGCCTTGAGTCTATTGCCTTGGCGTGGCAGGTATCTGAGTCAAGGCTAGATTATGGGGCTCGAATCTGTGACTACTGGCCTGAGTTCTCTGGCGATGGTAAAGAGAATCTTTCGATAGCTGATCTTATGCGTCACGAGGCAGGACTGTCTGCTCTCAATGTCAGTATAGAGCCTAGTGACCTATGGAGGGAGAGTATCAAGGCGAACAAGTTAGGAGAGTTGCTCGCGGCTCATCCGTTGCGCTTTCGTGCTGATAGCCCTAGGGAATATCATGCTCTTACTCGGGGCTGGGTGGCGAATGAGATTTTTAGACGGGTTGACCCTGCTGGCCGGACTATGGGCGAGTTTTACCGTCAGGATTTTTGCCTTGAGCTTGGTGCACAGGTTTATATAGGCCTAGAAGAAAGTGATCTCGAAAAGCGATCGCTAGTTGTACCCCTCAGTTTGAGCGATCACTTACGCAAGAGTCTCGTGCCGCGAATGATGGGTAGGGCCGTGAAGCATAGTGTGTTCGAACTGGGTGCTAACCTTCTGCCGATGATGATAGGGATGCGAGATAGGTCAACTAGGGGTTCACCGGTACCATTCGTGGGCATGGATAGTGTCGGATACTTCAACACCTTAGCTATCGCGAAAGGAGAGACTCCATCAGCAAATGCTCACGCGTCTGCAAGGAGTCTCGCACGATTGGCAGGCGTCATGGCCTGTGAAGGTGAATGGATGGGTAAAAGGTACCTGAGCGAATCCGCTTGGAATGCTATGCATGCGGAGCCTGTTTATCGCTCGATGGGCATGCAAGGAACATTCTGCCAGGGTGGTGTCGCAGAATTCGCTATTCCGAAGACAGGTTCTAGCCGACTTGCTCGATCGTTAAATGTTGGCCGCGAGGGTTTTTATGGGTGGATGGGCCTTGGTGGATCAATCTTTCAATGGCACCCTGAAAAGCGTATTGGTTTTAGTTTTGTCCCGACTGGATTGCATGTCCTTGATATAGTAAACGAACGAGGCAAAGCTTTTCAGTCAGCATTGCTGCGGCTGGTTTAAGTTAATGATTGTGTTACGAACGGCGAGTTCAGACAGTATAGGAGCTGCATTAACACTGTGGAGGTAAGCGATGGACAATGAATCACAAAAAGAATTTTGGAATGGTCCCGCTGGCGATGTTTGGGTTGAGGCTCAAGAAATCATGGATCGCATGCTGGCTCCGCTGTCGGAGGCGACTTTGGCAGCTGCTATGCCGAAGTCCGGAGAGAGAATTATCGATGTAGGCTGCGGTTGTGGGGCGACCAGTTTGGCTCTTGCGGAATCCGGCGCTACCGTTTGGGGATTAGATATTTCCGAAGTGATGTTAGAAAGAGCCCGTTCAAGAGCCGAGGGGAACGACAATATTGTGTTCTCAGTCAAGGATGCGGCAACTGCTGATTATGATCCAGAATATGATCTGATTTTTTCCAGATTTGGTGTGATGTTTTTCAGTGATCCAAAAGCTGCCTTTGCCAATCTTCGGTCTGCGCTTTTGGCCAATGGGCGGCTGGCGTTTGTATGCTGGCAATCACCAAAAGAGAATCTTTTTATGTCCGTTGCGGCTAAGGCCGCTAGTCCTTTCATGTCTGCTCCTGAACCTCAAGACCCGCGGGCGCCAGGCCCTTTCGCTTTTGCTGAAAAGGCTTGGACGACCGAAATATTAGAGTCAGCGGGATTTACTAACATTTCCATTACCTCCTTAACGCCCAGCTTGTCTGTCGGACAAAACCTTGAAGAGGCTATGTACTTTCAAGCTCGGGTAGGCCCTTTAGCCCGCGCGATTGCAGAACTCGACGAAACAGTCCAGCTGCAGGCGAAGCAAGCAGTCAGTGAGGCTCTTTTGGAATACGAAACTGATGACGGTATTGTGATTCCTTCAGCTGCTTGGTTGGTTCAGGCGTTTAACAGCAGCTAAAGTTTCACATCATACTGATTTTCATTGGCGTGCGAACTATTTTGCATTCTGCTGATCGAAGATAGAGTGATGGCAATAGTAGTGAAATGAGTTCGGCGGTTGATATAAAAAATGGTGCACGCAATTGGGTTGCGCAGCTCGACTTGGAATTGGCGCTGCGTGAAGAATCGACAGTCGTCGCCAGTGCTCGGCATGTCGGTCCCCTCAGAATTCAGAAAGCCTTTCCTCAACCTGACGGTAGTTGTCATGTTTACTTATTACACCCTCCAGGGGGGTTGGTGGGCGGTGACCAGCTGTCCATTTCTATTCATGCGGGAAATGGCTCAAGCGCCCTGCTTACGACTCCTTCTGCCGGCAAGTTCTATGGTTGTCTCGAGGGTCTGGACCAGAAGCAGAGGATTGATATAAGTGTTGCTGAGTCGGCTCGACTTGAATGGCTACCTCAGGAAAACATCTACTTCGATGGTGCACGTTCTGACCTAGAGACTAACGTCAACATAGAGTCCTCAGGTCTGTTTATCGGCTGGGAAATACACTGCTTAGGTAGGCGGGCAATGGGAGAGACTTTTGCCGATGGTTCTATGAACCAGCGGCTAAGGGTTTATCGAGAGGGCAAGCTATTGCATCGTGAGCGTCTGACAGTGCTACCTGCCAGTTTGCTCGCGACATCGAAATGGGGGCTCGGCAACAACAGCGTAATAGGTACATTAATAGCCTCACTACCTGCTGATTTGGTAGCAGCAAAAAGTCGACGGATTCAAGAAAAACTTGTTGAGCTCAATGCCTTGCAACCCCAACAATCATGGGGATTTAGCCTTAAGGATAGTATGATCCTTGGTCGTTATCTTGGTGACTCCGTCGAAACATGCCGAGCTGGACTCACGCAGATGAGACTGAAGCTGAGTTCCGCTGAAATATGTGGTTCAGCTTCGATACCCAGGATTTGGAATACCTAACGAGGAGACCCAGTGGAGTTAACACCCAGAGAGAAAGATAAATTGCTGATATTCACGGCAGCTTTGCTGGCAGAGCGACGTAAAGCGAGAGGTCTGAAGCTTAATTATCCAGAAGCGGTAGCTCTAATAACCGCTGAGGTCATGGAGGGCGCCCGTGACGGAAAAACCGTAGCGGAACTCATGTCATCGGGCAAAACAATTTTAACTAAGGATGAAGTTATGGATGGAGTAGCAGATATGCTGACTGAAGTTCAAGTAGAAGCTACTTTCCCTGACGGGACCAAACTTGTCACGGTTCATGATCCGATTATATAACTAACGATTGACGTGACCGATTACCAAGGGAGACCCTGACTTGTCCCAACAGATCTTATATAGCGAGGCATACAATTAGTGAAACCAGGCGAATACGAAATTTTAGATGCAGACATTGAGCTCAATAAAGGTCGGGAAAAGCGCTCAATTGAAGTTGCGAACTCCGGCGACAGGCCGATTCAGGTGGGATCGCACTACCATTTTCAGGAAACTAATCCAGCATTGAAATTTGATCGTGACATGGCCCGTGGTTACCGCCTTAACATTCCGGCAGGCACGGCGATCAGATTTGAACCTGGGATGGTTAGAACTGTTGAATTAGTTGAGTTCGCCGGGACGAGGACAGTAATCGGTTTTCGAGGCGAAATCATGGGATCCTTGGCAGGGGAGTCTTGACATGACCACCATATCGAGAAAGGCCTATACGGATATGTTTGGTCCTACCACAGGCGACAAAGTGCGACTGGGCGACACCGAGCTTTGGATCAAGGTCGAAAAAGACTTCACAACCTATGGCGACGAAGTCAAATTTGGCGGCGGGAAAGTTATTCGAGACGGGATGGGACAGAGTCAGGCCGATGACTCGCAGTCTGCTGATACAGTGATTACGAATGCTTTGATTGTGGATTTCTGGGGTATCGTAAAAGCAGATGTTGGTATCAAGGAGGGTCGAATCGCGGCGATTGGTAAAGCGGGTAACCCGGATACTCAGTCATCGGTCGATATTATTATTGGCCCGAGTACGGAGGTCATCGCTGGAGAGGGCCAGATTCTAACCGCTGGTGGTATCGATGCTCATATACATTTCATCTGCCCGCAACAGATCGAAGAAGCTCTCATGAGCGGTGTCACGACCATGCTGGGTGGTGGGACAGGTCCTGCTACCGGAACCAACGCAACGACCTGTACACCGGGTGCGTGGCATATCCAGAAGATGTTACAGGCGGCAGACGCCTTTCCAATGAACCTGGGTTTCATGGGTAAAGGTAACGGCAGTTTGCCTGGGCCCTTGTCCGAGCAAGTTTTGGCAGGAGCCATGGGGTTGAAGCTGCATGAAGACTGGGGTACGACACCGCAGGCGATCGATACTTGTCTTTCGGTAGCGGAGCAGCACGATATTCAGGTGGCGATTCATACAGATACTCTTAATGAGTCAGGGTTCGTGGAAGATACCATAGCAGCATTCAAAGGACGGACAATCCACACCTTTCACACTGAGGGTGCTGGTGGTGGTCACGCACCGGACATTATAAAAGCTTGCGGACTCCCTAATGTACTGCCGTCGTCAACGAACCCGACCCGGCCCTATACGATAAACACCGTTGACGAGCATCTGGATATGCTCATGGTCTGCCATCATCTTGATCCGAATATTCCAGAGGATGTTGCGTTTGCGGATTCTCGAATTCGTAAAGAGACGATAGCAGCAGAGGACGTTCTTCACGATCTAGGCGCGTTCTCCATGATAGCCTCTGACTCGCAGGCTATGGGGCGTGTTGGAGAGGTGATCTGCAGAACTTGGCAGACTGCGCACAAAATGAAGGTACAGCGGGGTTTTCTTGCGGAAGATAGCGATGCGGACAATTTTCGTGTTAAGCGTTACATCGCCAAGTACACAATCAATCCGGCTATTGCGCATGGCATAGCCCATCAAGTCGGGTCCGTAGAGCCAGGTAAACTGGCTGATCTGGTGCTTTGGAAGCCTGCATTTTTTGGTATTAAACCTGCGATGATCATCAAAGGGGGTATGATTGCGGCGGCCCCGATGGGCGATCCTAATGCATCTATACCGACACCACAGCCAGTGCACTATCGACCTATGTTTGGTGCCTTCGGCGGTGCACTCACAGCAACTTCTCTGACTTTCGTTAGCCAGGCTTTTCTCGGAACCGGCCTTGGAAAAGAAATTGGCTTACGAAAAGGATTATCTGCGGTGACTGATTGCCGCTCGATACAGAAATCAGACATGGTGCTCAACGATTACCAACCAGTAATGGAAGTTGACCCCGAGTCCTATGAAGTTAGAGCCGATGGACAATTGATTACCTGTGAGCCAGCAACTAGTCTGCCACTGGCGCAGCGATATTGCCTTTTCTGATGACATTGCATTTTTACGAGAAGTCTAAGCGTGGGAAAGTTGAGCAGGTTGTTCAGTTGACGTTTGATGAACGAAACCGAAGCAGGGGCAAGGCAATGACTTTATCCAACGAATCGATAGCTTGGTTTTTGCCTCGAGGTGAGTATCTCCGCCACGATGATGTTCTCAAGTCGGAGTGCGGTCAGTACATCAAAGTAATTGCGGCGCAAGAGCCTATTACAAAGGTGACATCAGGCCAGCCCTTCCTGCTCACTAGGGCAGCCTATCACCTTGGCAATCGACATGTACCTCTGCAAGTGTCAGAGGCTGGCTTGATGTATCAACCGGACCATGTGCTTGATGAGATGGTAAGAGGCCTCGGTTTGGTGGCTGAACACATTGAAGCAGCATTTCAGCCCGAGGACGGAGCTTACCATAGTCATGGTCCTGAAGACGTCCACAACCATAAAGGTGCGAATGGTCATACACCAAGAGGTTTGAACAGCCATAGCCATGATCACTAGTCTTCTGCGTCTTTTGCAATTATGTTCTCAAACCCTTCCTGTTGGTGCTTATGCCTACTCTCAGGCGCAGGAATATGCGATCGCAACGGATGTCGTTAATGACGCTGCATCAGCAGAGCTTTGGATAATGGGCGTCTTCACGGATGGGCTAGGTCGATTAGATCTGCCTGCGCTGGCTTTGGCCTATCGGGCGGTTGAGAACAAGAATTGGACCGCACTCGACGACCTCAATGAATACTTGCAGGCCAGTCGTGAAACACGGGAGCTTCTTCTGGAGGATATTGAAATGGGCCGCTCTATGCAGCGTCTCTTGAAGAGCTTGCAACTCGACAATGGCGTCACTAGTAGGCCTTCTTTTGTAACTCAGTTCGCCTGTGCGGGGGTATGCTGTTCTATAGATTTGCAAGATCTTATGACCGGGTTTTCCTACAGTTGGTTAGAAAATCAGGTAATGGTTGCCAGTAAGTCAGTGCCTATTGGTCAAAGCGAATCGCAAAAGATTCTCTACAAGCTCGGAGATAGTGTGCCTGTGACAGTTGCGAAGGCATTGGAGCTGGCAGAAGAGCCAGATTTTGGAACTTCCCTGCATGGACTGGCTATTTTGTCTGCCCGGCATGAAGTGATGGAAGCACGTTTGTACAGATCGTAATTTTATGGAGAGTATTAATGAGCCAGAGTAAACCTGCTTTGCGTTTAGGCATAGGAGGACCTGTGGGGTCTGGGAAGACGGCGTTGGTTCGCTCGCTTTGTCTGGCGTTAAGAGAGCGTTTCAATCTTGCCGTTATCACCAATGACATNTACACCAGAGAAGATGCAGAATTNNTGCTAAGGCANGAGGCNCTGTCGGAAGATCGCATNGTTGGTGTNGAAACTGGGGGGTGCCCTCATACAGCTATTCGTGAGGATGCGTCCATGAATCTCAATGCCGTTGATCAGCTGTTGGAAAAATTTCCTGATCTCGATCTAATTCTTATCGAGAGTGGGGGTGATAACTTGGCCGCGACATTTAGCCCGGAATTATCAGACCTCACGCTTTACGTGATTGATGTTTCTGCTGGCGATAAAATCCCGCGCAAAGGNGGGCCAGGTATAACAAAATCCGATCTGTTGGTTATTAACAAAACGGACCTAGCTNCNTTGGTNGGGGCTGACCTCGCTGTCATGGACAGGGATGCGAAGCGCATGCGAGGGGACAAGCCCTTTGTATTCAGCAACCTCAAGAGTGCTGATGGCCTTGATGATATAACTGATTTCGTTATAAGCGAAGGAATGCTNGGTTCATCAGCTGTCTGACCCTGAGGNTTGATCTCTTGAGCCTNANCTNAAAGTCATTNATTGNTGCCAACTACACTTCATTTGGAGCATAGGACCATATGAAAGGACCAATTCATTGCTTCGCCTCTGATCTTTTAGCGGGCAAGCTTGCAATGGTGACTGGCGGTGGTACGGGCATTGGTCGGGCCATCGCAGCTGAACTTGCGCGTTCAGGNGCTGATCTGATCCTAGCCGCCCGCAGGTTAGATGTTCTTGAAACCGCGGCCGAGGAGATACGCATTGACACGAAGCGTCGCGTGCATTGTNGGCAGGTGGATATTCGTAATCTTGAAACCGTTGATGCGCTAGTGGATTCGATCGATTCAGAATTTGGTCAGGTAGACATACTGGTAAACAATGCGGGCGGTCAGTTTCCTCAGGCTGCTGAACGTTTTTCNCCTGGTGGTTGGCGTTCTGTCATCGATCTTAATTTGAATGGNACTTGGAATATGACTCAGGCTATNGGGAAACAGATGCTTGCTGGTCGAGGGGGGACAATCTGTCAGATCACTATTCCAGTCGGACGGGGAAATCCAGGACTAGCTCACTCAGGTGCGGCCAGGGCTGGGATTACAGAATTATCTAGAAGTTTGGCTTACGAGTGGGGACCAAAAGTGCGGATTAATTGTGTNGGTCCTGGTTCAATTGTCACTGANGCTTTTGCAGATACNTACNATGATGATGTCCTCGATGATATTGNNGAGACACCGATTCCGCATCCNGGNACGGTAGAGGATATNGCCAATGGCGTTGTNTTTCTTGTATCTCCTGCCGGGCGTTTTATCTCCGGTGAGACACTGATGGTGGATGGTGGTGTCTCTCGGTATGGTTCAAATCAGGCTCTGAAGCCTGAGGACTTTCGCTACAGACGCGAGCTTGGCCCCGACTGGTAGTTTTAGTGCTTAGAGCTATAACGGTTTNCAGGGGCAATCGTGTTGTTGGGTNGGCCCATTACGACTTGTCACACCATGCCTAAGATATTACTTGAGGATGTCAAGACGGAACACCGGGATGCTTCGGGGAGCTGCTTTGGTCACGTAGTCTGCNAACTGTTCAGACATCGNCGCCTGTCGCACAATTAACTCCTGAGCGTCTGCTTTATCGTACTCTATAGCTCTTGCGGTGAAGGTGCCTTCGGCGAGTTCGACCTTTATTTCGGGGTTTGCTCGAAGGTTGTATACCCAGGCTGGATTCTTTCTAGAGCCGGCAAACGAGGCAAATAGAATCCGCTCGCCGTTTTCCATCACAGTTAGTACCAGAGGGACCAGAACTAAATTGCCTGAATTTGCCCCTATGCCGTGCAAAATTATCATCGAGTGGTTAGGAAACATGGCCACTTTCCCATCGTTGGCCCGGAACTCCGCGATGATCTGCTCATTAAAGGATTTCATGTCCATGTGGGTATTTGACCACTTTCGTAANCTCGTGTAAAAAACAGTCAGATCTGACTTTTTTAAGGAAATTTTGTGTCGCAAGCTGAAACAGCAGAATATGGAAATCCCCATCTTCAAGGTAATAACAAACCGGTTTACGATGAGATTATCGCAACGGAATTAGACGTTGTCGGTGAAATACCGGCTGATATCAGTGGTCACTTTCTTCGCATTGGACCAAACCCTTATTATGTGCCTGATGAGAGCCGATATCATATTTTTGATGGCGACGGCATGATCCACGGAGTTCATATTGCCGACGGCAAGGTGACTTATCGAAACAGGTTCGTAGCTTCCGCGGGTTTAACGAAAGAGCGCGCCGAAGGACATTGGCTCTATCCAGGCCTTAACATGATTGGCGATTATTTGGCGAAAGGTGAAATGCCGGAAACCAAGAACACAGGTAATACAGCGATGGTTTTCCACAACAAACAGCTGTTNGCCATGATGGAAGGCGGNACGCCATANAGGATTAGTCTGCCCGATTTAGACACCGAAGGAGAGCATGATTTCGATGGCACGTTAAATCACAATTTTACTGCNCACCCTAAGGTCGANAGTAGATCAGGAGAGATGATGACCTTTGGCTACGGTATTTCACCACCGTTCCTGACTTACTCCGTAGTTAATCCGGAAGGGCGAGCTGTTCATACGAAGGAAATCACTATCCCTAAAGGAGTCATGATGCATGACTGCGCGATTACCAAGAACTACACGATCTTCCCTGATCTTCCCTTGGTATTCGATTTTGAATCCATGATGGCTGGTGACGGTCTGGTGCAGTGGGACCCCGGCAATGGTTGTCGGATCGGTATATTGCCTCGCCTGGGTGACGACAGCAGTGTTCGTTGGTTCGACATCGAAGAAAGCTTTCTCTTTCACGTAGCCAATGCGTGGGAAGAGGGTGATGTTGTAGTGCTCCAGGCGTGCCGTTCTGATCGAGGCGGTATCGTTACCGAGCCGGGGAGTGATGTNAGAAATCAGCTCGGCCAGTTGCATGAGTGGCGTTTTAACATGGTAACCGGTGAAGTCGCNTCTTCAGCTCTAGATGAAAAATTTTATTGTGATTTCCCGCGTATTAATGACGATNTTGTTGGTTACAAAAATCGTTACACGTACGCGGCCCGATTTCGGATTCANGATATGCCAGTCTTTGATGGTGAATTGAAATACGATAACGAAACNGGAGAGATACAGGTCCANCATTTCGGAGAGGGTTGTGAGTCGGGGGAAGCAGTNTTTGCTCCCCGTATCGGAGCNAGTGAGGAAGATGATGGCTATATTATTTGCTTTGTTTACGATGCTGGCTCGGAAAGCAGTGAATGCCATATTATCGATGCACGTAATTTTGAGAGACCCCCAGTCGCTAGAATCAAGATTCCTCAGCGTGTACCACATGGATTCCACGCGTCTTGGGTAAATTCGTGAGAGCAACTACAGGAAGATCAACATGACAGTATTGGATCAATTTAGATTGGACGGTCAGGTTGCGGTAGTAACCGGGGGAGGACGAGGTATCGGTGAGGCGATCGCTATTGGCATGGCCGAAGCTGGGGCTGACATAGTGGTGGCTGCCCGCCGTACTGACGAAATAGAAGCGGTTGCAGAAAAAGTCAGAGCGCTTGGGCGCAGAGCTATGGCTGTAACCACCGACATGATGGAGATTGATCAGGTGCAGGCTCTGGCAGAAAAGTGCTCAAAGGATATGGGCGGCCTGACTTGCTGGGTTAGCAATGCGGGTGGCGCTGATGATCGGGTGCCTAGAACTTTTTTGGAAATGCCAGAACGACAGTGGGACTTTCAATTAAATCTCAACTTAAAAGCAGTTTGGACGGGTGCTCAAGCCGCGGGAAATATAATGAAAGAGAATGGCGGTGGTTCAATAATTAATATCTCTTCGCAAGCCGCTAATCGAGCGTCTCCCCATAATGGCCCTTACGCGGTCGCCAAGAGCGGTGTGAATAATCTAACGCAGACGCTGGCTACGGAAATGGGGCCGCTTGGCATTCGGGTGAATACGGTCTCCCCGGGTCCTATCCCGACGGAGGTTTTTCTTGAATTCACGGGCATGAGTGAATCCGACATCCCTGATATGGGTAAACAGTTTGGTATTCCTCTGGGCCGAATTGGCATGCCTGAAGACATTGCTCCTGCATGTGTTTATCTGGCGTCGCCTGCCTCAAGCTGGATGACGGGCCAGGACATTACAATCAATGGCGGCCTTTAAGGCCTAAGCTAAGCCAGCTAATTAGGCTGCCAACTAGACCAAGAATTAGTGCCAGTATTAACCTCGGATCTCCGAGGTGAAACCAAGGGTCGATCGGGAATGCAATGGTCTTGGCCATTGCTGCGGCCTTAAAATCATGAGAACCCGAAAAAGCTGGGTTAGTGGCTATCTCGAGTAGATCGCGTCGTGATCGATAGCGCATAGCGGCGCCTGTCGTCCACGTTGACATCCCGGGTGCATTCATAAGATCCATCGCCTGATTTGCAGCCTGCCCCACTAATATCGGATGGCATGCTCGCTTAAAGAGAGCCGGATACATATAAGCCATGTATTTGTCGAGAACATCTTGGCTGCTGTCGTCTTCGGCGACTCCGGCTATCCGTTCAGGCTCATCGTGCATGTCGATGACGTTGATCATGACGAAGTCGTCACCTGTATCCTCTTTCATGAATTTCATGAGTAGAGCTCGTTGCTCGGCTTCNGCGTCAGGGTTGGCGGCCTTCAATAGTGATGTATAGTCATTGATTTCTTCCTCTGACAATGGGCCGCCGAATGAGGTGTACCATGAGAAGAATGCGAGGTAGATACNCGCCAGAATCNACCACATCAAGTAGAGTTTGTTCATGTTAGTTGCTCCAATACGCGAACTCATCCCCTGGTTCATCCGGTTTTGATAGATCACGGTCGATATTAATTGGCATGGTCACGGTCCAGGGCCATAAGGGTTCCATCTGCTCTGCGTTGTGATTAGTAAGAGCTTGCCTCAGTCGTTTGACGATTGCTGGGTGCTTTGCCAAAAGATTTTCTCGCTCTGGTGTAGTGCTATCGAGATCAAAAAGCCATTCTTTTCTTATTCCGTCTGGCGGAGCACTTACCATAAGCTTCCAACGTTTATCGCGAACAGCCTGTGCTGCGCCGCTGCGAAAAAACAGGTATTGATGGGGCGGTTCTANTTCGTCTTGGTTGTCCAAGAGTTGGGGAATTAAATCAACGCCGTCGATGATTCTATCCTCAGGTAATTTAGCACCCGCAGCCGCTGCTGCTGTGGCGTACATGTCAAAATGGTGCACAGGCTCATCATAATGGCTCCCTGGTGCTATCTTGGCTGGCCATTTGGCCAAGAAAGGTACTCTAATACCACCTTCAAAGAGGCTGATCTTCCATCCTCGATAAGGGTCGTTAACGTTGGGCAGACCAATATAACCTGCGCCNCCNTTGTCAGAGGTAAANAGCACTAGAGTATTCTCNTCGAGGTCGTGCTTGCGCAAAGCATCCATAACTTGTCCGACTCCTCGGTCGAGCGAGCGGATCATCGCNGCGTAGACACGTTCTCTGTGCAGCGTAATNTGATCAAGCGCCTCGTAGTCTTCACGAGAAGCCTGAAGCGGTGTGTGAGGTGCCCAATGGGCCAGATATAGAAAGAANGGGCGATCTTTATTCGCCTCGATGACCTTGACGGCTTCNTCAGTGTAATAGTCGGTGAGGTAGCCTCTTGGCTCGAATGCCGGACCGCCGTTAAAGCTGGCCGCAAACCGATAGGCCGCCCACTGAAACTGGTCAATTGGGTCGAAATCCTGGCGGGCATTTATTACGTCGGGATCATCCGCTTTCCCATAAAGGCCACTGGCCATTAGGAGACTCTCCCTAAACCCTTGGTCATGAGCAGCCATACCGTTAGTTCTGCCAAGGTGCCATTTGCCGATGTGTACGGTGTGGTAACCCANGTTCGAGAGCAATTCAGCCAGCGTTATTTCAGAGGCAGGCATCCCCATGTCGTTAAAATCCTGATCTGTGCTTCGGGGGTTCAAAAATGATTGGGGGGCTAATGGGCGTTCTGCGTCCGAGGCTATTAAGCCTGAAATTTGCGGCATGCCTGGTGGAGTCGGTGTGAATTCAAAACCGAAGCGCGTGCTGTAGCGACCCGACATTAGTGCCGCTCGTGATGGGGCGCAGGTACCATTTGCCGCATAGCCTTGGGTAAAAGTTGCGCCGCTGGCGGCTAAAGCATCAATTGAGGGTGTCGGAATGGTTGAAGTTTCGCCACCATTCATAGTGATGTCATTCCAGCCAAGGTCATCGGCTAAGATCAGGATAATATTGGGTGGCCGTTCGTTGACATCGTGCTGTTGGAGATTTGATCCAGTAGACCAGTTAATCGTCTGATTAGGATCGATTTCGTAACGACTATCCATCATCATGGAAACGGCAAACAAGGCAAGGTCTACTCTGAAACTCCAAATCACAGTGGCGGCAATGCCGACAAGAACCACGATGGTCATAAGCCANTTTNCCAACATTGACATNNTTANTGCTNTNNAATNNGTNNGTTCAGATAATNATAATGATAGCCATTAAATNATTCAATGNACGCAATNAAGTGNNGANNCANTTTGGGCGANACATCAAAANTNTGAANNNGTGANGCGACTTTTGATTCNGTTAANTNCGCNGCTACATATAGTTAATTNTGCTGCGCGCAAGAGCTGTTTCGGAAAGGTTNGAATTAAACCAAAAATTTANTATCGNTGTGATGNTTAANNNGGATTTCTCTNAAATAAAGCTTAAGGCAGAATACCTCAGGNTAGTCCGTAAAATTTACCGTGCTCTTTCCTTGGGGATCTAGANAGCGCCCCAGAGGGGGCGCCTCTCCAGATACTAGCCAGCTCGATGAAGCGCGCAGATTTTGTTGCCTGAAGGATCCCGAAGGTAGGCAAGGTATAAGCCGCTCCCTTCTCGGATACCGGGTGGGTCCTCGATAGAAATGCCGCCGTTGTCCAGACCAGCCTGGTGCCACGCGTCTGCAGCCGCAGGGCTTTCAGCGGCGAAGCCGACAGTACTGCCGTTGCCGCCCGAGGCTGGTTGACCGTCAATCGGTGGAGTCACCGAAAAGATACCGCTGGGAGTGAACCAGAAACAACGTCCTTGGTCGTCTATAGTGCCCTCTGGATGTCCCAAAGCGCCAAGTACGGCGTCGTAAAATGTTTTGGCTACAGCAACGTCGTCCGCGCCGAGCATAATGTGGCTATACATAAAAGAACTCTCCTGTTAATTCTTGTGTTGATATTCTAGCCATATAACTTGCGCAAATTACAGCGTTCGTAAACATTAATTAGTAAGAGCAACAGTCTGTATTTCATGCTACTAATAGAGATTGATAAACGATAAAAGTTGAAATTTGTGGAAGTTAACAACAAGGTTACGCCTAGCGAAGCGCAGATGCAGGGTTTTCTCGAGCAGGGGCACGATGAGCCGATTTATATGTTGAACCTACTTAAGTTTAAGGAAAGAGCTGAGTACGAAGATGGTCGGGACTCCGATTTGACGGGTGAGCAAGCTTATGGCATTTACGGTCAAGCGGTTGCAGATTTGCTGGTTAAAGTTGGTGGAGCGCCTGTATTTAGTGCATCAGTAGAACGATTGATGCTTGGAGAAGTAGAAGACCTTTGGGATTCTGCCGCTATTGCAATGTATCCCTCTCGTCAAGCAATGCTTACTATGATCAGCTTACCTGAATACCAGGAGATTGCGGTTCATCGAAGTGCCGGTTTGGAGGGGCAGTTGAACATCGAATTGGTCAAACCGCTAGGTGGTTGGTTTATGGAAAGTGGGGACGACTGATATGTCTGCGAGGAAGAAGTTAGGTACGGTTTTAGGTTTTCTGGCGCCCTTGATCGCAGTTACCACGACGATAACGTGGTTTCGCCTAGCAAACCAGGTTGCACTGCCGGAAGACAGGACACTTTTTGTTGTCTTTTTTTTGCTGGCCCCTACTGCTGGCATCGCAGCCTTTATTTTAGGCACGAAATGGTATGGCGGAATAGCAGCAGTCCCTGGAATAGCTATTGGATTATTTCTGCCTTTCACCGTGTATATCAGCCCACAGCAAGTTGCCGAAAATCCAATTAAGGTGGGCGATCAGATTCCCTATTTCGTTGCTATTGATGATCAGGGTGAGCTATTTGAATCTGCTGTCTTGAAAGGCACTCCGGTTTTGATAAAGTTTTTTAGGGCCCACTGGTGACCATACTGTGTCGCCGAGTTACGGCGATGGACTGAACTTGAGGAAGAGTTTGCAGCCCGCGAAATCCGGGTGGTGACGGTGAGCACAGACAAGCCCGAGACAATTCGACAACGTAGGGGTGCGCATGGTTTGAAAGCAAGTATGTTGTCCGATAGGGATCTCAGGGTAACCGACGCCTTTGGTCTTAGAAATCAGCTCATCCATTCTGGTAATCCGCGAGATGAAGAGGTGGATGCGCTGCCGGTACCCACGACCTTATTGGTTAATTCTTTAGGGCGTGTGTTATGGATAGATCAATCTGAAAATTACCAGAGACGTTCGGGACCAGAGGTTGTGTTTGGGGCCATTCAGCAATATCTGGACTAGTTTTAGATACTTGCGACTGAGTGTCGTCTAGTCGATAACTCCCTAAAAGGACAAAAAAAGTACGTCCCCATAAGGTATGACGCCCTGCTACCTGCTGCTATCATCCTGCGGCAAATATCGGTTCGAGGACTATATGTTAATAGATGGTAATTGGATGACGCCAGATGAGCCTGGTTTTGATGTTATTAACCCTGCAGATGGTAAGGTTCTGGAGCAGGTCCCCAATGGAGGTCGCGAAGCGGCGAAACAGGCGATAGCAGCTGCAGCGCAGGCGCTTAAAGCTTGGTCAAAGACAACGCCCTACGAGAGGTCGGATATTTTACGTAAAGCGCATGCCTTAATGCTTGAGCGTAAGGAAGATCTGGCTAGAACGATGACTCTAGAGCAGGGTAAACCGCTTCGGGCAGCACTAAATGAGGTGCAGTATGGTGCTGATTTCCTTAGCTGGTTCGCTGAGGAAGCAAAACGTATTTATGGTGAGACTATTCCTTCCGCTAGAGGCGATCAGCGGTTTATTGTCAGTCATCAGCCCGTTGGCGTTGTCGCGGCAGTGACTCCTTGGAATTACCCCGTATCAATGATTACCCGTAAGGTTGGCCCTGCACTCGCGGCCGGTTGTACTGTTGTGCTAAAGCCAGCAGAGGCAACCCCACTTTGTGCTATTAAAGTGTTTGAGTGTCTAGTAGATGCGGGATTGCCACCAGGTGTTATTAATTTGGTGACGGCCCTTGATCCGGCGCCGATAGGCGATGAATTTGTTTCTAATCCTAGTGTTCGCAAACTTACCTTCACGGGTTCGACCGCAGTCGGCAAGATGCTAGCAGGCCAGGCTGCCGCTAATATGAAGCGAGTTTCGTGTGAACTGGGAGGGCATGCGCCTTTTCTGGTTTTTGAAGATGCTGATGCAGTGCACGCAGCGAAGGGAGCTCAGATGGTAAAGTTCCTCAATACCGGCCAGGCTTGCATTAGTCCCAACAGAATGTTGGTACATAAAAACCTGGTCGCTCCGTTCACAGAGATCATGGTGGATCGTGTCAGGAAACTTAAGGCAGGCAGCGGTTTAGAAGAGGGCGTTGCAATTGGTCCCCTTGTTAATCAAACCGCCATTGAGAAGGTCGATAACCAGGTCAGAGATGCTGTTGCTCGTGGTGCGACTCTGCACTGCGGTGGTCATCGCTTGACGGACGCTGGTCTGGATACAGGTTTTTTCTATGCGCCTACTGTCCTGAGCGGCGTTACAGAAGATATGTTGATTTACCGAGAAGAGACCTTCGGCCCGGTCGCCGCGATCATTGAATTCGATGAGGAGGAGCGGGCACTCGAGATGGCCAACGATACCGAATATGGGCTTGCAGCTTATATTTATACCCGTGATATCGGCCGAGCTTTCAGAATCTTTGAAGGTTTGAACTTTGGCATCATCGGTATCAACGATATAAATCCGACCTCCGCTGCCGCACCCTTTGGTGGCATGAAAGACAGTGGACTTGGCCGCGAAGGGAGCCGCGAGGGCATTATGGAGTACCTGGAGACGAAGCTTGGTGGGATTGCTATTTGATGTTCGAATACGCTCAGTAGGAAAAATGTATGAAGCCTTTGGAACGACAGGGACCACTCTCTGATATTACCGTCATTGATTGTACCAGGGCGCTGGCGGGGCCCTATGGCGCTGGTCTGCTCGGTGATTTAGGAGCAAAAGTCATAAAGGTTGAGCCCCCTTGGGGCGATGGATATCGTAACACCCCTCCCTTCTTACCAGATCACGCAGCCCCCNACGAGGATCGTGAAGCAGGTACTGATTTTGGTGCGCCTTTTGCTGCGGTTAACCGCAATAAGCGTAGTATCGTACTTGATCTTAAGAAAGCGAGTCACAAGGCCGCCTTGCTCGCCCTATGTGATAAGGCTGACGTTTTTGTAGAAAATATGCGAGCAGGTGTCATGGATGATCTAGGCCTAGGCTATGAGATTATGGCAGAGCGTAATCCCNGGATTATCTATGCTTGTGTTCGGGGNTTCGGTGATCCACGAACCGGATCCAGCCCTTATGTTGATTGGCCATGCCTGGATGCTGCAGCACAGAGTTTCGGTGGCCTAGTATATGCTAACGATGGTCTTGTGACTCCCGCTATTGCGGACATTTTCCCCGGCACGCTGATGGCGCTTGGGGTCGTATCTGCTATTCATCACGCTCAGCGAACCGGTGAAGGTCAGTTTCTTGATGTGTCTATGTACGACGCCATGATGGCTTTTCAAAAAAGCGCCGTCGCCCAGTATGGGTTTACCCGTAAACCTAACCCACCTGGATTGCAGCGGGCGATGACACTCTATCCCTTTGATCTATTCCCAACCAAAGATGGACGCATTGCACTGGCAGTTGCCCAGCCGCATCACTGGGATTTGCTCTGTGCTGCGATGGACAGAGCTGACATGATGACGGACGCACGCTGCGTATCAAACGCGGAACGACTTAAGAATGTCGATTGGGTCGAAGACCAAATTTCCGGCTGGACGCGTTCGCATACTCGTGCAGAAATTATGGCTAAGCTTGATGGTGGTATACCTGTTGGACCAGTGCAAAACATGGCGGATATCTATGCTGACTCGCATGTCGAAGCTCGACGTATGCTCGAATCAATCCACCCCGGCGGCGATAACCCGGATATTCAATTGGCAGCAAACCCCATTAAATTCACCTCGTCACCAACGAATCTGCATCAGGCTCCACCTAAACTGGGTGCACATACAGAAGAAGTCTTTGCCGAGTTCGGAGTGGACTTGCCCATCGATTAACTGGTTAAGACTTTGCATTAGAGATTATGGATAGGTTAATGGAAATGACTCAGTATTTGGGATTATCTTTATAAGCNGGCGCCGCAGGNTTGAACCGGGCAAATTTNTTCNAGANAAACAGATCATTGTGTTCTGGGCGTTTGTGCTCTTGGTTAGACAGCTTTTCTTGGAATGCGGCCGTCTCAAAACGAAAATTGATAGACGAAGCGGATACTTTCGCCGGACGTTAAAAGTAAGGAGCTCTTGTGGGCATTGATCATCAGAAATTAGAAAAATTGTTGGGTCGTGTTCGACAGGAAGTTGAGGACGGACTGCTCCCTTCTGTGCAGGTAGCGCTGGCCTTTGAAGGTCATNTTATCTGTGAAGCAGCATTCGGTTCAGTGAATGGAGAAGTAGCGAGCACGGAAAATCGGTATTGTTTTTTTTCTGCAACAAAACCATTGGTAGCGTCAGTAGTCTGGCAGCTTATTGGTGAGGGAGAAATCGATGTCCAAGAGAAGGTTGTTAATTATTTCCCTGAGTTTTGCCGGTCTGATGATGTTTGGAAGTCTGCGATTACGGTCGAGCAGGTTATGTTACATACCGCTGGTTTTCCTCTGGCTCCATTAGGNCCNCCCACTTGGGCTGATCGTGAAGCGCGAATAGAGAAAATGCAGTCTTGGCGCGTTGATTGGGAACCGGGTACTCGTTACTTCTATCACCCGACATCCGCACACTGGGTTCTCGCGGAGATCATAGAAAGAGTGACCAACAATGACTATCGCAGTGAAGTGGAGGCCCGAGTGACAAACCCTGCAGGGCTCCCTCGGTTGCTGGGTATCCCAGTAGACGANCAGGAAGATATCGCAACGCTTGTTGGGGTGGGCAAAGAAGCGACCGCTGATGAACTAGAAGCCGTATTCGGAGTCAGAAAAATGCCGGACAACGGCGTCACGGAGNACTTATTGATGAATTTNAATGATCCAGTGAACCGTGCGGTCGGTATTCCTGGCGGAGGTGGTTTTGGCCGGGCTCGTGATCTCGCGCTCTTCTATCAGGAGTTACTGCATAATNCTCATGATNTGTGGGAGCCTGGGCTGCTTGNAAATGTAACGGGTCTGGTTCGCAACAGCCTGCCTGACCTTGCAGGTTGTCCCGCAAATAGGACGTTAGGATTAGTGCAGGCCGGAGCAGACGGTTTCGCCAACGTCAGAGGTTTTGGACGAACAGTATCGGCCAGAGCGTTTGGCCACAACGGGGCTGCTGGTCAATTGGCTTGGGCAGATCCCGAGTCGGGAATCTCCATTGGCTATGTGACTAATGGCTGCGATCGCCATATCATTCGTATGGCACGTCGTGGTACAGCGATTGGCAGTATGGCGGCTGACTGCGCAACGTGAATTGAAATTGAGTGCTAGAACATTTCTAAGATCAAAAAACTCGAAATTTATCGAAAGCTGTTTAGAAATTGACAGGTAATTCTAGGTGCTTCTCGAAGATTCGATCTCGAAAATCGATCAAGACCGAAGGGACCTTGCCGAAAAGTTTCTCCACCAGTTCATAGCTGGTTCTCAACCCTTGGGGCATAGGATTGAGCTCATGAGACTGTGGCCTGATGACATTGGAAATATACGCGTAGTAAATGTCTGCGGCCGTCAAGTTGTCGCCTATGAGATAGCCACTCTCACTTTTATTGATATGCTTAGTCAGGTAATCCATTAAAGCAAGAATGCGCTGGCGAGCCGGTTCAACAGCAGCCTGATCATAAAGATAATCCTGCAGCATTGGATTATGTCGCGCCTTTTCCTCGCCCACGACCAGGACGGTTTCGTGCAACATGAGGATTCTAGCCTGCCAAATGAGACTATTCTCGCCAGCGATTTCATTGATTAGTCCGATCATGGCGATCCTCTCGTCGATAGA
>NZNP01000094.1 GCA_002694945.1 Gammaproteobacteria bacterium
TGACTACGATATCGATTTTCATAATGCCCCCAGGCGTCAGTTCGTGATTAATCTGAAAGGGTCTGTCGAGATTGAAACAGGGCTCGGAGACAAAAGGTTGCTAGGGCCTGGCGATATCTTGCTCGCGGAGGATATCACCGGGCGTGGCCATATCAGCCGAGCTGTGGGTGATGGTGTGCGTGAAAGTTTATTTTTGCCTCTGGCTGAGGACTAGTCGCTGCTTATACTATTGACCTGCTGGGTTTTGGACATTGAAAGCGCCTGTAGCTCAATGGTTGCCTTAAATAACAACAGTAGCTTCTTTTGGCTCCTCGTGGCGGCCAGACATTTCCCGATCCGTTAGTGTCGGATCGACCGATCTATAAAAGTAACGACCGTCTTTCAGTGTCCGTTCTATTCGTCCGTGGGCCATGAGGCAGTGGAGATGAGCGATACATTCGCCAAGTCCCATGAACATTGAATGAGCTTCCAGTTCTCTTTTAAAAAGGTGAGGTAGAAGGTCGACAGCAATTTGTGGTTCGACGCAATTTTCTTCGAGGATCAGCATGCGATCCTCGTGATGGTCGATTAGTTGTTGAAGACGTTCTTGTACCCCGTAGAAGGGCTCNTTGTGNGCTGGCAGCACAAGTGTGTCTTTTGGAATTCGTAACTTAAANTTCTGATGGGATTGCATCCAGCCCAGCATTGGATTNCCTAATGGCTCGGTTGGCATGACGCTAACGTTCGAGGTAATGATCGGTAAAATTTGATCCCCAGAGATGAGCAGTTTAAGTTTTTTGCANTAGAGGCATACATGTTCAGGAGAATGGCCATTGCCAACCACTACTTCCCAGCTATTCCTGCCGATATGTACTTCTTCGCCGTCACTTAGCCGGATATAAGAGCCCGGAATCGGTAGATCCTCNGGTTCAGGAGTAAACTGGCTCCGCATNTCTCTCATTTGCTCGAGGAATTCAATAGATAGGCCAGCACGNTCAAAATAATCCGACATGAACCAGTTGTTGCCGTCTTCCATCATTGTGCCCATCAGACGAGCCTGATAATACTCTGAGTAACTCATTAGCAGGGGGGCGCGCCATCGATGTGACAAGAATCCCGCTTGTCCCGTGTGGTCTGGGTGCATATGGGTGCAGATAATCTGTGTGACAGGTTTACCTCTCAAGCATGTCGCAAAGATATTGCGCCAATGTTCTCTTGTCTCTTCTCCACGAATACCTGTATCAACGATTGTCCATCCGTTGTTACCTTCCAGGAGGTACAGATTGATGTGATTCAGTGACATTGGCAACGGCATACGCAGCCAATGAACTCCTGGCGNTACCTCAAGTGTCTCGCCGTATTCGGGTGGCTTAGAAAATGGATAGGTTAGCTGGCTTTCTTCGTTCGTCATAAATCAATATTTTCGCGCAGGCNATCATCATACACGATCATCGTTCGTCAACTTTGATTAAGTTCCCGGGTGAATATCCTGCGATAGACGCACCTATTTCTGCCTTCATCTATGAATATTGATTTTCTGGGATGATCGTAAGCTGCTTGTCTCTCTCTACTAAACTACGTTAGATCACNACATCTAACCAGAAATCGCTCCCATTCGATTTCAAATATCCGGCGGTAGGCGTTGCGAAGTGGGTACCTATGATGAGGATGTTTTGGTCCGCATATCTGGCCATCAAATCTNTTCGGGTTGCTGTTGATGCCGATTGGTCATAGTCGGCGCTGCTGGCCCAGTCGAGCTTCTCTATCTGACAGGGATGATGGATACAGTCGCCGGTGATCAGTGCTTCTTGTCCTTGTGACGATATGTGTATGCTTACGTGGCCTGGAGTATGTCCGNTCGTTGGTTCGAATCGGATTTCCTTACATACNTGGTGGTCCATCTCGACGAGATCGACCNGGCCCGCTTCGAATACTGGTCGGACTGAGTCGTCCATAACGCCACCATTTAATTCGCCTGGATCAGCGTTGTCCCAGTACTCGTATTCCTTTTTGCCTATTAAATAACGNGCATTAGGAAAAGTCGGAACCCACTCGCCATCAACTAACATCGTGTTCCAACCAACATGGTCTACATGCAAGTGAGTGCACATCACTACATCGATCTCCATGCGGTCAGAGCCCGCGATTTGAAGATCCTCGAGGAAAGGTAACTGCAGGTTGCTCCAAGACGGTATATTACGTTCCTTGTCNTTNCCTATACAGGTGTCGACAATCATTTTATGNCTAGGAGTTTCAATGAGTAGAGCGTGAATGCTCATGATCAGTTTACCGGCTTCGTCGGCAAAGTGAGGTATAAGCCAGGGCATTTTCAGGACTTCTTCAGGTGTAGCCTGAGGAAGAATGAACTTGGTTCCGCCCGCCACTTCCATCTCTATCACGCGTGTTATTTTTACCTGACCTACCTCCCATATGTTCATTATGATTTACCTCACCAGTTGGCACTTTCGGATTGAACTATGTCAATTGCCTGCTCAAGCGACGACGTTCGTTCTTTCCAGTCACTTCCGCCCGTACTAACGCGCAATGTTGTAACGCCCGCATCTCTGTATGCTCGAAGTCTCTCGCGCACCATATCTTCCGTCCCTATGAGGTGATTTTTGATAATCATGTCATCGGGCACGGCATTTGCCGCCTGATCCTTTTTGCCACTCACCCATAAAGATTGAACTTCCTCCGCTGTTTCTGCATATCCAGAGCGTCGGAAAGCATCATTGTAAAAATTAGTTTTTGCTGAGCCCATTCCACCAAGTGTAAATGCCATAGCTGGTTTACGCGCAGCGATCATCCGTTCTACATCGTCGCCGATTTCAAATGAGCCCCCAACCTGAATATCAATGTCAGATAGGTTTCGCTCGGATTTGGCTAATCCTCGTTTTAAGGGCTCAAAAAATACATCAGCAGCTTCTGGCATAAAGCTGGTGCCGAGCCAGCCGTCGGCGAGTTCTCCAGTCATTTCTAAAGATTTTGGACCGAGAGTGGCTAGATAAATTTTCATGTCTTGACGTGGTGGTTGCGAAAGTTTTATTGGCTTGCCTTCTCCACCAGGGCGCGGCAACAGATAGTGTTTACCATCATATTTCAACCTTTCGCCACTCAGCCCTTTTCGTATTACCTCCACGCACTCTCTTAACCTTCCTAGAGGATGGGCAAAAGCAGCTCCATGCAATCCTTCTACGACTTGAGGTCCGCTCACTCCAAGACCGAGCACGAAACGATTTTTGGAAACTGTGGCAAGGCTCTGGCTTGTCATTGCGATCATTGACGGAACACGTGAACTAATCTGGACGATGCCCGTGCCGAGTGTAATGCTTTTAGTAACAGCGGCCATGTAAGCTAATGGGACAATCGCGTCCATGCCCCATGCCTCGGCTGACCAGACGAAATCGACTCCCATTCGATCTGCCTCGATTGTATATTCGACCATTTGCTCCCAGTCTTCGCCATTGTAATAAGCGCTGCCAATACCGATCCCGGTTTTCATAGCTTCCTCTGTGATCAATGAAAAGAAGCGGACAGTATAGAGCGTCTCTAGCAGGGTCTACAGTAGTCTTGGGAAGTTTGAAACGCTATCTCTGGTCGGGCAAAAGAAACCCCGCACGAAGCGGGGTTTCAATTAGGATTTTCGCCGGGACTATTTTGAGCTTTCCCCGAAGGAATCACCCTTAACAGTTTGCTCCATCCCTCCAGGCCCGAGGGCTTGGATTTAAGTCTTGTCTCAGGACTTTCGGCCTGTCCAAGTCTCTCACAGAGTTCGGCTTTCAGCTTCCTTCGCTCTCCACTTAAGGCCAAGGCCCGTTGCTTCGTCGTCCTCTGCTTCAGCTTCTTACTGTGTCTGGTTGCGTCTCTTTTCCAGCCGTCACTGAAGAGTTCTGCAACCTGGCCTTCAAGCCGTTATTTTTAGACGCCTTGCTACGTCCCCCAAGGTCCAGTCGATCAAACCGATGACCATTGGTTCAGGCATCCGGTCTGCGGTTCTCTTTACCCGAAGGTTCAGTTCCCCGCTCCCCCTAAAGGGGGACCCGGTAGCCCTTAAGCCACCCTTGCCTTGGTGACCCCGACCCGGCACAGGTCTTTCGATTTAAAGTCGGTTCGGCGTCCTGTTTCCAGTTTTCCTAACCTCCCTCAACCGCCACACAAAGGTACAGATGTTGTTTCAGTTTGGCTATTGAAACCTCTGCAATCAGCGGTGCATTAGCTGTGGATAACCACTGAGTAACTGCAAGCGGATCTGGCGAAGGGTGTGGATAAGCTTTACTGATGACGTTTCGGCTCGTAACCCATTGAATTAAATGTCAATATATAGATGAATTAAATTCATCATCTCCTATTTTTTTAGTGCTGCTGAGATGTTTCGTACTGAGTTGTTATCTTTGATTAGTGTGTCTGCCTCATAAGGTTAGTTACCTATCATCGAAGTTTTTATCGATCTAACATAACAACTAAGGGGAGAAACCTAAAAATAGTTAGAAAAAGTTTGGGACGATAGCTTTCAGTGACGGCTGTGCAGAGCTGACGAGGCCATATCTTGGTAATTAAGGAAGCTTCAAATTTCCACATAAGGTCACTTGATCAGGTAATGGCAGCAAAGCATCTTATTCTATTTATCGTTAGTTTGTGTTCCTTGAGAGGAAAGAGTTTTCGTAATGTCCCATAGTGAATTAACAGCTAAATAACGTTTAAGAAATTGGTGGACGANGCANTGTTTTCCNATTTGTTAGGATTCATTCAAATTTATTTNGAGAANTTAAATGCAGTTAAGAATCGACAATCGTGTCGCCTTGATCACGGGCGGCAGTAAAGGTCTTGGTTATGCCATGGCACGTAAGTTTGCCTTTTGCGGCGTGAAGACTGTTCTCCTTGCAAGAACCGAGGCGGAAGTGAAAAAAGCTGCAGAAGTTATTAGTAGTGAAACTGGTGAGGATACTTTGGGCATCGCTTGCGATGTCAGTAACGCTGACAGTATTCAAAAAGCTTATGTGGAATCAGTCGATCGATTCGGAAAGATCGACATTCTTATTAATAACGCGGGTTTCGCGAAGGCAGGGCCTTTTGAATCGATCACCGATGAAGAATGGCAATATGATCTTGACCTAAAGCTTATGGCTGCGGTTAGGATGTCGAGATTAGTAATGCCTGGTATGAAAGAGCGACGCTGGGGGCGAATCATCAATATGTTGAACACGCTGGCTAAGACTCCTTCGAGCGGCAGTGCTCCTACCTCTGTGACTCGCGCTGCAGGCATGGCCTTGACCAAGGTTTTGGCGGGAGAAGGTGCCGCCTACAATGTACTTGTCAATGGTTTCAATATTGGCCTTATAAAGTCAGACCAAATAAAACGCGCTTATGAGGTTTCCGACAAGTCGATTTCCTTTGAAGATTTTGTGGCTCGGCAGGGCAAAAGGGCGGTCCCCTTGGGCCGATACGGTGAGGCGGAGGAATGTGCGAATCTAGCAGCTTTATTGTGCTCAGATGATTGTGGTTTCGTTTCTGGAACAGCTATCAATGTGGATGGAAATATGTCGCCCGCACTTTAGTTAATGTTCTAATTAATTTATGCGGCTTTACGGAGTTAACAGACGATTTTAGTTATTACGATCATGCTTCGCTTGAGCAGAGTTTTCGCATAAGGCTTGCGGTGAGGCAATTGAGGTGCTTCTATTTCTTTATTCATAAATTGAGGAAAGTCTGGGACATGCCCGAGAATTTGCCGAAAGATATTCAGTACGCTGTTGAACAAGCTCTTGATTTTAATGAATCGGTTCTTTTGCCACTAGCCAGTGATTTGAGCTTGGAAAATCGCCGGCGCGTTGTGGATGCTTCCAAGGCAGCAGGGTTTTTCCAGAAAACGCAACCCGAAGAGTATGGAGGTAATCCTGCATCGACGCTTGAATTGACAGCTTTGCGGGAAACTTTCGCCGCATCTAATAGTCCGTTAGCGCGATTTGTGTTCGGTCCCGGACCAGGCGTGCTTCACAGCGTTGAAGGAGAGTTGCGTGAAAACTATCTGGAACCTGTCCTTCGGGGCGATAAACGCGGCACATTTGGTTTTACCGAACCAGATAGCGCGGAGCGACCAAGTTGGGGTGTCGTTATTAATGATGAATTAGTTGTCAATGGACAAAAGTCTTATGTGACGGGTGGGGCGGATGCAGATTTCGTGTCTGCCCTGATTAATGTCGAAAAAGATGATGGCGCTAAGTTGGGTACCGCGATGGTTGTGCTTGATATGGCAGATGAAGGACTGGAGATAGAGAGGGAGTTTACTTCGCTTGATGGAAGCGACCATGTTGCAATGCGCTTTAACAGTATCAGGGTCCCGCTGACTAGATTGGTAGGCCGACCTGGCGAGGGTATGCCGCGGGCCTTGGCGAATATTGGTAACGTAAGGATGTTAGTCTCAGCGCAGGCGATGGGAATGTGTCTTTGGGTGATCGATTTCATAGAAGGATACCTGCAAGGACCTCACCGAAATGGCGTGTCATTATCTGAGCGTGAAGGTGTTCGTTTGCGCTATGCTGACATGCGCTTGAAAAGCTACGTAGCAAGAAGTGCCCTTTATCGAACTGCTAGGTTAGTTGACCGCGGAGTTAATGCGGTTAACGAGACTGCCATGGTTAAAGTCTTTGTCACAGAAACTCTAGGTGAAATTGTTGATACTGCTGTTCAACTTTATGGTGGACAAGCTCTGGTGACCGGGCACCCCTTGGAGTTGCTCTATCGGGAAGTCAGATCTTTTCGTTTTGTAGAGGGTGCGAGTGATCTATTGCGTTTGAATATTGCTAAAGGTCGTTTTGAATTAGGTAAGGGAGGCTTGTGACTCCTTTTTAGTCGCTCGGGTTAGTCGCTTAGCTGCAGCATTTACCGGTATCGCTTATTTCTGAAAGGTCCTGGATATCGGACAATGTGACTATAATGCCTCTTTTCTTTTTTCTCAGATAATTTGTCCTCTATGTCACTGGTGCCCCTTAGGTAAGCATTTGGCAAAATTTTGACTAAGGGCGAAAAGTTAGTGAAAACAAGTCGGCACTCTCGCAAACTAGTTGTTATGAGCAATTTAGTACTTTCAGAAGAAGAAGTCGGCGCTTTTGCTGAGAAAGGCTTTGTGGTTTGTTCAAAGCTACTTTCTGTAAACGTCTGCAAGCATCTTAAACAAATTGCTGAGATGCATCTAGACGACCTCATCGCACCAATCGAATATGAGGTCGACGTGCTCTATCCCGGCTCGCCCGAGGATATAAATGCTGTTGGCGGAAAGACATCGAGACGCCTCCTTCAAGCCTACGCAAGGGACGCGGCCTTTCGCGATTGGGCTACCTCCCCTGAAGTTAGATGCGCTTTGGGGCAGCTTTTCGGCTCGCCTACAGGAATAATGATGTCCCAGTGTCATCACAATTGTGTGATGACTAAAGAACCGGGCTTTAGTAGCGCAACGCTTTGGCATCAGGATATTCGGTATTGGTCTTTCGACCAAGAGAATCTAATCAGTGTTTGGTTAGCATTGGCCGAAGAAAACAAGGCCAATGGGTGTCTTCGGGTCATACCTGGCTCGCATCGACAAGAGCTAGACCGTGGTCGACTGGATGCTTCTTTGTTTTTGCGCCCGAACTTGCCTGAAAACAAGGAGATGTTGAAGAATGCAGAGCTGGTTGAGCTGCAAGCAGGCGATGCTCTATTTTTTCACTGCCGGTTATTTCATGCAGCAGGGCGAAATTTAACCAGTAGACCTAAGCTCTCGCCCGTTTTTACCTACCACCAGTCGGGCAATCGCCCGATTGAGGGGACACGCTCAGCGAACTACCCGTCCATCCCGCTACCCGAAAAACTGCTTTAATGATCAGATCTAATTTTTGCGAAGGCGCTAGTATAAATTTGTGTACTAGCAGATGGTTCACTGAGCCTGTCGTATAGCGGTAAACCTTTGCTAAAGCATATCAACGTTTTCTTTGACCAGGAGCAGGACCGGTTTTTCAAGCGGTTTGTGCGCTTAAACGGATACTCAACACTACCTGGTATCTATGCAGAAGCTTGATGCCCTTCTGTAAGACGAGTTCCGCGTATGGCGATCATATCCGACTGTTTTGCTTCACATCATTGGGAATGTGACAAGCAATTCATCTCTGTTTATATCGTTCTACATTCCTTGTTCAACCGCCTGTTTTTTATGTAAAATTTGTGCCTGTCCTAGCCAACCAATGCGACTGTTACCGAAAACATTTTAAATGGGAACATCACTCCATGAGAAAAGAGCGCTTGGCAGGAGCAGCGAAGCTTGCTAATAGTCAAGCTATTAAGTCCTGAATGTCTCTGCTGGGTGGCAATAGCATTCAACTGAATAAAGGAAAAATTGATGTCCGCAGTAGAATCCAGCGATCAAGATAGTGCTTCGCTTGTCAGTGACGTTGTTGTCCGTTTTGCCGGCGACTCCGGTGATGGGATGCAGCTTACCGGTAGTAACTTTACCGAAGCCACGGCCCTCTCCGGCAATGACTTGGCGACCTTTCCTGATTTTCCGGCGGAAATCAGAGCTCCCGCGGGCGCAACTTTCGGCGTATCGGCGTTTCAGATTTACTTTGGATCGGAGGATGTAACCACCGCTGGCGATGACGTGGATGTGCTCGTTGCAATGAATCCAGCTGCATTGATCACTAACCTAAAGGATCTTGTTAAAGGTGGGCTTGTCGTCGTAGACACTGATGCTTTCACAGATAAGAATATGACCAGAGCGGGTTACAAAGAAAACCCACTAGAAGATGGTTCGCTAGATGCCTACCGCGTAATACCGATAGACATAACGAAGCAAGTCTTGGAATCTGTCAAGCCATTCGGTCTGAGCCATAAATTCGCAGTGCGTTGTAAGAATATGTGGACACTGGGNTTGGTGATGTGGTTATTTGATCGTGACCGGACGGCAACTATCGACAACCTCCATGCAAAATTCAAAACCAAGCCAGAAATAGCCGAAGCTAATGTGGCAGCNCTTAACGCTGGCCACGCTTACGGTGAAACGGCAGAACTGCCTTCTGGTGTAGAAGTCTACAAGGTTCCTCGGGCAGATGTGGCACCAGGACTATACCGTAACACTACCGGCACNGAAGCNCTCGCCTATGGTTTGTTGGCAGGTGCCCANTTGGCGGAATTGCCTCTGACCTTTGCTTCTTATCCAATAACCCCAGCCTCTAGTCTNTTGCATACACTTTCAGGCCTTAANCAGTTCGAGGTCGTCACCTTTCAAGCAGAAGACGAGATAGCAGCCGTTTGTGCTGCAATTGGTGCCTCATTTGCAGGATCTCTTGGTATTACATCCAGTTCTGGACCGGGTATTTCATTAAAAGGCGAGGCGATATCGCTAGCTTCTGCTACAGAGTTACCGCTGGTTATCGTCAATACNCAGCGTGGCGGTCCCTCGACCGGGCTACCGACTAAAACGGAACAATCAGACCTNAACCAGGCTATGTTTGGGCGGCATGGAGACACAATGCTGCCAGTTGTGTCGGCGTCAACGTCAGTTGATTGTTTNGACGCAGCTATCGAGGCGGTCAGNCTCGCTACCCAATTCATGACCCCGGTGATATTGCTTAGCGANGGATATATGGCNAACGCATCCGAACCATGGTTAGTACCAAATATGGAAGACTACGAAAGCTTCCCCGTCACATTTGAAACAAACCCGGAAGGTTTTGCTCCGGCGAACCGAGACCCTGAGACTCTAGCAAGAGTTTGGGCCAAACCTGGGACCCCAGGTCTTGAGCATCGAATCGGCGGAATCGAAAAAGACTTTGCNACCGGTGATATTTCTTATGACCCAGAAAATCACCAAAAGATGACCGATGTTAGGAAGNACAAGATCGATGGTATTGCAAGGTTCATTCCAGAGCAGGATGTGTCGCTCGGCGAATCTTCTGGAAAACTTGCAGTGGTGGGTTGGGGGTCAACCTACGGCGCTATCCACCAAGCTGTGAAAAGATGTCGTCAGGAGAAACTTGACGTNTCTCATNTCCAGATTCGTTACTTGAATCCTTTCCCCCAAAATTTAGGAGAGTTGTTATNGTCTTACGATACGGTCTTAGTGCCAGAAATGAACACGGGGCAATTAGTCAACGTGTTGAGATCGAAGTATCTGATAGACGCAAAAGCTTTAAATAAGGTCTCAGGTCAACCATTTAAGATCAGGGAAATAGAAGAAGCGATTAAGTCGCTATTGGAGGCATAAAATGAATGCACCTGTAAAACTTACCGATAAGGACTTTGCCTCGGATCAAGAGGTGAGATGGTGTCCAGGCTGTGGGGATTATGCGATTTTAAAGACGATACAGAAACTTATGCCTTCACTCGATGTGCCGAAGGAAGACCTTGTTTTTATATCAGGGATTGGCTGTTCCTCTAGATTCCCTTACTACATGGATACTTTCGGTTTTCACACAATTCATGGNCGTGCGNTGTCNATNGCGACTGGCACCAAGATTGCGAATCCGCAGCTNGATATATGGGTAGTTACCGGAGATGGCGATGGCCTCAGTATTGGTGGTAATCACACCATGCATGCACTGCGAAGAAATGTAGATCTTCAGATACTGCTGTTTAACAATGAAATCTATGGTTTAACGAAGGGACAATACTCGCCTACATCAAAAGTAGGAACGAGTTCGCCCTCGACTCCTGATGGGTCGCTAGATATGCCTCTGCGTCCCTGCGTATTTGCCCTTGGCGCCGGTGCACGCTTTGTTGCGCGAAGTATCGACACTGAAGCAAAGCACCTTACTCNTGTGCTTCAGCGCGCGCATGAGTATAAGGGGGCTTCCTTTGTGGAGATTTATCAGAATTGCCCAGTGTATAACGATGGAATCTTTGACTACATCAAAGACAAGAAAAGTGCAGTCAATACAAGATTGTATCTTGAGCATGGTAAACCTCTAACCTTTNGTCCGGATNATGAGATGGGCATTCGATTTAATAGCCAGACGCTTCAACTCGAAGTCGTCTCGGTAGGTGATGATGGTGTAACCGTAGATGATCTGGTGGTGCACGATGAGACCAACAAAGTTCTTGCTCAAATGCTAGCTGGGCTGAAATCACCTGAATTTCCAGAAGCCGTTGGTGTAATTTATTGTGAGCCAGGAGCGCCTAGCTATACCGATGATGTTTATGAGCAACGCATCGTAGTTCGGGAAAAGAAAGGCGCTGCGGATATGAATGCATTGCTGAGAACGGGCCACACCTGGACAGTAAATTAGAGATGCCACTACCGGAAGTAGGGAAACAAGCTCCCGCCTTCTCGTTGCAGGATCAAGACGGTAATCCAGTCTCCCTGAAATCGTTCAAAGGTGTTAAGAATGTGCTCGTCTATTTCTATCCGAAAGCGCTTACTCCTGGATGAACCGTGCAAGCCTGTTTGTTGCGTGACAGCAAACAAAAACTCAGTCGCCAGAAGCTGATTGTCTTGGGTATTAGCCCTGATCCGGTGGGTCGCCTAAAAAAGTTCAAGGATAAAGAGAGTCTTAATTTCTCGATTTTATCGGATGAAGACCATAGTGTTGCAGAATTGTATGGTGTCTGGAGCCTAAAAAAATTCATGGGACGCGAGTATATGGGTATCAATCGTATGTCTTTTCTTGTCGGTATGGACGGCAAAGTGAAACATGTGCTTTCGAAGGTCAATACTAAGTCTCATCATGACTTAGTTCTGTCCCTCGCCAAGGATCTCAACAGAGAATAGGCTTATGGCAGAGTTTGATCCCTCGGCTAATATTGGCACGATACCGGTTCAGGAACGACATAGATTTGATGTTGAAAGACTCGAGTTATTTATGGTCGAAAATGTGGCGGGTTACAGCGGCAGACTAACCGTAGAGGAGTTTGCCGGTGGCCAATCAAACCCAACCTATCTCCTTCATGCCGGTGAGCAGCAGTATGTGATGCGTCGAAAACCGCCAGGCGAGTTGCTTAAGTCCGCACACGCTGTGGATCGAGAATATCGCGTAATGTCGGCGCTGGCTGGCACTGATGTTCCTGTTGCTAGAACCTATGCGCTTTGTATGGACGATGATGTAATAGGAACATGGTTTTACGTCATGGAATGCCTTGAAGGCCGGGTGATCTGGGATAGCACTGGTGGAAGCTATTCAGCTCAAGAAAGAGGCGAGTTTTGGGACGCTGCTAATGATGTGTTGGCAAGACTCCATAATGTTGACTTCAAGGCAGTTGGTCTCGATGACTTTGGTAAACAAGGTGACTATATCGCTAGGCAAATAAACAGATGGTCTAGCCAATACGAATATACGAAAACTGTCGATAATCCTTACATGGATAACCTCATCGAATATCTTCCCGCAAATATACCGACAGAAGACAAGTTCGCCTGTACGATTGTTCATGGTGACCCCAAAATCGACAACATGATGATGCATCCTAGTAAAGGCGAGGTCATTGGAATTCTCGATTGGGAATTAGCAACGCTAGGTAATCCCATTTCAGATTTTGCTTATATGTGTATGCGATATCGCGATTCTTTGAGAGATGCTGACCTGAACCTCCTAGGTATTCCTAGAGAAGAAGAGTATGTCGAGGCGTACTGTCGTCGAACCAACCGTTCGGGAATCGAAAATTGGGACTACTATATTGCGTTCAATATGTTTCGTTTAGCGGCAATATTGCAAGGCATCGCCCGACGAGTCATGGATGGTACTGCTGCCAGCCAACAAGCCGAAGAAGCGGGATCGGGGGCTTATAATTTGTCGAAGCTAGCTTGGGCACAGATCGATAAGAGCGTAAAAATCGACTGAAATTTAGTCCACAAGATCTTTAATGTCGTCATCAAGTGGCACACCGATAGTGTTTAAAGCTCCTGCCAGCATACGATATTGACCGATGGTGAATATCAGATCTAGCATCTGCTTGTCATTGAATGTTTCCGAAAGAGCCTGCCAAGTTGCTTCTGTCAAGACAACGTTTTCGTGCAGTTCCTCGCATGCTTGCAGTATATGGCGCTCATGGTTGTTCCAAGTGCTGCCTTCGCTCCCTTTTTTGATATTTTCGATCTCCGTCATTGACAGTCCTGCGGCTTGACCAATCAGAACATGTTGCCCCCATTCATAAACTGAACCGGCAAGCCAACCTGTTCTCAGGATCGCAATCTCGCGGTCTCTTGCTGTAAGGGTTGATTTGGAGAGTATATGGCTTGCGAATACCAGCCAACGACGGGTTAAATCTTCATGATGGATGAGCGTTTTAAAGATGTTCGGCACATTTCCTCTCATCGCCTGCTTGTCAAGTAANTCCTGCTGGGCTTCATTCAAATCTTCGAGTTCGATAGGTCTGAGACGAGGTGTTTCGAGGTTCATAACTGATATCCTTATATCTGCCGATTTCANCGATAGTGTAACTCGTTACCTTGTTAACCAGTAAAGCCAAGGCTATAAAGCAAAAGAATACAATTGAAAAATAGAGTTAGAAAATAAATAGACTGAAGATATAACTGAGTTTTTTAGNTCGCTGGAGTGAGTGATATGACCGGAATTATCTTGCATCAATATGCGAGTTCAACATTTTCCGAGAAAATTAGAGCTTTGTTGGGTTTTAAACAAGCTGCTTACCGTGTTGTAGAGATACCGGTGATCATGCCTCGTCCCTTTGTCATGCCCCTCACCGGTGGGTACAGGAAAACGCCTGTCCTGCAAATTGGCGCAGATATATTCTGTGATACAGCATTGATTTGTCGGGTTATCGATCAGATGTATCCAGATAATTCAATCTATCCAGAAAATCGTGCTGCGAGTGATACGGCTATAGCTAATTGGATAGATACTTTTCTTTTTAGGTGTGCGGTGGCTATTGCTTTTCAATCTGGGTTGGATGAAGGCAACTCTTTTTTTGAGACCGACGCGGAAGCTGCAGCATTTATNGCCGATCGTGCTGACTTGGCCAAGGGTTCCGATCAATTACAGATAGATCTTAGAATTGCTGAGTCTCATTTTATGACTTTCCTGAATGATATGGATTGTCAGCTGGGGATGACCGCTTTTTTGGGGGGAGAAACGCCGACGATCGCTGACTTTTCGGCTTTTCATCTGGTGTGGTTTTTAAAGGGGCGACAANGTCNGAGCGCCATGTTTGANCCTTTTACTAAAGTAGTAAATTGGTTCCAGATAATGTCTGCTTTCGGTCATGGTGATTATTTGGAGATCGACGGGCNATCAGCTCTTGCGGAGGCTAGGGAATCGGAACCAGACTATTTTGAAGAAACAGTTTTTCTTGAGGACATCGACGCNGGTGCAGTCGTTGAAGTCATGCCGATTGACTACGGTTTTCACCCGGTGAGGGGAAAACTACTCGCTGCAAGGTTTGATGAAATTGTCGTGTCGCGGAACAATCCCGATTTAGGTACAGTTTTCGTACATTTTCCTAGAATCGGTTTTCAGGTACGTAGAGTCAGTTAATAGGAGGAAGGCTTTTTTCCGCCATTCTAACGAACCAGGTTGCGCCGATCGGAAGGATTTCGTCGTTAAAGTCATAACCTGGATTATGCACCATGCACGAGCCCTCACCATCGCCGTTACCTATCCAGATATAAGCTCCTGGCTTTTCCTGCAGCATATAAGCGAAATCTTCNGAACCCATCGCAGGTTTTGGTCTCAGATTTACATTTTCTGGCCCTNCGATTTCAATCGCCACATCACCGGCAAGTCTGGCCTCTTGGTCTGAGTTTATAGTCGGCGGGTAGCGACGCTCATATTTGAATTCGCAAGTTGCTCCCCAGGCAGCGCACATTTCGTTAGCGATACGCTTCATCTCCGTTTCTAGNTTGCCCTGAACTTGAGGNGAGAAACATCGGGTACAACCCTTTATCTCAACCTCGTTTGGAATTACATTGTATGCATCTCCGCCATGAAACTGAGTAACTGATAGTACTGCAGGCTCGATTGGATCGATTATGCGACTGATTACGGTTTGATAGGCATCGACGATTTTTGTGCCTATGACCACTGGGTCGATCGTGAGGTGGGGCATAGCGGCGTGCCCCCCCTGACCGGTGATTGTAAGTTCGAAGATGTCAAAAGCAGCCATCATTGGCCCTGACTTAACGGCAAATTTACCAACCGGTATGCCCGGAATGTTGTGCATAGCGTAAACAGCTTCCATTGGAAACCNTTCAAATAAACCGTCTTCTACCATGGCTCTCCCCCCACCTTCGTTTTCTTCAGCGGGTTGAAAGATGAAGTAGACGGTGCCTTCGAAATTCCCCTTTGCTGCAAGGTGTTGGGCTGCACCAAGCAGCATGGTGGTGTGTCCGTCATGTCCGCAAGCGTGCATCTTCCCNGGGTTTGTCGATTTGTGTGCGAAATCATTGGCTTCTTGGATGGGTAAAGCATCNAGGTCGGCTCTCAGACCAATAGCGCGATTGCCTCGACCTCGAGTTAAGCGTCCGACGACTCCCGTGCCCGCTATACCGGTTTCAACCTCCAGACCAAATTCCTTAAGTTTTTCCGCGACAATACTTGCGGTTCTGTGTTCTTCAAAAGCGATTTCAGGGTGGGCATGAATATCTCGTCGCCATTTTGTTAATTCGGGCTTCGCTGACAGTAAGTCCTCAATTATTTTCATGAAATCCTCTTTGTTTTCTGTTCTTTTTTCAGAAGCTCAGCTAGCGTTGTTACATAAAGATCTTTAATGTTTAGATTATCAAGGGCAGTTGCGAGTTCAAGTACATACTCAGCATTGCTCCCGCTTGGCCCTCGACAGGCAGCGATCTGTTTGACTGTTTCTGCAAGAGAGGCTTCTCCAAGATAATGTGGATTATCTGGATGCNCTGTATAGGTTATGCCCTCGACAGACTTNTNGTTAGGGAAATGTATAGTAATTTTCTCCCGTTGGTAACCGCCAATTTCTCGATCGTCCAGCATACTGATTGTTGAATATATTGAGCTTTGGGGCAATTTGAAAGCCAATCCCCAGCAGGTCGCACCTGGCATGTTAATCAGGGTTGCGACGCGCCCCGGCGCTTTAACGGTGCCTCGATGATCAATTGAGCCCTGCCAAAAGCGTCTGCTTCGATCTTTAACGAAGACCAGGCATGACTCGTCATAGTCAAACCCCGTCTTCCAGATAATTGATCCATAGCCAAAGAGCCAACGCGCGATATTCAACTGGGCTGCTGCTCATTATGTTTGCGAATGTATTCCACGACATCAACTATTCCATCAGACTGGTTGTGCCCGCATACGAAATCAGCAGCTTCCTTTAAGTCCGGGTGGCCGTTTGCCATGGCTGCCCCATGCCCGGCAGCCGTCACCATCGACATGTCATTTAATTGATCTCCNACAGCACAGATATTTTCTGGCTCCAGATTGAAAATAGTTAATATCTTCTGAAGACCCTGCCATTTATTGATGTGATTCAACGAGATCTCACAATAAAACCAATCGGATTCAAGGTGAGGAACGATAATTGTGTTGTAGGCCTCGCCGTGTTGCTTTTTCAGTTGATTTGAAAGTAATTTGAGCTCCTGTTCTGTACCGAAGCAGCCTGCTACCATAAATTCGGCGTCTGACTTGCTCANATTACTAATTTCGCACCAGTCNCTATTGTTTTCGATATGTCGCTGAGTCATATCATTCCATGAAAGAACCGAGTCTACGACAAAATCTGCGCCACCTAGCTGGTGAGCATCTCTCTGAGCAAATAGGGTTAAGCCTGATTCCCTAATGGATTTAAGGAATGGTTGCAGGGAAAAAGTTTCGATATGAATGGTGCNTTGGTCCGGTGCTTTAACTAATGCTCCACCATTACAGACTGCGAAAACGTTTAAACCCAGATTGTCAATTACATAACGTGTTGTGCGATATCTGCGCCCTGTCGCTATGACGACTTCGACACCATTGTGGTGGATGTCTGAAAGCGCTTTTTGCGTTGATGGTGAGATTGCATGATTTTCGAGCGCTAGCGTTCCATCGAGATCAAGAGCGATCATTTTGATCATTAGTTATCCACCTCCTTAGTTGCCCAATCGATAGCGTAGTTTGACAACTAGGCTGTCTGCCCCTCTCTTAGTCCAACCGTCACTCAGTAATTCGCTGAAAGAATCTCCGGGACGGTTTGGTAAATCTGATCCTCTGGTGTAAACCACGAAAAGGTCTGACAGAGGTGCAATTTCCCATCTATATCGGACCTGGAAAGAGAGATTGCTTATGGTGAAGTCTCTATTATTTTCAGTGGCTGTGGTCTCTATCTCGAGCGCACCGTCTCGAATTGGCACTTGCCAGCGTTGCTTTTCCTTCGCTTTTACTCCTATCCACTGAAGAATTAGTCGAAATTGTTGTTTCGCGGAAAGAAAATAATCTACCTCAAATCGTGGTTGCCAGTATTCTGCCTGATAGGTAGTGAACTCTCGTTGCGAGAAGTGGATCAACCAATCACTGTGATGCCGAAATGCTGCCGTCGCTTTGAATGCGAACCGATCACTAGGACGCCAATTGAAACTTAACTTGTAGTTTTTCTGATTTCCTTTTATATCCTCATCCTGTAGGTAGAAACCGAGACGCGCTTGAAACGGTCTCGCTTTATCAGAACTCCAGGACAACCCAGCTTGCCATCTTGGGTTAATTCGAAAATTGCCATTACCGCGGCTGCTTAGGTCGTCCCATCTCGCTGGGTAATAATTGAGCTCTGTTTCAAGCTCGGTATTGTTGATAAATTCCCTTTCCTGGTTGAAGAAAATGCCGCTGCGAACGACCAACCCATCTGTGTTGTATTCCTGCGATAGCGTTAATGATGTTTCTCGCTCTTTCAAATTATTAACGTCAGGCTCGGTAAGTTGGTAGTTATAGCGAATCGTGATCGCGTCGTTGCGTCTCATAAAACCGAAGTCATTGATGTCGAGCGCGTCGTCAAAATAGTTCAACGCTATACGATGACTGTGGCCTAACTTCGGAGCATAAGTGATGTCAGCAAAGCCGCCAGATCCGCTAGTGCCATTTACATCGCTATAGAGCAATTGGCCGTCAATGTTCCATCTGCCGTCGGCTGAAAGATAATGGCCATCCATTCCATGAACTGTTGCGTCCGAATCGATCGCGTGGTCGACAAGCGTGGTTATCCAGCCTAAGCCTTTTCGAGCGCCGCCCTTTGTAGATTCATACAGGAATCTTGCCGCTCCAAAAGTTCTACCTTTTGCGGTGAGATCGACTGCTAAACCTTCAATGTTGGCTTCGATTTTGGTTTCATCTTCCACCGCTGTTATCACACCATAACGCCAGGAACCGGTCTGTCCCGTAACTTTAGCTGCCCCAACTAACTCAGTTAGTTGGTTGGCCTCGATATCATCGATTTCCAAATTATTGACGCTTGGTGTTTCGGGTGGACTGCCAATGCGTCTTGTATTGACCAGTATTGTTGGTGTTCCTCGACCACGGCTTCTGGCTCGAGGTGTCGTCGTAAAAATCTCTTGACCCTCAAGAAAAAAAGGCCTTTTTTCTGGGAAAAAGGTTTCGATGGAGGTCAGATTAACAACGACATCGTCTGACTCGATGTTGCCGAAATCGGGATTTATAGCTGCTGTAATTTGTAGATTGGAGCTAGGGCGCCAAAAAATATCAAATCCTGTTTTGTAATCATCTTCTCCGGCTAAAACGTCATAGTTCCCTGAAACATATGGATAGAATGTGAACTGTTTCACTGGATTGAAATTGTCCAGAACTATAGTTTGTAGAGAACTCAGGAACTGGGTCTGGGTGCTAGGCAGAGCTGGCCAGCCCCACCATTCGTTTTTGTGTCCGACTTGTCTTGAAATATAGATACCCATTTTGCGCTGAGGGTCGTTGGTCTCAGGCATTGTCATCATAGAAAATGGCAGAAAGTACTCAGCGGCAAATCCGTCTTTGTTGCGCGCTGTCTCTCCACGCCAAGGTCCGTCCCATTCTCGACGATATTGCCTCTCTGGCAACACAGTCCCATCGCTTATCGAGTTGCCCAAATTGACTCCAAACCAGTATGCATAGAGGCCCTCGCCGGAAGGATCCAGAGTGACAGAAAGGCCATCTCGTGTAATAAATTGATCACGAGAGCTTAGTCTTTCGATAAGAGTTTCCTCAGGTTGATCCGCTTGGATACCGATATATAAGCCCTTAGCCGTATAAAAGATACGCACTTTTGTTTGGTAGGGTGGAATTTTTAGTGTTGCGGGAGATAGTTCGAGAAAGTCTTTGACTAGCGGCAGGTTTTGCCAGGCCTCCTCATCAAGAACCCCATCTATCTCAATGGACGAGGTTTCAACGCGGGTGACTTCTATGGCAGGTACGACTTCATCTGTGGCAAATGCAGAGTAAGCCAACAGTAGCGCAGAGATATACAACAGAAATGGTCGTGGCTTCAGAAAGGTCCGCACAACAGATAAACTAAAGTAATAGATGATCGAATCGGCTGTTCTCGACAGCGGTCATCGCGCATTGTACTGAAAGTGGTTTTTTTTTCCATGAGAGATGTTATTCAGACGCTTATTCAAAGCAGCGGCTTACGTTTTATCAATTGGCTTGCCCGGTCGGGAGGATACCGTATTAAGACAATGGCTTATGGCAACGGCGATCGACATCAAATGGACTGGTTCCTAGTTGACGAAAACTTGCCTACGGTAATTTTCTTTCATGGCGGGAACTGGCGTTCAGGTTGTCGTCAAGATTATCGCTTTGTAGCGGATACCTTGTGCCAAATGAATGTCAACGCTTTGATACCTGATTTTCCTCTCTATCCCGAGTACCGTTTTAAGGATATTCTTGCTGGAGCCGCTGGAGCGGTGAACTGCTTTATGCGAAATGTTTCCGACAATAGCATGGTAGTTCTGATGGGGCATTCCTCAGGTGCACAGATGGCAGCTTTGTTAGCACTCGACTCTTCCCTGCTGCACTCTTCGGAAAGGGTCTGCGCGATGATAGGGCTCTCAGGACCCTATGACTTTTTTCCTTTCACTGACGAAGATCATTGGGATCTTTTCGCTCCTGAAGAGGAATATCCTCGTTCTCAGCCTGTAAATTACGTGAACCCTGAGTCTCCACCGCTTTATCTCCTCCACGGTCGCGAAGATCTGCGTGTTAGACGGGGGCATTCTAAAAGTCTCATGGAAAAACAGCTGAATGCAGGCGGTTTCGCCGCAAGAGAGGTCTATAAAGACATGGGTCACGTCGATGCCGTGTTATCGTTTTCACGCATACATCGTCGCAATAGCCCGGTGATACGTGATATACATTCTTATTTTGACAAACTTTTTAAAGAGGATTGAGCATGACTCTGAGCAATTCCAGCACAGACGAACTTCTGGTGGAGACCAAGGGTAAGGTTGCCGTTATTACTTTGAACAGGCCTGATAGGTTGAACGCCATTAGCAAAGCGATGCTGAATGAGCTTTCTGCAAAAATAGTTGAGGCTAACAAAGACCCGGATATTCGATGTATTGTTCTTACTGGTTCGGGAAAAGGTTTCTGCGCGGGCCTCGACCTGATTGATGTTAGCGATGGAGGAATTGGTTCAGGAGAAAGCGGTAGCAATAGACCACGGCAATTGTTCGATCTTCGGGACGCACCAATAAATGTTATGTGGAGTGTCGATACTCCTATTGTCTGCGCGCTAAACGGCGCTGCAGCAGGCTATGGAATGGATCTTACGCTTTTGTGCGATATTCGAATTTCTAGCACAAAGGGTAAAATGGCAGCGGTGACTGCGAAGCGCAACGTTGTGCCTGAGAGTGGTGGAACATGGTTGTTGCCCCGTCTTATTGGGTGGGCAAAAGCCGCTGAACTTTATTACAGGGGCCGTGTTGTTGAGGCTGATGAATGTCTTGAGTTAGGCCTCGTTAATGCTGTTGTTTCACCAGATGAATTGATGCCGACGGCTATGCAATGGGCAGAAGAGATTGCTGACAACGCGCCGATGGCTGTGCAAACGACCAAACGAATGATGCGTATGGGGCTCGAGCAATCATACGATACATCTGTCGATCAATTAATGGCCCACCTAGGCGGTATGTTTCAAAGCGATGATTTCAAGGAAGGTGTTCAAGCGTTTATCGAAAAGCGCAAACCAGAATTCACGGGTCGATGATCTGTCGTGATCAAAACGATTGACGTATCTGTCAATGGACAGGGTCTGTATGACATTAGTTCTTCGGTTTGCGATTTGGTCGATATAGATGAAGGGCTTTGCACTGTTTTTATCCGTCATACGTCAGCGAGCTTGCTCATTCAGGAAAACTATGATTCTTCTGCAAAAGTGGACTTGGAGCGTTGGCTTAACAAGCTCGTACCCGAGAACGACCCGCAGTATACGCATTTGATAGAAGGTCCTGATGATATGCCAGCACATATCAAGTCCGCGTTAACGGCTACTAGCCTTTCAATACCAGTGATGGAACGATCTTTAATGCTGGGAACCTGGCAGGGTATATTCCTCTGGGAACACCGGCACCGTCAGGGTGTCAGACAAGTAGTCTTACATATGGGGGAGTAAAAAAACAATGCCTGGTAAAAAACCGATACCGTTCCCGAGTCCACTTACAGAAATTTTTTGGAAAGGAACCAGGGAGGGCAAGCTGCTCCTACCAAAGTGTAATCAGTGTGGCAAGGTCCACTGGTATCCAAGATATATTTGCCCGCACTGTCATTCTATGGATCTGACTTGGATCGAAGGAAGTGGCGAAGGTACGATTCACACATTCGCAGTCCAGCACCGTGCTTTTGGCGGTTGGGCAGAGGATGCTCCCTTTGTGACAGCTTTTATAGACTTGAAGGAAGGGGATCGTATGGTAACGGTTCTTCGTGGAGTCGATCCGTTAAAACCAGAAGAAATCAAGATTGGATCAAAAGTAAGAGTAGAATTTGAAGAGATGGAAGGAATGTTCGTGCCGTTTTGGCGGCTGGAGGCTGCAGCATGAACAATCTTTCAAAGGCGGCAGCCTTGGTTGGAGCAGCTGAATCGAATGAGATCGGTTATCCCGACGAACCGCGAACTTCGCTTCAATTGCATATTGAGGCAATAAAAAACGCGTCAGACTATACTGGTATTCCGATTTCAGACATAGACGGAGTTTTCTCCACTGCATGGACATCTGATTTAGGAGAGCATCTAGGCTTGCATCCGAAGTACATTGACACGACTGCGGTCGGTGGCTGTTCCTTCCAGATTCACGTACATCATGCCTTGTGCGCGATTTACGCGGGTGTTATTGATACTGCGTTGGTTAGTCATGGTGAAAATGGTTGGTCGCAAAGACGGGTTGGAAAAGAAGGAGGACCCTCTTACCCAACTCACCGAGATGCCCCGGCGGTGCAGATGGTCTCGCCCTATGGGCTTATGGGGCCTCCTTCCTACTACGCGCATGCAATGGTTAGGCATAACCATGAATTTGGTACGACGCCAGAAGATTTCGCTCATGTTGCGGTTGTGACAAGGGAGTGGGCGACGAAGAACCCGCGCGCTGTAATGTTCAATGACGAGTCGCATGAATTTGGTGGCCCTATCGATGTTGATACCGTCAACAACGCTCCAATGATTACTTGGCCACTAACGATGTTGCATTGTTGTTTACAAACAGATCATGGTGGCGCAGTTATTCTCGCAAGGCCTGAAGTCGCTCGTGACCTGCAAACAAACCCGGTTTGGGTAGCTGGTGCAGGCGAGAGTATGGGGCATAGCACCATGCTGGAAATGGAGGATTTCACAGCGACGTCCGCGGCTAGGTCATCCGCGGTGGCTTATGAGATGGCTGGTCTATCAGCGGTAGATATGGAAATGGCGATGATTTATGACTCATTTACTGTCACTGCGGCTATTACTGCGGAAATGCTTGGACTCGCTCCCAGAGGAGAAGGGCATAAGTTGTGGCAAGACGGTCATGCCGCTCCGGGCGGTCGTCTGCCAATCAACACCAATGGCGGTGGCCTGTCATTTAATCACTCCGGCATGTATGGCATGCATCTGTTAATAGAAGCTTACAGGCAGCTTTCAGGGACCGCAGAGGATGGGGTTAACGGCATTGAAGGTAAGCAGACCAATGCTCGGACTTGCGTTGTAAATGGTACCGGTGGTTTGTTGTCAACCACCGGTACTTTGGTGCTGACAGCGGACTAAGATGCCTTGTTATACGGTGGTCGCATCATCTTTGCGGCCATCTTTGAAACGGCGTTGGATTGTGTATATATGGACTTGGCATGGCTGAAGTTTTTGAAGCCATCTAGTCCGTGGTAAGAACCCATCCCGCTTGGCCCAACTCCGCCGAATGGAAGGTCTTCTTGGGCTATATGCATGATCACGTCATTGACTGTTACCCCGCCCGACGTTGTCTGGGTCAAAACTTTGTTTTCTTCGGCCTTATCCTCTCCGAAGTAATAAAGCCCCAAGGGGCGATCGTGGCTGTTTATGTAATCCAGGGGCTCGTCCAGTTCTTTATATTGCTTGACGGGTAAAATTGGACCAAAAATTTCGTCCTGCATGACTTGCATATCGTCACTGGGATCNAGCACGATAGTAGGTGCTATNCGGTGGTGTTCTTGTTGAGAAAAATCCTCGTTAGCAGGATTGATCTCCACCACCTGAGCGCCCTTAGTTCGCGCGTCATCTAGATAGCCATTAAGTCGCTCGAAATGTCGTTCGTTTACAACTGAGGTGTAGTCAGGGTTGTCTTTAATATTCGGATACATGGTGGCAACCGATTCTTTTGCTGCATTGACGAAGTCGTCGCGGCTTTCCTCAGGCAAGAAAACATAATCTGGAGCAAGGCAAATTTGACCAGCGTTCATGGTTTTGCCGGCCATTATATTTGATGCTGCTCGTTGTATATCAGCAGATTTTCCGATCACCACAGGCGATTTACCTCCCAGTTCAAGCGTGACCGGCACAAGATTTTCTGCTGCTGCTCGCATGACGTGCTTAGCTACTGAAGTGGCACCAGTAAAAAGCAAATGATCGAAGGGAAGGCGAGAGAANGCGCCGCCTACATCTGGTCCGCCAGTGAATACAGCAACTTCATCCTCGTCGTAGGCTTGCTTAATCAGCTCCTGCATTAGATCAGANGTTTGAGCNGTGAACTCAGAAGGCTTAATCATCGTTCTGTTTCCGGCTGCAAAAATACCACCGAGAGGTGCAAAAGTAAGATTTACAGGGAAATTCCATGGGCTAATNCAACCAATTACTCCTAGTGGTTGGTACTCAACACGAGCTTTCGCACCGAATAGTCCNAACGGAAACATAACTTTGCGTTTTTCTGGCTTCATCCATTGCCGCACATGTTTTTTTGCGTGTTTCAATGGACCGATTGAACCTTCGATGTCCGTTGCCCTAGATTGATCAATCGAGCGATGTCCGAAGTCTGCCATCATCGCTTCGGTCAGTCGCGTGCCGTTTGTTTCTAGTAGGGCAATAGCGCGATCTATCCGATCGATTCTAGTTTCAGCAGTAACAATGCCCTCGTTAATGTAAGCCTGTTTCTGCCGATCCAATACCACCTGCATTTCTTCGTNTGTTGGTTCCCGAGTTTCGTTCATGTTTGAGTTATCCAGATTTATGCGGCGCTAGTGTATTGGATTGCCAGTTACTGCACCAGTCACCATAATGAAGGGAAACAGNNAAATTTNTTATCGNCCATTTCGGTAATCTNNATTATATCTCGAGTGGCATAGNCTGTATTAAGCGCTATTCATGGGATGTCGCCTGGGACAAGGGAAAAAATGAAGGCGTCATGACATTTGTTGTGTAGCCGNAGTCGGTTTCTAAGTTTACCCTCGAACANGGCGCCGGTTTTCTCTGCAACGCGCCTGCTTTTTGTGTTTTTCGTCGACATGATTATCTCCACACGTTGCAAACCCAGCTCTCTATGGCCGAAGTCCGCCAGTCCAATGGCCGCTTCGGTGCAGATACCTTGTCCAGTGCTGGNTGATTGGACCCAGTAGCCGAGGTTTGCCGTTGGGTGATCATTGTTACATTCAAGACTGCATCCTCCATGGAATGTCTCACGGTCTTTATCGAATATAGCGAAATGATAGGCCGTCCCAGCTCGCCAACTAGTCACAGTGGTCTTCAACCAGTTCTTTGCTTCATTCTTGGAATAGTCCGGATGGCACCATGGCAAAAATTCAAACATATCTCCGATAGACGCTCGTGCGGCGCGATAAAGATCGTTCTCGTCTGCTTGCTCGTATCTTCTGAGGTAAAGCCTGCGGGTCTTGAAATGAGNTGAAACACTGTCGCGAAGTTCCAAGCCGCACTCCCGATGATTTACATTGTCTCGATTTTAAAGCAAGTCTGTTTCGTTTGGCATTGCTCAATCACAATCGAGGCTCACCTGCTAGCTTCAGTCAATAGCGATCTTTCATTTTCGTGCTAAAATCGCGACCTTTTTTGCAACTCGACTCTATTAGTTGGAGAAGCCCTTGGCTAAAAATTTATTTCAGAAAGTCTGGGAAGACCACCTTGTTCGTCGTTTAGACAGTGGTCAGTATCAGGTTTTTATGGCCTTGCACCTAATACATGAAGTTACCAGTCCACAGGCATTCGGGATGTTAAAAGATAAGGGACTTGGAGTTGCCTATCCTAAAAGAACCTACGCAACTGTTGATCACATCATTCCAACCGATGTCCAAGATCGTCCATTACAGGATGATATGGCTGAAAAAATGATCCAAGTGCTGAGCGAAGCTGCTGAGGAAAATGGTATAGAGTTCTTCGCCCCGGAATCTGGGTCTCAAGGAATTGTTCATGTGGTTGGTCCTGAGTTAGGCCTAACACAGCCTGGGATGACTATTTGTTGCGGTGATAGCCACACCGCAACTCATGGCGCCTTTGGTTGTATTGCCCTGGGAATTGGGACAAGTCAGGTGAGGGATGTCCTGGCGAGCCAGACGTTGGCAATGGATCCTCTTAAGGTAAGGAGGATTAACGTTGAAGGTCAGTTGAACGTTGGTGTGACTGCGAAGGATGTGATCCTGCACATCATCCGTCGACTTGGGGTTAATGGCGGAGTTGGATTCGCCTATGAGTATGGCGGNAGTACTATNGAGAACATGTCGATGGAAGAAAGGATGACCGTCTGCAACATGAGTATTGAGGGCGGTGCGCGTTGTGGCTATGTAAACCCGGACGAAGTCACTTTCGAGTTTCTCCGCGGTAAGGAGCGCGTACCANCTGGANAGGATTTTGATCAGGCTGTCAAAAAGTGGCTTTCCTATGCAAGTGATCCAGANGCTGAATTTGACGAAGTGGTGACATTTGACGCGGCTGACATCGAGCCGACGGTTACTTGGGGGGTTACTCCGGCACAGGCTATTTCTATCATGGAAAAGATCCCGTCTCCTGAGAACTCGGAAGGCCTTGATAAGAGTCTGGTTGATGATGCACTTTCGTATATGCAGCTTAATGCCGACCAGCCGATAAAGGGTACAAAAATNGATGTGGCGTTTATTGGCAGTTGCACAAATGGAAGGCTTAGTGATTTCGAGGCAGTTGCCGAACTGATTGTCGGAAAAAGAGTCGCTGATAATGTCAGGGCAATTGCGGTGCCGGGTTCGGAAAAAGTCGATCTAGCTGCCCGGAAAGCGGGACTGGACAAAATTTTTGAGTCTGCTGGATTCGAATGGCGGATGCCCGGGTGCTCTATGTGCTTNGCGATGAATCCCGACAAGCTCGTTGGCGACGAAGTTTGTGCCTCAAGTTCTAACCGGAATTTCATTGGCCGGCAGGGTTCTCCGACNGGACGCACCATACTCATGAGCCCGATAATGGTCGCCGCGGCTGCTGTTCAAGGACAAGTCGCAGATGTGAGAGAGGTTTTTGAATTATGAGTTCCATTTCGAAGATTTCTGGTACAGGGGTATACGTTGCGGGCAACGATATAGATACCGATCGCATAATCCCTGCCCGATACTTAAAGTGTGTAACGTTTGAAGAGCTTGGCCCTGCATTGTTTTATGATGAACGGTTCGATGCNAGAGGCGATTCGAAAAATCACCCTCTCGATGCTGANAGCCATAAAGGCGCTGAAATTCTGATTACTGATGACAATTTCGGCTGTGGTTCAAGNCGGGAACACGCCCCTCAGGCTATNCAGAAGTTCGGTCTAAAGTTGGTTATAGCTGGTTCATTTGCAGAAATTTTTCACGGAAATTGCACCACATTGGGAATTCCGTGTGTGGTCATGAGCCAGGAAGACCGAAAACAACTGTCAAATGATGTGGCGGCTGATCCTTCAGCGGAGTTAGTTATCGATCTTGAGACGATGCAGGTCTTCTGNGCTAACTCGGTCTATTCGATCACAATGAAGGAGTCGGCTCGAGAAGCTTTTCTGTCGGCGACATATGACCCGCTTGATAATTTACTCTCAGCNCTGGACGACATTAAGCTAACAGCGGAGAAACTTGGCTATGTCTNAGCAATTCCTGACCTGATTAGAAAGGCTTTGTTNTATGGCCANAAAGAAAATAGANATATACGACACTACTCTTCGTGATGGTAATCAGGGAGAAGGGGTGAATATGTCTATAGCCGACAAGCTTGATATNACCAGGGAGCTTGATGCNTTAGGNGTTGACTTTGTCGAGGGTGGATGGCCAGGTTCTAATCCCAAGGATGACGAGTATTTCCAGAAAGTTAGGGAGCTTGATCTCAAGCATTTAAAAATAGTGGCTTTCGGCTCGACTCACCGTTCAGATTCTGAGCCGTCTGAGGACTTTTTCCTGCAAAAGCTTGTAGCTGCCAAAGCTCATGTCAATTGTATCTTTGGGAAGTCCTGGGACCTGCACGTTGAGCAAGCGCTGCGGGTTACGCCCGAAAGAAACCTGCAGATGATTCAAAATTCTGTCGAATTTTTGCGGCAGGAGACAGGTAACCCAGTTTTCTATGACGCGGAACATTTTTTTGATGGCTTCAAAAGTGATCCTGGTTACGCTATCGCTTCTGTTATGGCTGCTTTAGAAGGCGGGGCAAGTCGAGTCATTCTCTGCGACACCAATGGTGGTGTAATGCCTCACGAATTGGCTTACGCCATCAAAGAGTTGAGGAAGGAATTGCCGGCAGTGAAGCTCGGGATACATGTACATAATGACGGTGGGCTAGCAGTGGCTAATACACTTAGAGCCATTGAAGAGGGCGTAATACAAGTTCAAGGTACTATTAATGGCATAGGCGAACGTTGTGGCAATGTCGATCTAACTTCGATTCTTGGTAATCTCGAACTAAAGATGGGCTATGTTTGTTTACCTGAAGGACATTTAAAGAGTTTAACCACCCTGTCCCGCAGGGTTTGGGAGTTCTTGGGTATTCAAGGCCCGTCGGGCCAGCCTTTTGTTGGTCCGAGTGCTTTTGCTCATAAAGGTGGTGTGCACGTCAGCGCGGTCCAAAGAAATCCGGAAACCTACGAACATATTAATCCTGAACTTGTTGGTAATTCGCGAAAGGTTTTAATCAGCGAACTTGCCGGTGGTTCGAACTTAAAGGCTAAGTTATCCAATAGGTACCCAGAGTTAGAAAACACGAACGCTGTCAGATCCATCCTGAACGAAGTGCAGGAGCGTGAACACTCTGGTTACTCTTATGAAAACGCAGATGGCAGCTTTGATTTGGTTGTACGTCGACATATAGGTAAGTATAGACCTCTGTTCGAACCGATCTACTATAGGATTTATTCGCCGAGTAACGAGGATCACTCGGAATCGGAGGGTTTGATTGAAGCCAGTGCTAAAATCAAGGTAGGAGAAGTAGTAGAGCTTTGTGCAGCTGAAGGCAACGGGCCTGTCGACGCCTTGAACAAGGCATTACGTAGGGCGTTGCAGGAGAGTTTCCCCATCGTAGCCGATCTGCATCTGTCAGATTACAGCGTGCGTGTGGTTAATAGCACAGAAGAAACCGCCGCTAAAGTCCGAGTATATTTAGAACATACCTTTCAGGGTGAGGCCTTTGGAACAATTGGCGTCAATGTTGACATCATTCAAGCCAGTTGGAATGCCCTGGTTGAGGCGTATCAATATGCATTGATGCAGCACCAAGAGTTTATTGACGAGCTAACAGAAGCAAG
>NZNP01000095.1 GCA_002694945.1 Gammaproteobacteria bacterium
AACATTCTATACGCATTCCCCAAGCCCTCTAGGACTCCTTTGTCTCTCACTTGTTCTTCGAACAGTGCTGCATAGATTTCTGCTGCTACTTCTATATTTCCACTTCGGAGAGTCTGATCTGCAAGAAGGTTCCTAGCTTCTATATGTGTTTCATCAAGGCTAAGAGCCTTGACTATACAAGATCCGGCAGCAGATATTTCTCCGTTATCTAACAATGCACGAGCCAGCAACAACCTCGGCTCTATATGACCCGGACTAGATAAGGTTGCCTTACGATACAAAATTATCGCGTCACTAAGGTCCCCTCGTTTATGAGCAATCTGGCCTAGTGCTGTAAGACACAGGACATTGTCTGGCTCCTCAAGCAGTTGTTCAAAACATAGGTCTTCTGCAGATTCGAAATCTGCCCTACGCATCGAGCGACGTAATTTATCCTGCCATGAAATATCAGATGGATTCGCCAAACCTATTCTTTCCGATTATCCAGTCCTAGTTTATTATCCACGGACTTATTCCTTTTTGCCGGTTTTATTAGTGCAACGATTCCGAGAAGCGCTGAGCCAAGAAACATTCGTCCTAACCGCCGAGTTGCCCCTGTCACCGAAGCTTAACAGGCATGCGATTGTTTCAATGGCCGAAAAACTATCGCTTTCAGTGACTGCAATTCAAATCCCTGACCATACCAACGCACGGCCTCACATCTCTAACCTTACTGCTTCAGCCCTACTATTGCAGGCGGGCATTGACCCTATCATGCATATGAACAGCCGCGACCGAAATAGGATTAGCCTTCAGAGTGATTTGCTAAGTGCTCAAGCTCTAGGGATAACTAGCATTCTCCTCATGAGGGGTATGGACCTACCATCGGATCACCGCCCGCGAGCAACTAGCATCTTCGATGTCGGTGCCATTGACTTCATCACAACGGCGTCGGCCATAAGAGATGGAGAAGCGCTGAGTTCTGCTCGAGACGAGCATGTCTCACCTTTCCAAATTGGCGCAATCGCACAGGTCTTCGATCCAGCACCAGACTGGACACCAGAAAAGCTTAAAGCAAAGACTGACGCAGGCGCCAATTTTATTCAGCTACCGCTTTGCATGAATCTCGAGATTCTGACGCGCTATATGCAAAAGCTCATCTCAGCAAGGCTTCTTTGGAAAGCCTCAGTAATGGTGACCATCGCGCCTTTTGCTGACCGCGAAGCTGCAGTAAAAACGAAGGCCAGCTTGCCCGACTCGTTGATACCTCAGTCAATTATAAATCAACTCGAGCAGTCAGCGAATCCTCGTCAGACAGGTATAGACATTTGCGCTGAGATACTCACCGCAATAAGTATGATACCCGGCATCAGCGGCGCTAACATACTGGTTGACGAGGATGTCTCCGCAGCCGCAGAGGTTGTCACTGCTTTTCAGGCGGCTCAGCCTTCATAAGGCCAGACTTCGAGGCCATGGATCGCATTACGAATGTCCATACTGATATTCACCGCATCAACACAACGCCCCGATCGAAGTTCATATAACGATACCGTTGAAGGGGAAGAGCCGGCTGCTAAAAGGTCCTCTGATAGAAGAGTCAAGCCCCGGCCAAAACCCTGACGTGCAACTTTTGAATTATCCACACCTCTAAAAGAAAGTTTATTTTCGGGATAAACCAATATAGGCATTGCCAACGCCCTATCAGGGGTCACAAAACGCACATGGTTGTTTGCCGTGTCGTTAAATAGAACCCCATCACGAAATGGTCGAGCATTATGAGTGCCACCAGGTAAACTACAGAACTCCCTAACTTCATTGTCACTATTGATGTAAAGAAGCGCTCCTGTGTGCAAACCGCTGACATAAATACCATCCTCATCAATGAAAGTAGAATTTATGTGTGATCGATTACCAGGCCCTGGTCCAACGCTGCTGCTAGGATCAAAAACATTTCCATGCCAATCACCCTGCGTGTCTCGTTGAATATGAATACCCCACATGAATGCTGCCAAATCAATGTCAAAGACCAAAAGAGAATCAAAACCGGTTGAAGTCAGGAAGATTTTCCGGTCTCTACGACAGATTTCGTGGCAATGTTTTAGAAAGGGATTGCGCCAAGAGCGCTTTATACGAAAGTTTTGATCATAGCAAAACAGTTCATCCGAGGCCGCGATATAAATGTCACCTGCATCAAAGGTGATCCCCCGCAAACCGCGATCTGCCCCGCGCCCGGCGAAGTCGATTTCACCTGTATTCCAATCGACATGCTGCTCAACGACCTGATTTTCAAAATCGATAAGATAAACACCGCCGTGGCTCTCGCCCTGCTGACTGCCGCGAACAACCGAGGTCGCGATCAGTTTTGGTCTCCTCATCAAATTATCTTGTTTCTAAAGCTAATTAAGAATTAGGTTAACCGACTATCGACCCGCTGTCTCCACTCCGGTACCCTGACAAGACAAAGAATGTAGAGTAGGTTGTGGACAAAGATATCAATCGTAAGGCTATGCTAGAGCATTCGGCTAGTGGCACCACATTTGCTGGGCAATTGTCCTTCCTAAGACGCAAGTACACCAGGTCAATCGCCGGGGCCGATGTAGTCATAGCTGGTGTGCCGTTTGACAGCGCAACGACTTACCGCCCGGGCGCAAGATTAGGCCCTCGTGCGATAAGGGAAGCGTCAGTCCAACTCGCCGAGATAGTCGAACAATCCTTTCCGTTTAAGATCAATCCTTTCCAGTCGCTAGCAGTGGCGGACTATGGCGATCTGGAATTAGACTCAGGCTACCCAAATCAAATAGTTGAGACAGTTGAAAACTTCGCTCATAAAATTCTGGAGCATGATGCTTTCATGATTTCTTTGGGAGGCGATCACTTTGTTACTTATCCTCTATTGAAAGCTCACTATCAGGTGCATGGCCCCATGGCTTTAGTACATTTCGATGCGCATGTAGACACCTGGCCCGATGATGGAAAACGCCTGGATCACGGCTCTATGTTTTTGCGTGCAAAGAATGAAGGCATCATTGATGTCGAACACTCAATCCAGATAGGAATCAGATCCTACAGTGAAAGCGACCATGGCTTCTCGATTTTGGATGCACCGTCCGTCCATCGTGACGGCACTCAATCCGCTATAGAGCGCATCCGACAGACTGTTGGTTCAACACAGGCTTATTTAACCTTTGATATTGACTGCCTAGACCCGGCTTTTGCGCCAGGAACAGGTACTCCAGTAGCAGGAGGCTTATCCAGTGCGCAAGCGCTAGAAATCTTAAGGGGAATCGGTGATCTGAATTATGTAGGTATGGATCTCGTAGAGGTAGCACCCGCTTACGATCACGCAGAAATTACCGCAATCGCTGCCGCAACCATTATTCACGACTTCATCTGTCTGCTAGCTATAAAGCACAGTGCTAGTTGATACCGTATTGCCTAGCAGTTTTGTCCAGCGCTACCCTAAGACGTTCGGTCAATAAATCGATTTCCTCATGATTAACTATTAATGGCGGAGCGCTGATAATGGTATCTCCCACTTGACGGACCATAACACCCGCTTCTATAGCTGCGTTACGGCAAAAGACTGCGGCCTTACTATCCTCGTCTAGGCGATCGCGGTGCGGTTTCTGTCTTACAAGTTCAAGCGCACCGAGCATACCCTTTGTTCTGGCCTCTCCAACGATCGGATGATCCAAGAGCTCAGACCAACACGCCTCCCAATGTAATTGAGAGTCAGTCTGAATCTGCTTTATCAGGTCGAGTTCGGTGTAAATCTCTAACGTTGCTCGACCTGCTGCACAAACTACAGGATGTCCCGAATAGGTATAACCATGCGCAAATTCACCACCACTAGTCGTAAGAACATCGGCGATACGGTCACCAAGAGCTACACCCCCTAAAGGTTGGTAGCCATTAGTCACTGCTTTGGCAAATGTAATAAGGTCGGGTTTGAAGCCAAAGGTCTGACAACCGAACCATTGCCCAGTACGTCCAAAGCCACAGATGACTTCATCACTGATTATCAGCACATCACGTTCTCGACAAACCCTTTCTACCTCAGGCCAGTAGGTCTCTGGGGGAATAATAACGCCACCCGCACCCTGCACCGGCTCAGCGATAAAGGCTGCAACATTATCGGCACCCAGTTCATCGATCTTATCAGCCAATGCTCGAGCACAGGCCTGTGCAAATTCAACTTCAGACTGAGCCCCAGCTTCTTCAAAACTATAAGGTTGTCTAACATGATGCACATAGGGCAGCCCAGTGAACTGCTTGTGCATTCCCTTCATCCCACCCAAGGATGCCGCAGCAATCGTAGAGCCGTGATAAGCATTCTCACGAGAAATAAAAATCTTTTTTGAAGGGCGATCAATCAAGTCATAGTAGCGATGTACTAAACGAATATTAGTATCGTTCGCTTCTGAACCTGAGTTCGTGTAGAACACTCGACTGAACCCCTCGGGTAGAACCCGACACAAGGCTTCTGTAAGGGCAATTGTTGAGTCTGTGGTACAGTTAAAAAAACTATTGTAGTAAGGCAGTTTTTCCAGTTGATCTTTGACGGCATCAACAATCTTAGCCTGGCTATACCCCAGATTAGTACACCAAAGGCCCGACATCCCATCAAGCATTTCGTGACCATCGATGTCTGTAAGGTAAACATGCTGCGCTGAAACTATCGTGCGGCCACCATTTTTCTTATAAGAAGCCAGATCAGTAAATGGATGCAGCACCGAATCCCTATCCACCTGTTGCAAAGCTGCCTTACCTAATCTACTCATGGGTTTTCTCATTAACTTAGGCTAAAGCCGCAATTTACACTGCTCCTAGCCAACGGCAAAGTAGATATCGACGATGATTGAAAGCAAATAGTAAAATTACCCCTTAATTAGTGGATAGCAATCATGAGTAACTTCGAGCAATACGACACTGCCAATATTGTTGCAGACGACAAAGCCCACTTTTTACACCCCTGGCAGGAATTCGATAAATTCGATAAGACCGGCGCGCTACCGATCGCCGAGGCTACCGGCGCCTATATATATGATTCGGATGGTAATCAATTACTCGATGCTATTGGCGGTATGTGGTGCACGAATATAGGTTTAGGCAGGGATGAAATGGCAGAGGCTATCGCTGAACAAGTCCGTCAAATGGCCTATGCAAACCCCATGGTAGACATGACGAACATTCCAGGCAGTCAGCTAGCTAAGAAACTAGCCGAGCTTGCTCCTGGCGACTTAAATCACGTTTTCTTTTCATGCGGTGGTTCAACCGCTATCGACTCTGCACTGCGGTTGGTGCACTTTTATCAGAATTCTAGGGGTATGCCCGAAAAAAAACATATTCTAGCTCGCCAAGAGGCATATCACGGTTCAACTTTTGCGGCCATGTCTATTAGCGGCAAGCAAGCGGATCATATCCCCGAATTCGACTATCTAACAGACACGATCCACCACCTATCCTGCCCCTATTACTATCGGGCGCCCGACGGTTTATCGGAAACGGAATTTACAGACAGCTTAGTAAAAGAATTCGAGGAAAAAATTATCGCTCTCGGGGGCGGCGATAAAGTAGCAGCTTTTTTTGCCGAACCGATAATGGGCTCCGGCGGCGTGATTGTGCCCCCTGAAGGTTATCTAAAACGAATGTGGGAAGTTTGCCAGGCTAATGACATCCTGTTTGTCGCGGATGAGGTCGTTACCGCCTTTGGACGTCTTGGTCATTGGTTTGCCTCAGAGTCAGTTTTCGATATAAAACCTGACATAATCACAACGGCTAAGGGACTGACATCCGGATATCAACCCCTCGGGGCCACCATTTTTTCAGACCGCATTTGGCAAGTAATCAGTGAGCCAGGAAACGGACGGTATTTCGCTCACGGATTCACTTACACGGGTCATCCAGTTGCCTGCCGCGCGGCTTTAAAAAATATAGAAATCATGGAAAGGGAAAGGATCCTGGAACACGTGCGCGATGTAGGGCCTTATTTCTTAAAGCAACTAAAAAAGCTTGAGCAACTACCCATCGTTGGAGAAGTCAGAGGTGACCACTTCATGGTCTGCATCGAGAACGTCGCTAACAAGGACACTAAAACATTATTCGATGAACAGATCGATATAGGTCAAAGGATAACCGACGAGTGCGCAAGACGCGGAGTTCTGGTTCGACCTATCGGCCATCTCAATGTTCTGTCTCCTTCCCTAATCCTGAACGCAGAAGAAATAGATAGGATCGTCGTGACTTTAGGAGACAGTATCTCCGCCGTGATGGCAGACCTCAAAACTGAGAATTTGTGGTCCGTTTAAGAGAGTCTGCATGACTGAAGGAACTGATAGCGTGCATCATTACGCTATTAACTGGAGGAAACTGATCCCTCTGTTTGTTGCCTTGGTTCTCTCTTACACAGCCGCAGTTCTTGGCACTCTAGGTTCAGTATCAGCACCTGAGTTTTACGCTCTCTTAAACCGTCCATCGTGGGCTCCTCCGACCTGGCTCTTCGGTCCAGTCTGGTCTGTCCTTTACACATTGATCGCTTTATCTAGTTGGCTGCTCTGGAAGAAAATTAACTTCAGGGAGCGGCTTCCCTACGTCATTCTCATTACACAGCTACTGGCCAATGCTCTATGGTCTTGGTTGTTCTTCGCCTGGAAATTGGGGCTCGTCGCAGTCATTGAAATTACCGTACTATGGGCGCTGATAGCTGCAAATATTATCGTCTTTTATACTCGATCAAAGATGGCAGCCCTGCTACTGCTACCTTACCTTTGCTGGGTCTCCTTCGCTGCTGTTCTTGCCATCGCCCTTTGGCAGTCGAACCCTAGCCTCTTGTGATATAGTCTGAAAACTCAAGCTACTGCTTACTCAAAGCTTCTAGATTTTGGTTGTGCGTGTCCCGATCAATTTTGTAACGTGATATTAGGTAGATCGCAACAAGATACAGGCCGCAGTAAAGCGGCAAGAAAAAGCTGGCCAGTTCTACTCTCATCTCATCAGTCATGTCTACAACACTCTTAATTCCATCCATACCTACAAGACTGACGATAGAACCAGCAAGGATGATACCTAGAGCACTAACTGCCTTTCCCGCGAAGCTCCTAGCCGCATAAAACAAACCTTCTGAGCGTCTGTTGGTCTGAACTTCACTGTCTTCGACGACATCTGCCATCATCGAATCAAGCATCACGCCACCAACAATAAAACCAACAACTTCGGCCATAACGAAGAACGAATAGATAATCAAGCTGTTCCAACCCCCCGCTTCAGGCCATAGACCTGTCAGAGTCAGAAAATAAGGGATGGGATATAGAAAAATGGCGCCGAAGAGTGCCGCCATCGCCGCATACTTTTTGCCGAAAGCTTCTCCCAAAGCAGGTGCCAAAAAATAGGCAATCGCCGGCGATGCAAAAACGAACACACCCGTTACAGCAATCTGAGCACCCGAGAACTGAAAAAAGTAAGTAACGTTATAGAGGTATAGTGCGGTCGACATTCCAGCAGCAGCGCCAACTAATAAAGAATAAACAAACAACCAAAGAAAATTCTGGTTAGTGACAGACTGAGCGATTTGCTTTATCTCGTGCCATATCTCAGTAAAGCGAAAAGGTTCAGTGGGTGATGGCAAAGCCGACGCTACTTTCTGAGTTCCCAAGGATGATAGGAGAATGCTGCCACCGATAATCAAAGCACCGACGACACCATATATTGAGTATCCAGCCTGAACGCCAACACCGAACGCACCAACCCAAAAAGCCATATTGATCACATGTAGACCATTACCGCCATACCAACCAAAGGCATGCCGAAGCGCTAGCCAGCGATTTCGCTCATCATAATCCTTTACCAAATCAGGCAAGAGCGCGACTGATGGAACTTCGACTAAGGTGACGGCTGTACGAATTAGTATCGCCGCTGCAAGCAGGTAAAACCATCGGTTAGCCTCGGTAATATCTATTACCGGATTAAAGAGCGCATAAAAAGAAAGGGGCAGAAGGATAAAGCCTGCGTACATAAACGGATGACGACGCCCGAGCCGCGATTGAGTTTTGTCGGACCAGTGGCCAAGGAACAGGTCGGATACCGCATCCCAGGCCATAGCGATAGCCAGCGCCATGGCGGCCAGATAACCAGGAACCCCTAAGACTTGAGTCGAGTAGATTAGGAGCAAGTAGCTGAACGCATTATTTTTTATGCCAAAAGCAACCGACGCAGAACCGTAGAACCAGTAGATAGGATTTTTTTCAGGTCTCATTTGATCTAACACCCCTCGCTTCAAATTAACGAATAGCTAGACAATTTTTTGTAAACTGTCTACGGCACAAAGACAATATTGACATCCAGCTAATCCATATAGTCTGTCAGGAGCCTTAAGCTTTTTCATTTAAGGCGACCACTTCCCCAAAAAGTGGTTTAAGAGCATCTTAGATCGATTTTACCTTCAACTTTAACCCGCCGTTCTAAACGAAGACAATGCAAGTATTACCCCCAGTCCTGCGAGATTTAAGGAGTTAACCGACAACCCATCTTTAGACAATTTCTAAATTTTGGCGTGATTCCGTTGCTATAAGCGATCAACGACCTCGAACAACCAGAAGTCGCCTCTAGTTAACGCTGACTGCAATTGATCGGGTCCCTCACTGACCAGACCAGCACCATACTTTTCTGCATAAATAGCCATAAGATCGCTCAGACGCGGATGTTCCATCAACCGGACTAGACGCTGCTCATAAAGTTCTCCATCGATGCGCAAAATAACGCGATCGTCTTCGGAAAGACGGTGCGGCCAATGCTTCCAGATCTTCCCGATTGTCGTATTCATATAGCCGCTAACTACGTAGAGACGCTGATCAAGCACACCTAACCAGACAACTCTCGATGAATCAGGCGTCATGGTCTGAAACTCTATCTCCATCCTACCTTTGAGAAAGCTCCAATCATCTGGTGCTTCGGAAATTTTACCAGTTTTGAAGGGACCTCCTATGAATACGCCACTGGGGCCGTCAGCAAACCTCATCCCCAGTATATAACCACCAATGGCGAGGCCAACGACTAGTAAACNTNAACCNAACCATCTCACAGCTGTCTTCACTCGCAGCGCTCCACTATTTTATGTTNATGAAATATTAGCAATGATANANTGNNNANNCTTGATGCTCTCACTTTATTCTTACCCTGGGCCTGAANTACTCTCCTTTGACCCTAATCTATTTCCTATTCCAACTTCCTCAGAGTTNGTATTGCGACTGAATAGGTNAAGACGCCNCTGCCCGAAAGATTAGCTCAGTAAGCAAGCGTGTACTNCGCTAAGTGAATNGCGATCTGGGTAGATAACANGGAAAGCTAAAGATAGAGTGCAAGTGTCTAACACCATGGGCACACTCCGACTATTGGGAACTAAGCGTATGTTTACAGCAGACCAGCATCGCCAATACCAAGAACAGGGCTTTCTTGTTCTTCGCAACGCCTTTAGCGAAAAAGAAATGGATTTACTCGACGACGCAGCCGACCGTCATCCACCTCTCGATGATGNTCAGGGTAAAGCCGGAGCCACTAAATGGCCAAATGCAGGCCGCTATACCCTCGCAAAAAGTTCCTGGTGCGATCCTGATTTTGTAAGCTTCGCAGAGCATCCAAACGTTGTTAGAGGAGCGAGCGAACTGCTCGACGACGATGTCTTTCTGACAGCTTATGTCCTTTATGACCGCACCCCTGGCGGACCTGGCTTACCCGCGCACCATGACTACAAGCGCTGGCGACCGGTCGGCTCCTCGCTAAACTGGCTTTTCACTATAATACCTATGTGTGATTTNGATGAAGAGGCAGGTCAATTGTTTATTGCTCCAGGCTCACACCATACTGAANGGCTTACGGACCGGGGTGAAGGGGTCTTGCATGTTAACGAGGCGATTCGACCGAACCCAGACGATTTTATTGACCCTCAATTAAAGCGTGGCGACCTACTCTTTATGAATATGCACCTATGGCATAAAGCGGCAGAAAATCGATCCGATAGACATCGCCGCGGCCTCTTCAACAAATATGCNGCAAGGCGCTATCCTCCGGCAACCGGTTACTACNTGTTTTCAGACAGCGTATATGAATTGTTTACGCAAGCTGGTAAGGAACTAATTCCGGTGCACAGCGATAAGACTATAGAAACAACGCGCTTNCTATTGGAGCGTCAAGGTCCTCAAGGTCCCGAATATTTTTTTGTTNGAGAGAATGATGTGCTGAAACTTCCTGGAGGTGATGTCTACTTTGAGGACGCCATCCCGGACTGGGATATCGGCAACTATATTGGCTCTCTGCAAACCAACATCCTGAACGACATCCGCCTNGAAACACCCTGGGTTACATACGTTGGCGATTATGAGGAAGAGGGCCACCTATGCAGAGTCTACGCCTACCCGATGAACAATAATGGCTTTCCTGTAGCCTACCACGAGGGACGTTGGATCAACGCAGACAATATCAGAAAGGAATCGTTCAGATATGGCTATGAGGCCAGTGTTATCAAAGACTGGAAGCAACCCGAGTTGATACGTGGCAAGGGACTATCTCAAGCAAAGTCTAGAATTGATCAGTTCGCTTACTGAGACTCTTCGATACGCTTAACAAACGGTACTACGACNGTGCGCCAAATATCGTAGCCAGCCTGATTCATGTGTAGTTTATCGTATACAAAAAGTTCCGGCCTTGCTCGTCCGTCGGCACTCAGCATTGGTGTAGCCACATCAATGTAAAAGACAGTCTGCTCTTGATTAGCAATNGCCAGCATGCCCTTATTAACCTCTCTCATTTTCTCCCATAGAGGTTGTCTGGAAACACTCGGTTTGATTGAAATTANGTAAATTCGGATTGCGGGATTATCAGCCTTTATCCTCCCAACCACTTTTACAAAAGTTTTCAANACATCAGTTACCGACACGCCTTGGGCGATGTCATTGTCACCCTCGTAAATGATGACAGCTCGAGGTTTATGCTTGAGAACTACAGCATCGAGATGCATCAGCAGATCATTCATATTGCTGCCTCCGAAACCCCGTGAAACGATAGGCAGCGGCGCAAAGTCTTTGTGTATCGAGTGGTCCCAGAAACGCATGCTTGAACTGCCAGTTGCAACAATCTGACCAGACCGATCACCGATAATCTCATCTTCCAACTGAAAACCATTAATAATGTAGAGCCAGCGAGAACTATCCGGGTAGTCTTGGGCAGCAACGGGAATAGTCAGCAACAGCAACGATAAAAATCTAAACATACACTAACGTCTTCGAAGTCGAACTCTTTAAGCACCTTCTATCTCGGTATTACGGAGTTATCTTTCTTTCTCTTTTCTAAATCCCATTTTTATTGTCCCTCGAAGCGCCTAGTCNGTGAAATTAAATTAGTGTTTTTTCTCGGCGAATTCCTCATCTTCACTAAGTTAATCTCTCCGGCCAATACGGGCTTTTACGCAAAACCATGCTGGCATCGATAGGGCAGCAGAAAGTTTCTGTTTGCCATAAGGTAATAAACTAGAGACTCGATTATATGACTTCCCGGTATAATCAACATAACGGGTAATTCGTAGAGATAATGTCCATTCAGTATTTTTCACCGAAAGAGGAAATAAAGTCGATTATCGAGGCGCTCGATCAGGATGGCGCAACCATTATTGAGCGACAAGTATCAGATGATCTTGCAGACCGAGTTAAATCAGAACTTCGCGATTCCTTCGATCGCGTCGGCCGCTATGACGAGAGTGACTTTAATGGATATCGAACGCTTCGTGTCAGCTCGATTCTCGCCAAATCACCTTCATCAGCCGAACTGGTCGCTGATCCTAGGGTTATCGAGATCGCCGATAAGACGCTTCTAAAACACTGCGAGGCTTATCAGATCGGTAGCTTGACAGGCATCGAAATATTGCCCGGAGAAACTGATCAGTGGTTACATACAGACGACAGCATCTATCCGATACAAATAGGCGGAATGGAGCTACAAATTAGCGCGCTATGGGCGTTAGATGATTTCACCAAAGACAACGGCGCCACTCGAGTTGTGCTGGGAAGTCATCGACGTCATGCTAATCAGCGCTATTACGAAACCCTTGAGGATTTCAGGCGATTCAACCCTGCGATCGATCATTCGAATATAGTACAAGCTACCATGCCTAAGGGGTCTGTATTGCTTTATCTCGGCAAGACACTACATGGAGGTTGTGCAAACGATTCAGCTGCAGCTCGAATGGGCCTTGTTAACACCTACTCACTTGGTTGGCTTCGACAGGAGGAAAACCAATACCTAAATGTGCCGCGCGAGATTGCCGAGCAGTACCCTAAGATCATTCAGGACCTTATGGGCTACATGCCACATAAGGGCTTGGGCACCTATCAAAAGCCAGATGGACGCTGGATCGACTACGATCCACTCTGATAATTTCATGATGAATCGCTGGCAACTTTGATGCCTTAACACAGAGTAATCTGGTTTGCGTTCGGGTTGTGACTAAGGTCGCTACAATAGCCATCAGCAAGAACCAAGCAAGCCATCATTAAACCAATACGTTGACCCGAAAATAAATAAAGTGTCAAAACGCGATTATGATTCTCGAGCCTCTCCGGGGTTAGACTAGAACTACCAGGCTAATGACAACAGTGTGTAACTTATGAAATCCGCCTCAACTGCAGGAATTCTGCTGCTTATAACCCTATATCTACCATCGACATTCGCAGACAAACCGGCTATTAATGGTCCAAGAATTGCACTCTCCGGTGTATCAGTAGAATTCACTCTCACGAGCCTCGGCGAAACTCCCTCCACCATAATGGTTAACGGAGAAAAAGCAGGTTTATCTTATGGTGACGAATTCGTGATCTCCCACACAACGTCTGAACAGCCTATTACCATCGAGGTCCATCAGGCAGGCAAGACTCTCTTGAAACAAGAAATACCAGTAATTCCTGGTTGGGTTTCACTTCTACCACCCCTTATCGCGATCACTTTGGCTTTTCTGTTACGCTCGGTGGTCCCTGCGCTATTCATGGGACTACTCGTTGGGTCCTGGGCTGCCAATGGCCTCACAGTCAGCGGCCTAATCAAAGGCATATTTGACACTATGACCATCTATATACTGAACGCGATAATAGATCCGGGTCACGCTGCGGTTATCCTCTTCTCGCTACTGATCGGCGGAATGGTCGGTATCATCTCGAAAAACGGAGGGATGCTTGGCATCGTTAATGCGGTTATACCAATAGCTAGAACACCCAAGCGCGGACAGGCCGTCGTCGCAGGTCTAGGCCTAAGTGTTTTTTTTGATGACTACGCAAACACTATGATAGTAGGAAATGCTACTCGGCCCGTGAGTGACACGCTGAAGATTTCTAGAGAAAAGCTCGCGTACCTCGTGGATTCTACGGCGGCGCCGGTCACAACAATCGCTATTATAACGACCTGGATTGGTTTTCAGGTTGGCTTAATCGACGATGCCATAAGCGGAATTGATGGGTTGGACGCCCCCGCGTACTCGTTTTTCCTCAATTCACTTGCTTACAGTTTCTACCCATTTCTAGCAATATTTTTGGTCTTTCTAGTAGTCTTCAGTGGCCGGGATTTTGGTCCAATGCTTCGAGCTGAGCAGCGTGCCCGGACTATCGGGGAAGTACTGAAGCCTAACAGCAGTAATAACCCGGCCGCAAACATGAAGGAGTTCGAGGAAAAGCCCGGTTTGCCCTGCCGCGCGATAAACGGTGTACTACCCATCCTCGCACTAGTAATTGGAGTCATCGGCGGTATGTTCATCAGCGGTGAGGGTAACTCTTTACAAGACATCGTCGGCAGCGCCGACGCCTATGTTGTGCTAATTTGGGCATCACTTTTATCCTGCATCGTTGCGATTATTTTAACTCTCAGTCAGCGCTTGTTGAACCTAGAAGAGATCGTCGATGCCTGGACTATCGGCGCAAAATTCATGCTTAACGGCATGATCTTACTAGT
>NZNP01000096.1 GCA_002694945.1 Gammaproteobacteria bacterium
TTAAATACTGTTACATGATCACCTCGGGCTCGCAGCCGATCGACGATCGGCGTTACCCGGTAACGGGTAGCTGGGTTACCCGAAGATTTGGCGACAAAAACATATTTCATAAAGGGTTTTTTGCAACAACCAGGATCTGTTTAGCATAGTCAATACCCAGGACCCGAAATAACGGATACATCAAAACTCTCTTAACAAATTTCTTGAGCAGCGAATCATGAAAGAGGCGATAGATAAACTGCACCTGGTAGCCCGCCAAACTCACTAACCCCGCCAACTCGTCGAAGCAGAATGGCGTAACATGAGTTGCGTCTCTCAAGTAAGCCGGCGGATAGAATGTATTAGGAGTAGTTAAAATCAATAATCCACCTGGTTTCAGGTGCGCCCGTAGCTTTACCAACATCTCAGCTGCTTCTTGGAGAGTAAGGTGCTCGATGACTTCAAATGCACAGATTAGGTCATAATGACCCACTATCGTAGAAAAATGAGTGAAGTCGTGGTCGAAGGTCATATCGATATCGCATGAGCGATAATCAAATTCATTCCAATAACCACGCATTCGCTCAGCAAGAGCACGATCTCCGGCGCCTATTTCCAAAAGAGAAATGTTCTTAGCTCCNAGCTCTCCCATGATCTGGTGATAACGTTTCCTGACCGGCAAATCCCAGATGTCGCCAAATTCACGCGCAATTAATCGTCGATGATAATATAACTCCTGCCAGTTTATGGTGAGTTGGTTAGACATCGGCACCGACCTGCGTTCCTATCCTATCAGCTACTGCTGAGATCCCCCTTAACCGCTTTGACAAAATCTTCTGAGAGAACTCACCGGAGAACCGACGACTCCCTCTAGCGACTATNTGNGCAGTCTCCTCCGAACTTAGCGAACGTATTTCTTCAAGCCTTGCAATCAAATCCGTCTTGTCACCAGAACGGAATGTCANNCCCCCATCGCCAAGAACACTAATTGGNCCAGGCGCATCAGTCGAAAGTATTGGAACCCCAGCNGCCATGGCTTCCAAGAGCACCATNCCAAAAGCNTCGTCCGTGCCAGATGGCAAAACAAAGGCGTCGAAAGCTCTCATAAGGCGNGCGGCATTCGTATGACTACCACAGAAAATAACGCTATCCGAACGCCCTAACTGTCGAACAAGCTCCTCAAGATCGTTTCGTAATTTGCCATCGCCAACTATGGCCAGCNTTTCTCCTCCCTTAAGCTCTGCAAATGCGCGGATTAACAACTCATGATTCTTTTTATAAACCAATCTACCAATAGTCCCAAAACAGAAGCCTTCAGATGGAATCTTTAACTCTCGTCTTGCACTGATAATGTCCAAAATAGGCCCTCTTTCGAAAGCATTCGATATACGATGAATCCGAGGTGATAATTTCGGCACCTTCTCACGAATTTCGCGGCAAACTGGCTCTGAAACACCGATTAGATGTACCCCCTTAGACAAAAAACGCGCGAGCAAAGCTCGGCTAAACCTGCGCAGAAAACCGAATTCATGCATTACTCCTAACAAAAGAGGACGATTGAAGCGGACTCTGAGCAACAAGCCGACGAAAAATGGTTTGTAGCGATGGGTAATCAAAATATCGGGTACATCTTCTCCTATGAGGGATGCTACTTTGGCAGCCGCAATTAATTTCAAGCCTCTAAGACTCTTCGAACTTAGACCCATAAATCTAACGTCGCCAGTTATAGTTGCCGCTATCTCCTCAGATTCTTCTCCCCGAAGGAAAATGGTTCTAACATCACAATCTTCGAAGCATTTTGCATAGTGTCTGGCGACCGAACAGAAGGGGCCTTTATAATCATGACAGATCTGCAATACCCTCGGTTTTTGGTCCATTAGCGATTTTTACGCTTTGTTACAAGAAGATCCTCAAGGACAAGGTACTCGAGGTCAGAACCATAAAACATGTTCAGCGCATCTGTTGGTGAACACACCATGGGCTCACCGCGCCGATTCATCGAGGTATTGAGCAGTACACCATTTCCATTTAGGCGCTCCATCTTCTGCAATAGAGCGTAGTATCTCGGATTGGTCTTTGGATCCACGATTTGAACTCGAGAAGTACCATCTTCATGAACTACCTCAGGAACTCTTTGTCGCCATTCTTNGGCTACANTGAAGGTAATCGTCATGAAAGGAGCAGGATGTTCAGTCTGGATCATGTCAGATGCAATTGTGTCGAGGATGCTAGGACAGAAAGGCCTCCATCTTTCCCTGAACTTGATCTGCTCGTTGATTTTGTCTGCTATTCCTTCGAAACCAGGATTACCCAGAATGCTCCGACCACCCAAAGCACGTGGTCCAAATTCCATGCGTCCCTGACACCATGCAACGGGATTACCATCGTTCAACAGTTCAGCAGTCTTNTCCACAATGTTTTCATAACGTTCATAAACAGGACTCTCAGGATGCTGCTCGCAAGCCTCNAGGCACTGTTCCGTTGTATATGCAGGGCCAAGATAAACATGCTTCATCGGTGTGGGCCTTTGACCTCGTTTCCAGGAAGCAAAGGACGCNGCACCAACCGCCGTTCCTGAATCACTGGCAGCCGGCTGTACGAATAATTCTTGGACGTAGGGCAATTCAAGGATTCTCTGATTGAGCTTGACATTCAAAGCGCCACCTCCTGCAAACACCAGTTTGCCCGTTTCCTGCAAAATGTCNTTCAGGTAGGTTTCGATTAATTGCAGCGAGACTTCTTCATACATTTTCTGTATCGAGGCAGCATAATGAATATAGGGATCATCCGCGATATCGCCTTGGCGCCTAGGTCCAAGCCAGTCAACTAGCTTTTGCGAAAAGTAATAGCCTTTGCGACCTTCCTTGTAACGCCTGAGACCGATTGTATTCACAAGTTGGGTATTTACCTCGAATTTCAGGCCATCAAAGTTGATTAACCGGGAAAGATCATAGAGGTTCGGATTACCATAGGGTGCCATACCCATAACCTTGTATTCACCATCAAGCATTTCAAAGCCAAGATATTCAGTNAATGAGGCATAAAGCTGCCCAAGAGAATCAGGGTCATAGAATTCTTTAATTTTGTGTATACGCCCTTCTTCACCATAACCGAAGAAGGTCGTTGCGTACTCACCTTTACCATCAATNCCGAGAATAGCNACNTTNNCCTCAAATCCGGAGAGATGGTANGCGCTGCTTGCATGAGCAATGTGATGCTCTACCGCATCGAATTGTATGTCAGGCCAGTTGATACCCAACTGCGAAACGAGTTCTTGAACTTTTTTGACATTGCGACGATAGTGACGATTTCCNTTAAACAANGCGTCAATCGCCCTCTCTGGAGCATACCAATAACGNCGCGCATAGTGCCAGCGCGCCTTACCGAAGATACTGGTCTTGGCAAAAGGAAATGCCACAACGTCTACATCTTTCGGTTTAAGACCAGCTTCTTTAAGACAATATCGAGATGCGTGCAACGGCATCGCATGCTTAGCATGTTTCTGACGGGTAAACCTTTCCTCTTCCGCGGCAGCAACGAGCTGGCCATCGATATAAATGGCNGCAGACGGATCATGGGTCAAAGCACCCGAAAGACCTAGAACAACAAGTGGCACTTAATAGCATCAGGTAAATCGGCGNCGACACTTATTCTACGGCGATTTAAGAAGGTCGGCGAACTTTTTTTCCAGAGCCGGATCAGTTCTCCAATTACGCAGGAACCTTTCTTGATCCCTGATCTGCGCCTTTCTATGACACTGGCTCGTGGCGTGGTCCCGCATAGAGTCCAGATCGATGATGGCCGCGCCTTCATCCGTCAACAGAAAATTAGTGGACTTCAGGTCACCGTGGCTGACACCCGCGGCCTTCAAATCATTAATAATCCTGACGATGGAAGCGACTTCTGTATCAAGCTGTGGCCGTTCCATAAGTGCGCTGGCATCATCGCCCCCAAGATAGCGACTAATGAAATACGCGCGACCACGTAATGGACCAAATCGCTCTTCGATAAGAGCAACCGGCTTTAGAGTATTTATACCTAGGAACTCCAACCGAAGAGTATTAGCCCAGGAGACAGATGCCCGACTTCGCCGAAACATTCGGGTGAGCCTATGAAGCATTCCCTTGTTATTGTAACGTTTAATGACGATCGACCCGACGTCGCTAGACACCANTGCGACAGTNGCCGNNCCCCCCATTTTAAGAAACNGCCCCCGACTAATTGCCTCACCCGGGTTTTTAATAATTTTCTGCATCCCCGGAGTATCATATTCACGCTCACAGACAACAAACTGTCTTAGACTCCTCCTGCACGAAAAACGAGTGCAATCTCGAAAGGCCTTGTCAATATAGGCTTTTTTTCGTCTCGCNTTATGCTTCCCAATATAACTCCGAAGCTTATCAAGTCTCTNCGAATTAGCAGTCCAACCTCTAGCGTTCTCATATAGCGTCAATAACTGTGGGAGAGAGTTATCAATTTGGTTTTGAAACTGNGCGAAAAACATCGCGAGATTATTCAAAGATCGGCGGTGNCCCAGATTTCGCAGCTGAACNACTTGCCCACCATCAATAGTCAACATTCGATCTTTCTTTACAAGGAAGTTTTCTGGGTGNATATCATCTTGTAAAACGCCACTTTCGTGTAACCTAGCTANAACGGGAATAACCCGNTGCATTAANTCCGCTCTCATNTNCNAGTCAGCTTCNCGCCAATCNTCCGCCAGGCTGGTAGCATCNTCGATATATTCAAAAGCTAGGACTTCTCCTATTCCACCTTGCAAACGAGCTCGCCACTCAAAAAAAGGCGTACTTACGCCTGCATCCTCAATTGCGAGCACACCCCTTGCTTCCCTGTTGGCGTAACGTCGAGCTCCAGGACCAATAAATATCTTGACCAGATATCGTCGGTCTTTGAGCTCTGCTTTAGCGACTATGCGACGTCCAGGAAGCAAACGCAGTATCTCTCTAATCCGAAGATCAGCGGAGTCTTCATTCTCCAATTGCATCTTGAGTTCGAATGGCGCGAGCAGGTTCCTGCCCGCTTTGATCAATCCCGTGACGTCCAACTCATTCATAACACGTCCATTCGATAAGATTGTTTATCTTATTCTCCTTAATACACGCCGCCATTAATCGCGACCTTTAAAGAAATGTAAGACTTTCCTTATTTTAACTTTGTCGTTGTTCCGTAAACGCTTTCTCGAAACGTAGCCCAAGTAAAAACGCAATCTGTCCGTTCGGCTAAGGCTTAGTTTAGCGACCTTGTCCAAGCACGCGAGGTCTTTGATGATTCCTCGATTGAGCATNAGCCCTCGCTTTTTGGATCCCATGGGGCNGTCGATGAGATACNCCCGGGGCTCTGCCTCTTTGTTCTTAGTTGGCAGTTCCACCAAAATGTTTCGCCACTTTAAATCATTGTGCACGAATCTGGCAGCATGCAAAGTACGAATCGATTCCGAGAGCCTTCGAATAACTCTTAGTCGCCAGCATCTATTAGAAAGGGAACTGTGATTTTCCCTCGCGAGGAAAGCAAGGTCAAAAGCCTCTGAACGATCCTCCGTAACCATGACACCAACATACTCTGGCCACAACTTCTCTCCATAGGCAACTAACTCCACTGTCGGGATTCCGAGGGACTGAAATAACCGAATATTTTCCCATTCAGCACGCAATCGGCTGCGGCCCAGCCAGGCTCTAAGACCCCGACCTCGGCTAGCATAGACCTTTACAAAGTACGCCTTGCCAGCACAGTCCACTTTGGTCAGGCGGCTCATCCAATTGGCATTAATCTCTTGCCCTGTTTGTTTGAGCGCTAGGGTCATCGTTCCGAACTCGGCCTTAAGCGAGGAATCAAAAAGCATCCAGGGCGTCATCAGCTATTACTATCCATGTCAGGACTTAAGAACCTTCTAACAAAAGCATAGCCGCATGAGAAAGCACCTTATGATCCTGCAGATACAACTTTCTAGCTCTTTTAATGACGTCGCGCCAAAAAACTCTGTCTTTCCGAAGNGTGGCCAGATTCCCACTATAGCTTCGAACAAATCTAAATAGATCGCGCCTTGAAATAGGTTTTTCCAAGGCAGAAAATAAAAGACCNCCCAAGTCTTTAACCAACCAACGACGCGGCACCCGCTTGCGCAATTGGGCACGATGNAGATCAATCAGACTCAAAGCNGATCNATGAGCNAGNGGATCGAACAGNAAATGGCAGAGATANTAGTCGCGATGGTTAACACCCGCTGNGTGCATCAACCGCGCCATCTTAGCAATANACCGGATTAANCGACGCCGGACAATCCCGTCCGCAAAATCAAAATCCTCAAGGCTGATACGATTTTCCAGGGACTTCGTCAAAATCGCAGATCTTTTCTGAGCAGGGTTGGCGCCTGTTTCACAATACAAGACGGCTTCCATGGTNGGCACACCTGCTCTCCGGAGCGCCTGAATAGCACGCCATTCATTTCTTGCTCCTAGCACAGGTAAACGGCCTTGCAGAAGATTTTTGAAAATTTCGCGCCAGCCAACCCCATAATGAATCTTCGCAAAGTAGTCGGCGCCGCCAAGNCGAACTTTCATCGTTCGACGCTGAGCTACTTCTCGGAAACTCTCACCTGCAAGCTGATCAACCTGCTCGAACAGTCGATCAGANGAGAANCAATTCGACANTTCAGGGCCAATAAACTGAGNCCTCACGAATTAATNGCCTTATCTATAAATTCAGCCGCCCNCTTGGGCATGTCATAGATATCAGCATGACGTGAAAACGCTATGCCATTTTCNGACCANGCTTGGCGTTCTTCCGAGAGCAGCATCGATTGCAGCAAAACGTTAAAGGTCTCCTGCTTAAAAGGCGACGGAATAAGGCGTCCGGCACCAGCTTCTTCAATATAGTGGGCATAACCACAGACATCGGTAGCTAGGACAGGCAAGCCTGCTACGACAGATTCCAGCAAGACCGTGCCTGTATTTTCGATGTAGGCAGGGTGCAATAACAGATCTGCTCCCAACAAAAACCTGGGTATATCATCCCTGCCCTTCAAAAAAACCAACCTTTCGGAGACACCCAGGCGTTTGGCCATACGCAGAAAGCGACGTGGCGAGTCCTGGCCAATTATTATCANTCGAGTTCTGGATCGAAGCTCCGTAGGCAAAGCGGCAACGGCTGTTAGGGCTCTATCTANGCCTTTNGTGATAAATCCAGAACCAANCATTAGGAGCAGCAACTGACNTTCACTAANGTCCATCTCCCGACGAAACGCATGCCGAATCTCCTTACGNTCAGATGGCGCAATACGATCNCGATCGATACCAGGTGACAATAGATGAAGCCTCCGCCTCTGCGTTTCATAATATTTTTCAAACAATGGCACTTGGACCGGAGAAATCATTAGTATTTCAGTCGCTGACGATCGACCAAAAACAGCCTTCTCAAATCTTGAGAACATTTCGTACCTAGGTAGAGCGCGATAAAACAGACTACGTTGATTTCTCGCTTTATCTTCGTAACAACTATCTGCCGCGTAATATATGTCTAGACCAGGCATCTTGTTGAAACCAACCACCGCCCCAGCTGGCCAATGAGAAAGGTGCTCACTCACCCACTCATAATAAAGACGATACCGAGAATGATTCGTTATCGCCGAGGCCGGGACAATAAATACCTCGAACCCTTCAGGAATATCCCCCTGCCACAGAAGGGTATATACACGGACTCGATAACCAAGCTTTTGAGCTTCAAGCGCAATGCGCATAAAGTCACGCTGCAAACCACCGAAAGGAAAATACTTGAACAAACAAAAGGCAATAACATTGGGCAACGTAGCTTGCTGATCAATCCGTGCAAGCGCCACTTCCTCAACTTTCTTAGCCGCTTGTCTATGAAGCGAATAAATATCTGCGTGAGCAGCAAACTTTCGACCCACCTCAAACCAATGTGTCCGTCTATTGTCCAGCAACATCGTTGCCAACCTCAGATTCAGGTTCCGCTGTTTAAAAGGCATTGACAGCACCTCTCCAGCACCGGCTTCCTTTACATAGTGAGCATACCCNCAGTTTTCAGTGACNAGCACCGGNAATCCAGCAACAATTGACTCTAGAATGACTATACCTGCTGCTTCATCAAGAGCTGGCAACAACATTAAATCAGCAGCAAATAGAAATTGCTCTATACGATCCTGACCCGCCATAATGGTNACCAGNNTGCGGATGCCTAGGATNGTCGCGAGCAGNCGATACCTTNTAGGGTCATCCTCGCCAATCACAATGAANCTAGTTTTAAGCCGCTGTTCCCGAGGCAACGATCGAAGNGCAAAAAGTGCTCTNGCCAAACCCTTTTTAGCAAAGCCGGAACCAATCATGACCACCATCTTCTCGTCGGCAGCGATCCCGATTTTATTGCGCATTAAAGTCCTCCGCTGCAGCACATCTCGCGGCGCTACGCGGCTTCGGGAAATTCCAGGCGGAAGAAAACTNATTCGATCAGATTGAGTTTNGTAATGGCGNTTAAAGAAAGGTTTTTGAACCTCCGAGATCATCAATATNTCAGTGGCACTTTCTTTACCAAACACAGCNCGTTCACNCCGCGAGAAGTGACGATAACGTGGCAACTGACGATACAGCCAACTTCGCTGCGTTTGAGCCTTTTCCTCGTAACATGANTCGGCAGCATAGTAGACATCAAGGCCTGGCATTTTGTTGATTCCAATCACTGCATCGACTGGATCCCTAATAAGGCTGGATTGAACCCAAACATGGTATCGCTCATANCGGCTGTGGTTCGTTAGCGCCTCCACAGGAACCAAGNTAACGTCGAAACCCTCTGGTATCTCACCGTGCCAGACGAGAGTATATACTCGGATATCATGGCCCAATGCCTGACATTCCCTCGCAATCCTTAGAAAATCTCGCTGCAGNCCACCGTAAGGAAAATATTTGTACAAACANAAGGCTANCTTCAGCCTAGTTTTGTNTCCTTTCTGCCAATCTGCAGTTGAAGCGCTCGCCAAACTCTCTCCGGGGTTGATTGCGAAAAGCATGGAGGATAAATCTTACTCGAATCACTTGAATTCGGGAAATGNCATACTCTTCTCTTGCAGGGGATACATTGCAANTGATTACTAACTATAAGTCTAGCGTCGCCTCCGGTTAGCCCTGTAAGTTCAGGGTCAGTTGAACCATACAAGCCAACAACCGGGAGATTAAGAGCCACAGCCAGGTGNCCAAGACCAGTATCGACTGTAACCGCACCNGCACAACTACTCATGATATGCGCAAGTTCGCCAAGAGATCTGTCGGCAAGAACTTCCCCTGGCCGGTTACCCAAAATCGCGCGCGCTGTTAGCNCCTCAGACTTTCTACCNGCCGGAACCAACAATCGAAAGCCTTCTTCGACAACATGATCTGCCAGTTCCTGCCAGCAGGACAGGGGCCATTCCTTACTTGGCCAAGTAGTGCTTGGCACAAACAAGATATCCTCNCGNGTCTTGTTNGATCGACCAAGGCCATAAATGACTTCAGGTTTCATTTGATACGACAAACTNGCGGCTAACAATTGCTTCTGTCTGTTGACNGCATGCGTCGCTGAATCAACTTCATGCTGAAAACTATAAAATCTCGCCGCCAACGGCTCACGNGCCGATCCAGGCTCAAAGCCATGTACATTACCTCTCGCGAAGAAAGCTATAGCNGCACTTTTTATCAATCCCTGGCTATCGACCACCAGGTCATATCGAGTGTCCTTGAGCTCAGAGAGAAAGCTAAGCACTTCAGGCCAGGAACGTATCCATGATTTTCGCCACCGACGAGTAGCCACAGGGATCACACGGGTAACCGCTGGATGCATTTCTACTAGATCAGCGAAGCTCTCCTCAACAACCCATGTCAGCTCCAAATCTGAGAGACGCGATGCCGCTTCTGTCACCGCTGGAAGAGCATGTATTACATCACCNAGCGAAGATGTCTTAATCAATAGGACTTTCACANTCGGGCTAGAACATGGTCAGGCAGTAAATGATTGAGACAATTTTTGTGACCCAGAGGACATTGACGCTTGAAGCAGGGACGACAGTTCAATGGCAAACCAATCACATCTGCCAACTCAGTAAGCGGCGGCGTAAAAGCTGGCGATGTCGAACCGTATATCGCCACCAACGGTNTCCCGACCGCCGCTGCNANATGCATTAGCCCTGAGTCGTTAGTGACTACCCGNTCTNCCAAACCTATCAAATCAATCGCGTCCAGTATACTGGTCTTACCTACCAGGTTTGTACAGCCCTCACCGATATCAGCTTCTATCCGNGCNGACACGGATATGTCTCCTGGCCCACCCACCAACCAGATATCATAACCATCTTCCACTAGTCGGCGNCCCAGCGTNGCAAAATGCCTTGCCGGCCATTGCTTCGAGTCACCAAATTCTGCACCCGGACAAAAAGCAACAACGGGCTTTTGGGGCGCCAACTGCAAGTTTTTCATAACCTTTTCCTGGTTTTCTACGTCGATTATCAAACGCGGCAGAACCTTATCCATAGAATTGCCTTCAACCAACGCCAAGAAACGATCGGTCATCTCTGGTAACTGGGTTTTGTCCAGCAGTTTGATATCATTGAGAAGAAAATACCGATACTCTCCCAGAAAACCAGTTCTACGAGGAATTCCAGCGAAAAAAGGTACTAAGGAAGATTTAAAGGAATTTGCAGTGACTATTGCATGGTCGTAACTCTCATTGGCCAGCCTTCTACCAAGTCGACGCCTGTATCCAAAACCTAATTCTCCATGTCCCTGTTTGAGTATTATTCCTCGACGAACTTCTGGCATCCTTTGTAAAAGACTAATGGTGGAAGGAGGCGCAAGAACGTCGATGACAATGCTGGGGTCTCGTTTTACTAAATGGGAGTAAATTACTTGAGACATTATCATATCCCCTACCCAAGCTGGCCCAACCACCAGGACACGACCCGCCATTTTTCAGCTAATGTAGGATGACCATTCTGGGTTTTCGCTTCGACGACCCATAACCTGATCAAAATACATGGATTGCAGCTTCTCGGTTATCGGCCCGCGCTGGCCATTGCCGATCCTCCGCCCATCCAACTCCCTTATGGGCAAAACTTCCGCCGCTGTTCCTGTAAAAAAAGCTTCGTCAGCGATATAAACTTCATCCCTGGTAATCCGGCGCTCCCGGACCTCAAGGCCCACCTCTTCCGCCAAAGCGAAAACTGTAGCTCGCGTTATTCCTTCAAGACATGAGGTAAGTTCTGGAGTGATCAGTTGGCCACCCTGAACGATGAATATATTCTCGCCGCTCCCTTCCGCAACATATCCTTCGTTGTCCAGCAACAGAGCTTCCTCGCACCCACTGTCAATTGCTTCCCTTAAAGCCATCATGGAATTGATATAATTACCATTCGCTTTGGCCTTGCACATGGTAATATTGACATGGTGACGGGTATAAGACGAAGTTCGTACCTTTATACCTTCAACCCGAGCCTCTGGTGACATGTAATTCGGCCACTCCCAAGCTGCAACAATACAATGGGAACTCAATCCCTCTGCACGTATTCCCAAGCTCTCTGAACCGTAAAAGCACATGGGCCGAAGATAAGCTTCTTTTAATCCATTTTCCCGGATAACTTTCGCTTGTGCAGCGTTGATTTCATGTTTGGACCAAGGAATCTCAAAGTTCAGGATATGTGCTGATCGAAAAAGTCTATCCGTGTGATCTTTTAGACGGAAGATCGCTGGGCCTCTTTCAGTTGCATACGCTCGAACACCCTCAAAGACACCAAGACCGTAGTGCAATGTGTGTGTGAGAACATGCACTTTTGCTTCGCGCCACGGCACCAATTTACCATCAAACCAGATAACACCGTCTTGATCAGCAAGAGACATTTGCTACCCGCCTTTACTTAGATTAATGAATGATTATTTGATTAGACACCAGAGTGAGAAATGACTTCCTCCCAACGATCGCGTATTGGACCATAAATTCAGCGTTAACAATAGCCCTACTATGTTTCATAGGATTAATCTTCAAGGAAGTTTTATTTTTTAAAAAACCATAAATTTGTCGCAGATTCTTGACAAACCGCGCACATCGTATGCTGGCGACAGGACTGTAGATTCAAACCGAAGGTGATGTTCGATGACGCGTGCTGCCGTTCGTCTATCGTAGTTATTGAGTTCCGGAAAA
>NZNP01000097.1 GCA_002694945.1 Gammaproteobacteria bacterium
CACTTTTCTGGAGGCTAACTAGGCCAGTTGGGCTCTAGCCGGTAAACAACCCGTCCTTTCAGAAACTTGTCTGTGACCTCTTCGCCTTGGACCTCCTTCGCGGTTGCTCGAAAGATCTCAGTTCCCAATTTGATACGAACTCTAGGATCTTCTTTGATGAGGCTGCCCCATTTTCTCGCCCGTGCTGCATCTACGTAAATATCGCCGTCAAAAACAGTACATCTCAGGATGACCGAGTAAGGGGCTTCGGGTCGCACTTCGAGCCACATGAGTTTGTGTTGCTTTGCGAAAGCAAAATTGTCGGTGTGGCTCACAATATCTCCAATACTCCCGCCAGGAAAAACTAGGAATGGAGTCTGACAGCCAGACAAAATTGAACAGCAAAGGATTACAAGTATTTTCTTCATAGCTAGGTCTGTTGGCTTTGAATGTTCTGTGGGTAATTTGTAGTGAAAAGAGCTCCGGTTGAACCAAAATCGAACTAAATTTTCGTCAATAATTGGATTCCTCTAATCTCGTGACCAAGGAGTCATCGTTTTCCCGATGATCAATGATCCATTTGGAATAGGAGTATCCAATGAAACTTATAATTTTTATTGCAGTAACTTTCCTCTATTCGAACTTCACCAAGGCCGAAGAAATGCAAGAAATGTTTGGTATGGCCTCTTATTATCAGTTTAAGACAGACGATGCTGAGGCCTTGGTGCCGGCCATGCAGGCTTATTCAGCGTCTAAGTGTCGAAAAAACGTACCAGCTCAAATCCGTCTTATGGCGGAACATTTCAATGGAGATGGTGACGCAACCCATACCGTTATTTACGGCGTTGCTTCTCCAGCAGATCTGCAAAAAACATTTCAGGTGCAGGGATCTTGTCCGGAGTTTGCGAGACTTTGGTCGGTTATCTCTAAGCATACGACACCGACCTCTCAGAGCCTAGGCATGTTGCTCGCTTCTGGAGGCGATCCAACCAAAGACGGTGTTTATCAAATTTGGCAGATGAGAATTTCTGATGAAGCGAAATACGTTGCAGAGTACAAAAAAATGCAAGCAGCGCGAGACGAGGCTGGGCAAATCAATGGTGGATGGGGGCTTGTTAGGCTGATGGCAGGCACAAATAGAGACTACACTCATTTTGCGTTTCAAGGTTCTCCGGATTTAAGCACTCATGTAACACCTGTCGCAGATAACTCTATTTATATGAAATTCTCCCAAAAAGTCTCTGACATTAGAGAAATACATAGAATNAATATGAATTTTGTGGCCGCGGACCTCTGANTCACGCTGAAAATATTGGAAAGGAAGGACAGAAAAATGAAAAAAACGATATCGATCTTTTTAGCGCTCTTTTGTGTTCATATAGCGTGTTTCGCGGCGGCAGATAATGATGTGGAAGGCAATTGGATAGTGGACATCGGAGAAGGTGTTGCACACATGGCTCATATTTGCACCCTGAAGAATGATGCAACCATGGAAGATATAGCGACCATAGACAAAAAGCTTCATAAGTTTATGGACACAGAAAACATCCGTGGGTTTCGTCAAATACTCGTCCCACTCATGGCCGTGGGTGCGACTTATGATTACATTGCCTTTGACTTCATGGAATGGGACCAGCTTGGTAAAGAATGGGACTTATACTTAAATTCAAAAACCGGTAATTCGATAGCCGCCGAATATGACAAGGTTGAAGATTGTGACGCGCTTGTTGCTTCGGTGTTTCCACTTCTTCGAAGACCAGAAATTAGCGGAGATGATTCTCGTATTGTTACGGTTGAATGGTGTACCAGAAGACCAGGTGTTTCCGCAGATCAATTGACTGCGAAGCACCGTTCTATTGCAGCAGAGAATGCAGATAATGACCTCATCGGTTGGTGGGGTGTAGGCTATCCACTTAGTGGTGTTAGAGACGGAGCTTTCCCCGGGGATTTCTACCATTTGATTAACTATGCGGACATGATCGACTTTGCTGCGGCAAAAAATGCTTTAGCTAACCAGGAAGGTTGGAGAGCGAGGGCAGATTATTATTCTTCATATGCAGATTGCACCGGAGAGCATCTGATGTCCGGTGAAACTGCAAGAGCATATCGTTAGAGCTATAAATAGTGGGCACGCCTTTGAGTCTGACCACTAAATACAAAAGAAAATGTGATAATTTAGATTGAAGTAAAAGGAGATTGCTAGATGCAGATTGGATTTACAGGGAAGACAACAATTTGGAGTTTTATCCTCCTCGTGGCGCTTATTGCGGGTCAGGTAAGGGCGGACAATCATAGCGAAATGCAGAATGCTGTAGCGATGGAGTCAAGTATTTGCAGCCTGAATGCGGGTAAAACCATGGATGATGTCGATGAGTTTTATTCAAAGTTCAAGAAGTGGGCGAAGAAAAACGACTACAAAACGTTTCATACTATGAACAAGCCATTATATGTCGGTGGGGGTGTCGATATTCCAATGCTTCTCATTGAATTTGGTAGTTACCAGGAGATGGGACAGGGTTGGGATAAGGTCAGCAAGAATGGGCAAGACCTCCTCGCTTTCTTCGAGGAGACATTGACGTGCTCGCGTAACCTTGCTCATTATTTTCCCATGCATTCGAGCGAGGCTATGGCCACTGACGACGAACGAGTTTTAGCTGTCAACTGGTGTACGCGTCACGATGGGATCAGTTGGGACGAAATCAATCAAGTGCACGCCAGTTGGTCTTGGAACGAAAATATAGGTCATGCGGGTTTGATTTTTCCTGCCCTTGGAGTGCGGCAGGGTGACTTTCCTGGCGAGTTTGGCCACCTCCGTGTCTATCCAGACGCGGAAGCAATGCTGTCCGAGCAGAATAAGATTTCTAATGAAGAGGGATGGCGTCAACGAGAGGACTACTTCGATAACTACGCAGATTGCGCTGGAGCTAATGCTTATCTGCAAACGGTTGAAGTTAGGCCATAGAGAAACTGAGCGATTGTGGGGCAGTTATTCTATGGAATACGCCCCCATCGGTGCAGTTGTAAGTGGATTATCTGTTTTGAAACAAAAAGTAGGTTGTTTATCAAACCCTCACTAGTGTGAAAGCACCTACTTTTTAAAACCTATATATGAATCGGAGAAAAAAATGAAAGCTCTTTTGTTTATAATTTTTGCTTTTGCCTTGCCGCAAACCTTGGTTGCGGATGATCATCTATCACAAACAAATGTTGCCGCGGTATGGGAGTGTACTTTCAAGGGTGATACTACAGCAGGAGATATGGCTGCATGGGGCTCAAGCGATTTCAAAAAATGGGTTGGCAAGAATAATTTAAGAGTTGGCAGTTATCTTTGGGAAGCAGTTGCAGTTAATGCGCCATTTGACGAGGCCGATGTGCGATGGGTTGATTATTACCCATCATGGGAAGATTTTTATGAGGTGCGCGAGGCTTGGGAGAAGAGTGGTAGTCTAGCGAAAGATTATGATTCTATGGTTACGTGCGGGAAACCACGATTTGCAGTGGGCATGCGTATGGGAGGACCTGCTCCTCAAGCGAAACAAAAACCGTTGGTAGCGAACGTTTGCCAACTAAACGAAGGTAAGACAATGCAGGATGTTATGACGTTCGTGCCCAAGGCAACTGCTTTGATCAATGAAACCGTAGGAGTAGAGATAACGTCATTTGTCTGGACCAATTTCATTGGTGTTTCTGGACTCGATTATATTGCGTTCTTTACTGGAGAAACTGGTGAGATGACTAAGGTGATGGACGGAGTTAAAAATGGAGTGATCGCGAATAGATTCGCGGAGGCTGGCATCTCTCCACCTGGCACCTGCGTTGTTGATTTGAATCACTCGCATGAGATGGTNAGAGCGACGAACTAANCTTTTGNGATTGGCGCTTTGATGCGTCTTGTCTTTGTAAANGCCTATCTCGNTNCAGCGAGATAGGCATATAAATCAACAAATTGGTTGGNAATGAATTGGNCGGTAACTAATATCGGCAAAGGAANNATTTTTNTATTNGTGAGAGGCTCAACGGTGTCTACCAAAAAAATATTTAATTCATATTAAATCCTCACCAAAACCGGCTATCCAGCTCCTCTCCCTTGGTTAAAGAGTCCTGTCTCTGCAGTAAAATGCTCCTAAGTTAGATAAAATATAGCTTTATTTAGAGTGATTCATTATCGTGTGTCCCGGTTTCAGTAGCTCCCAGCAAAGATGTTGGGCTTAAGCCACCATTATGTAGGCTCTGGTAATTTCAACTTCTTAATTTCTCTAAAGAACTGAGGGGGAACGTTTAGAAAATGGAAGAGAATGAAGAAATTAATCTGACGAAAATTCTGACTTCTCAGAAGGAACAGTGGCCTACTAAGACGTTCGAGAAATCGGAACACATTGAAGTTTCAAAAAGTGGCCAAGTCTATGTTGTTATAGAGGGACAGGTAGTAGCTTTCGACAAACGAATTTCTAAATCCGTTATAAAGGACACGGTAACGCTAAAAGAGGGAGATCCGATAGGCTTTGCGGAGGCTATAGCCTTTAAGGAACCATTTTTTGATTATGTGGCAAATACTCCGGTGAAGTTGCTTGTAGTCGATGCTCTGAAGCTTCGTGATGTGGTATCCAAAGCCAATGTATTAGCAACCACAGTCATTAGATACGTCGTAAGCAGGATTTTCGACGAGGTAAGAAGTTCTAAAAATTATGTGTTCGAGGACGAGTTTGTTAACAGGAACAAAGATATTTTTGTCTTGTTCCGGTATGCCCCTGACGATCGAATATTTTCTTCGTTTTCTAAAAATTTATACATGTATTTTATCCGTTACGGTCAGGTGGAAATATCGTCAAGCGATGGTGCACGGCTTGGACTGCTTGAAGAAGGTGAATGCTTTGGTGAGTCTGCAATTATTACTAATAAAGATAGAACATTAGATGCCACTGCCCTAACCGAGGTTGAGACAATTGGGATCGAAAGATCTGTAGTTTTAAGAGAACTTCAAAAAAACTCTGAGTTAGTTCAGCTCGCTACCCTAGTCCTCTTGAAGCGGTTAGAGATCATGAATCACCTAAAGTTAAACAGGGGTCGGAGTTGAGGTCTTAAAAGCGGACTTTCGAAAGCCTATACGAATCTTTATAACAAAAGCTTTTTTTCAAGTTGTGGGCGCTCAACACTCGGGGCAGAAAATAAATCAAATTGCATAGTGAAACGATAGTCTTTTGGGCCGCTATGCCAGCGCGTTACCTGTAAAACCTTAAGAGCCTAAGCAAATTAGACTGGTCAGCGGATATTTTCATGTTTAGAAAAATAGCGATTNTTTGCATTGCGGGAACTCTCTCAATATCAGTGATAGGGGAGCAAGATGAACGACGTACCTTTGTAGAGTCGCTATTTACTGGCGTCGANCAATACGAATGGCTTAATAGGCTAGCAACTGTCTTTCCAACTCGTACCATNCAAAGGAGTAAACAGGCTTTCGTNTTTCCGAAAGGAGAAGCAATGACCTTGCCTGAAACCTACNCGTTTAACGGCCANACTCGATCCTCTGNGANCTACCTCGCGGAAACTGATACTTCTGCTTTGTTAGTGATTCATCGAGGGAAAATCCTCTACGAAAGTTACTGGCTTACAGGGGGTGAAAGCGTTCATTGGATGTCTTTTTCGGTAGGCAAAAGCTTTCTATCATCGTTGATCGGTATTGCCATAGAGGAAGCCCAAATTAAAAGCGTTGCTGATCCTATTACAGCTTACGTGCCCGAGTTAAAAGATTCTGCTTATGCTGGTGTCAGCATTAAAGACATCTTACAGATGTCTTCTGGCGCAAGATGGAATGAGGACTATAGCGATCCAAATTCAGACATTATGAGATTTGGAAAAGTATGGGCAAGCGGAGACTCGCTCGATAATTTTACTGCGTCATTAGTTAGGGAACATCCTCCAGGCACAGTTAACTATTACAACTCTATTGATACTCAGGCTCTTGCTATGCTTTTGGTAAGTGCGACCGGCCTAACACTTTCCGAGTACATCGAGCAAAAACTCTGGTTGCCTTTGGGTATGGAAAACAATGGTTATTGGGTGACGGATGATGAAGGGATGGAAATGGCTGCAGGTGGCCTTCAAATGACCGCTAGGGATTATGCAAAATTTGGGCAGCTTTACCTACAAAAGGGGCGCTGGAGAGGTAAGCAAGTGGTTCCCGCTGACTGGGTCCAGGATTCCATAACCCCCGACGCTCCTCATCTCCTTGCTGAAGCACATCCGGAATACCCCCTCTCATACGGTTATCAGTGGTGGGTGCTGCCTGGGGAGCAGGGGGAATTTGCCGCGTTGGGCATATACAACCAAGCCATATATATCAACCCAGCACAGCAACTTGTCATCGTCAAACTCTCAGCAAACAGCGAATACGGGATGACTAACACAGAAGAGTCTTATCGGGAGTTTGAGAGTTTTGAATTATTTCGCGCTATCGGGAAAGCTTTGCCCACGCAGTAGTTAATGTTTCTCGCCTAGGCTAACGTGCATCGACTGAATTGCGTTGAAGACTGTGGAGCTGGCTCGCACAGGTTCGTCCAATACTTCAAGTCGATCAAAACGTTTGAGGATTTCTTCCCACACCACCCTAAGCTGCATTTCCGCGAGCCGGTTGCCAAGGCAACGATGCACGCCGAAACCAAAAGACAGATGCTCACGAGGTCTCATGCGATCAATAATGAACTCATTGGGTTGGGCAATGGCGCGTTCGTCGCGATTACCAGATAGATACCACATCACTACCATATCGCCTTTGCTGATCTGCTGTCCCTTGAATTCAAAGTCGTTCACCGCGGTGCGTCTCATGGATATCAAAGGGGTTTGCCAACGAATAATTTCGGGTACCATACTTTGGACCAGGCTGTTATCGGCACGCAGCTTTTTATATTGCTCCGGGAATTGGTTTAAAGCTAATACACCGCCACTAATAGAGTTCCGCGTAGTATCGTTTCCGCCCACCATCAGCAGCACCATGTTGCCTACTAGTTGTTTGGCATCCATGTCTCTAGTGGCTGGCGAATTAGCGAGCATGGAGATCAAGTCTTCCCCAGGGTTGACTTTTTTCTCCTGCCAGATGTCTTGAAAGTAGGCGTTCATCTCGGCCAGTGTCTGATAAAAATCCGCGCCACTCGTAGCGTAGTTGGGATCATCCGCATTGCTGATAGCGTTAGACCACTTGATCAGATCATAGCGATCAGTCTGGGGTACTCCAAGAACGGTTGCCAACATCCGACCCGTAAGCTCGACAGAGACAGCCGGTACCCAATCGAAGGCTTCGTTTTTTGGCAAATTATCAAGTATTTCTGCTGCTCGTTCTCTGATAAGCGATTCAAGTTCGTGGAGCCGACGCGGTGCCATACCGGGCGCCACGGCTTTGCGCTGTTCCGCATGGTCTGGTGGATCCATTGAAATGAAATTTGGAATTTCGTTGCTGGAGTTAGGTGTGCCCGTGATGGTGACACCGCCATGTTCAAAAGACGAAGAGAAGACGCGATGATTTTTATCCACTTCAGCGATGTCATGATAACGCGTTATGGACCAGTAGGGACCATATTGACTATCCCTGCAATAGTGTACGGGCGCCTCATTTCGGAGCCGTTGAAAATAGCGAAAGGCCCTCTGAGTTTTGAACAATTCAGGATTAGCTACATTAATCTCAGACAGTGGAATGTCGTAGACATCGCGTCTATCAGGCGCAACTCGTAATCTACGGCCCGATCGCCGTTGATCGGCGTCTCTTGCGCGATTTCGAAGGTGAGCTACGTTATCGGTATTAGGATCCATTTCACGTTCTCGATGATTGTAGGCCGGGACGGATAGGTATCAAATGACCACTGTATCAGATACAGTCAAAAGATATAGTAGAGCATCTTAACCCTCTGCCCCATTAGCAGTCTTCTCTACTATGTGTAACTATATGGCTGAAAACTAATCACGTCGAGCAGATATAAACTATGTTACTTGCCAATGAGTAGTCCCATCATTCTTGTGCATGGCGCCTGGCATGGAGCTTGGTGCTTTGAAAAGCTTAGTAATTTGTTGGAAGAACAGGGAATAGCTACGACCGCAGTAAATCTTCCCCTTCAGGGCACCGAGGGCGACATAGATATGGTCAGGGGTGTAATAGCCGAAACGCCAGGAGCCGTCGTGCTTGGACACTCCTATGGCGGCCTCGTCATCACCCATGCTTCAGCGGGCATGGATATCTCTCATCTTGTCTATTTGTGTGCTGTCATGCCGGACAAGGGCGAGAACGTCGATGAGGTAGTCGCCAATGCGGCAAGTGCAACAAGCCTTGGACAGGCCATGGTCATAGAGGCTGATGGTTCGGTTGCGATCAATCCAGATCTTGCTGTTGCAGCCTTTTATGATGATTGTGATCCGGTTGAAGCCGCAGATTCAATAAGACGACTAAGGCCGCAGGTTATGGAACCATTCCCCGTTCTCTCTGAAGAACCTGCCTGGAGGGATATCAGCTCAACCTATGTTCTTTGTAGAGAAGATAAAGCTCTCCATCCTGATCTGCAGAGAGACTTTGCTATTCGTGCTGAAAAGGTAGTTGAAATGCCCGGTGCTCATTCCCCTTTTCTTTCTCGACCTAGTGAGGTGTGTGATATTTTGATGGCGCTTGTCGAGTGAATTAGCGGAGAGTTAGATCATTTTTTCTCATGCTCTTTGGGGCTCTGTATACTTAACCCAAACCGATTCACGTCAAATTATGAATTCATGTATTCAAAAAAAATAGGCGTGGCTACTGCTTAGGTACGGAGGCATAACTTGACAACGATTGATAAGTCACAAGATAGACTAGAGGTCCAAAAAACTTACGCTGACGATCTTAAAGCCAATGGCTTTTGTGTAGTGGATGATGTTCTTTCTATCGAAGAGGTGTCGGAAATTAGAGAAAAACTGGTGGCGGCAGCGCGGGAGAGTGATCGTCGAGGCGCACCGACCTATATTGCTAGTCTGGACCAAAATGATTCAAATGTTAGGGTATTCAACTTATTAGATTTGGATCCTGTTTTTTTAGAATTGATGGGACGCCCTGAAGCGATTGCATTCGTAAGGCATCTTATTGGCGAAGATTTTATCGTTTCAAACTTCACAGCCAACATAGCTTTGCCTGGCGCTAAATCAATGCACGCGCATTCTGATCTAGGAATCGTGTTTCCTGGTCCTTGGCTTGAGCCTTGGTCGATGAATACCCTTTGGTGTCTGGATGATATTCACATTAAAAACGGGGCGACAAAATACTTGCCTAAAAGCCATTACATAGAGAAAGCAGCCGACGTTCCCCAGGATATGCTAGAAAACATGCTGTCGTTTGAAGCGAAAGCAGGTTCTCTGATCATTATGGATGGGAGGTTGTGGCACACATCTGGAGAAAATGTAACTCAAGACGAGGAACGAGCGATTGTATTTGGCTACTATTCGGCGGCATTTCTCCGTCCGCAAGTTAACTGGAATGTACTGTTAGCCGAAAAAACTCAACAAGGATTAACAAGGCAACAGCGAACCTGGCTAGGACTAAACGGGACTGCAAACACACTAAGCGCTAACTTTACAGAAAGGTCAGAGTAATTTGAGTATGGGTATCCTCCGCTGGAGTAGTGGATTTCAATACGATAGGAAGTACTTGAAAGAAGTGGCTTACCGTCAAAAAGGCAGCTGGTGAGCAAGCAGGACTNGTTGTTGATGACAGCATCAACTTGTTGCGGGAAGACAGGCAATTGATAGNACTGCTTGGCNATGACGGAGAACACCTTGTTCTAGCCAGCGAGCGAGTAGTTAGTGACCCGGAAGAAGNGATTTCGTTTGAGGAAGCTGAGCTCGCAGCGCCACTTCAGCCACGTTCCATCAGGGACACTCTGTTGTTCCTTCAGCACGTCAAGAACGCGAGAGGGGGGGGNGGAGCTTGACCTGTGGTTGAAAATTAAAATCTTGAGTTTTTCAAAAAAANATATCTGATCCAAAATGCCTAATTCGGTGTTAAGACTAGGCGCAATGATACCGGTCCGCGTTCAGAGAGACTTCTTTTATAGATAGGTTCAGGACCTGCTAATTNGATATTTTTAGTTCTTTTGAGAATGCTAAGGAATATGACTTCCATATCAAGCCGTGATAGATGATTACCCAAACAAAGGTGAGCGCCCCGCCCGAACGCGACATGACGGTTCGGGTTACGTGTAATATCGAACTTATCTGCATCGGTGAATTGATATGGGTCCCTGTTCGCAGAGCCATACAATAAACCGAATTTTGTTCCCTTAGGATATTGCTGCCCGTTTAACACAATTGTTTCTCTGGTATACCGATGGAAGAAAGGCAGAGGTGACTCAAAACGGAACATTTCTTGCACCGCCGTCTTGATATGTCCAGGCCTTTGGCGCAGCAGGTGCATTTGTTCAGGGTGAGATAATAGAGCGTGCATACCGCTGCCGAGAACATCAATTGTCGACCCGTGACCGGCTGCGAGTATTAGCATACACGTTGAGATGAGTTCTGACACGCTCATTTCGCCAGAACCCTGGGCAGCGACGAGCGAGCTAATTAGATCTTCTTGCGGTCTCTTCCTTCGCGCTTTAATTAGGTCAGACAGGTAGAGGTAGAACTCGGTGGTGGCCTTTTCCGCAAGTAGTTTGTGCTCCTTGGTTCTGTCAACATCAAAAAATTGAACGATATTTTCTGACCATACTCGTAATTGAGGGCAGTCTTCGATTGGAACGCCGAGCAGATGACCGATGATGTGACCAGGAACGTGTGAGGCAAGGTCTTCAACGAAATCAAATTCTCTGCGCTGTAGCAGTTTGTCCAGTAATAGATCAACGTATGACTCGATCATACTGCGCTGTTGCTCTACGAAACGCCTCGACAACGCGCGAAGGACAATGACTCGAAGACGAAAATGTGGTTCGTCATCTCGTTCAAGCAGGCTAGATTGCACAAACTGCTCATGATTGGGCATGTCGTGCCAGTTTTTTGCTCGCTGTTGCGCACGTACATAGTCCGAATCCATAAATGTTTCAAGCGATCTAACTAGCGTAGGGTTCCTAGCTGCACCTTCCACGTCGATATAACGAGCTAGCAGGTAAGCGTCAGCAGGTTCATAAAAATAAGGTTCAGCCAGCTTGCGAAGGTCGGCGTAGTACTCGTAAGGGTTTTTTGCAAAGGCAAGAGATTGAGGCTCGAGCAATGACCTTTATCCTGTATATAGAGTTGCAATATGGGCCCGAGTAAAGATGATACCTTTTGCCCTAACTGTCATTACTATAACCAAGAACTTCATCTTTATCATTTCGATAAGCTGACGAGACGGTTAATGGCTGTAAGTAATGTATCTATATTGAGTGAATACTGATTAATGGCTATTTGGTGCGTCGCGCAAATGGTGAGCGACGGGGAATCGCTCGCATAGAAGAACTTTTGAGATGCTCGACCAACGATACTGAGACCAAGAATATTGTTGAGCGTCGCCGTTCTCTCCATTTAGGTCTCTATTTTTAGTAGGCGAGAGATTTGCCTCTAAATTGTATTTCTGTAAAGTTTAAACAGCGCGGGAGTAAAAATATGACTTACATCATCACAGAAGACCTAAAAACGGCGTTCGCAGAAGACGGCATTGTCAAGTTGCCAGGGCTTGTCGATCTAGACTTACTAGCCGAACTTAATGCCTGTTTCGAATGGTCAGTAGCTCATCCCGGTCCAATCGCATCCGGCAGGACAGATAGGGAAGACTTTTCCTTTATCGACAATGGCAACCCCGCAGCAAAGTCGATGTATGACGAGATCATTGCCCGCTCAGGCTTTGGTCATGTTGTCGCAGAGCTGCTGAATACTCAGTACGTTGGGTACTTCGCAGAAGAGATATTTTGGAAAAAAGGTAAGGCCGATCCGACCTTTTGGCATCAAGATACNGCCTATCAGCCTTGGTCAGGTGAANATTGGTGCAANATGTGGATCCCCCTTACGGCAATGAGCGCTGATCAATCGGTACAAGTAATCAANGNATCCNATAAGGGAATCCAGTACGACGGGACAACATTTAACCCAAAAGACCCTACTGAAGCATTGTGGGGTAAGGCTGCAGAATTTCCGCCGNTACCGGACATCGCAACTGAAGTGGCGGAAAATCCAGACAGTTGGACAATCTTGGGTTTTGATTTGGTTCCGAGCGATGTGGTTGTCTTCCACCCCCANTGCTTACATCGCGGTGGCGGCACTGACAGCCATTTGCGTGAGCGGCGTAATATGGTGTTTCGCTTTTTCGGCGACCAGGCCTACTATAGCGATCACCTTCCTAAAAGCGGTGGAATGTATGAGTTGAAACCTATCGTGGCGAAAGACGGTGGATATTTAGCCGATGGTGACCGCTATCGACCTGCTGCTAACATCCGAGTCAACTAAACTACTTTGAAGGAAAACAACATGCCTATAGACGTTATCNTCCCAGCCGCAGCACGAAAAACTTACGAAAACTGGCACTTTGCGCCTGCTGTCCGTCACAACGACATCATATTTTTCTCGGGTGTCGTTGGCCAAGGCGATTCGGCCGAAGATGAGTTCCGGAGCGCTTGGGCTTCTTTAGGCGATACACTCGCCGNAGCCGGTGTCGGTTACGAAGACATTATCGANACCACCATTTACTTNGTAGATTTGCAAAAAAATGCGGCTACCATGTCAAAGGTTAAAGATGAGTTCATCAAGGAACCCTATCCTGCCTCCACTTGGATCGGAATCACTGAGTTGATTATTCCCGGAGCTCGGGCAGAGATAAAAGTCACAGCTCGTAAAACATAAGATATCCAAGTATTGCCCCCACGACGAACGAAGGTCTTTCTTTAGCCGTTTCCAACATAGGAAGTCAAAGCGAGATTATTTGGCTTAGTCTTGATTAGGTGGCGAAGGCTGGAGTACGGTGAGCTTTTGACTAGAAGGTTGGCAAAGTGACTGAATATAATCCTTTCGAGCGTGGTTCTCACCCAGTAGGTACTCGACAATTTTCATGGATAGATCAGAGTCGTGATCACGAGATGCCCGTCGATGTTTGGTATCCCGCTACTAACGCACACGCGGGCGAAGATTTTGATCCTGATAAGATGGNGCGATATGAAATAGTCCCTGGCCTAGGCGAGAGCTCTCAGCATGCTGTAATGAATGCTGAGTCAGAATCAGGCTGCTTTCCCTTAGTAGTATTTTCTCATGGTTACGGGGGTGAAAGGCGACAATCTACTTTTTTTTATACACATCTGGCGAGTCATGGTTTTGTTGTAGCGGCTATGGACCACGTTGGTAACACCANAATAAATATGATCAGCGGTCAATCAAAAACGGGAGACATCGAATTTATGCGNCGCTTTATTCTGTCCAGACCTGCGGATGCAAGTTTTGTTATTGATCAGATGATAGCGGGTGAGGCTGGAATAGAAATTGACGCAAATCGTATTGGCATGTCGGGCCACAGTTTTGGTGGCTGGACCACATTAAAGACTCTTGAGACTGACGAGAGGGTCAAAGCCATAGTTCCGTTAGCACCAGCGGGTGGTAAAACTAGCGATGGACAGAACCCTTTGCCCGATGCTCTCACTTTTGACTGGGGGCGAACGGTTCCTGCTCTTTACATCGTTAGCGATCTTGACTCAATCCTACCGCTATCGGGTATGCGTGATCTGTGTGAACGTAATCCTGAACCTAAAATAGTTGTGGTTTTAGAGAATGCTGATCATTTTCACTTCAATGACGANGTGGAAAAAAATCAAGATGGCTTTAAGTTATTTATAGAAGCTGCTAATGCTGATGCGGATGAGGAAGCCAAGAGAGGCATGGATGAGATGTTAAGCCTGATGAAGCCGTCAACTGAACTCGTCCCCGGTAATCATGCTTATGCTTTAATCAACGGGCTTGGTTTGTCTCATTTTGATGCTCACCTACGTAGCCAAAAAGACGCTGCCGACTTGCTTCAGCGTGATTTGAGCTCCGTTATNGCTGATCAAGGTATCACCATCAGTTTGATGGTATAGGAGAAATGGAACATAACCCATTGTGTTCATTTTAGTTCTTTCGAAAAAAGCAAAATTGAAGAACAACCAAAGCTCTTAAGATTATTCGGCATTAGTTGGTTTATGTCGTGGTTATAGATACTGAGACAGCAATCCACTTACTCACGAAAGTGGCGTATAGGCCCGGCNAATTCGTGCACGNNANTATTTTCTATGATTCGAATCGTGGACTTGGTTCATTTTGNGGAGTAATCACGGCGGTGATCAACAAACACGTGACAATTCCAATNGAAATTTTTANTGCCTCCGAATAACTACCAAACACATCGAGACTAAGACTGAATGCAGCAGGTCCGATAGCGCTGGCAAATACAGTCAAGGAAGTGCTCAGTCCTGAGATAGCGCCGAGATTTAAAGGACCGAAAAATCTTATGTGTACCAANTTGGATATCACACTCCATAAACCCCCGCTGCAGCCCCAGCCCACTGCCAGCAGCCAAAAACCCCAAGGTTCATTTAAGTTGAGTAAGCCGCAACAACCGATAGTCATCAGAGTTAACTTGGTAAGCAAGAAGGGCTTAAGGGAATAGCGATCCACAAGCCAGCTNGCGATTAGATTAGCGCTCACTGAGAATATTGCTGCAGGGAGAAAATAACCAAAAGCTTCCTCGCTATTCCTGCCGGCCTCATTAAAAATCGAAACTACGTGAAAGGTCAAAGCGGTGCCAATCAGACCTTGAAACCCCAAACTGGCACTGTATATCCAGAAGATTGGGTCTCTTTTTGCTTCTCTTAAGGTTTTGCTGGTAACTTCAAATACACGGTCATGAGTATTTGCTAGATCACCGCCGTCCGCAGTTACACCAATAGAAGCAGGATTGTCTCTAATAAACACTAGAGCTANCGCCCCGTAAATCGANACCATAATAGCTAGGNACCAAAGAGCTCCTCGCCAATCATAAAGTGCAATCAAAGATGCCAGTAGCAGTGGTGCTATAGAGAAGCCAAACGAAACGAACAANCTTCGGAGCCCGCTGANCAATCCACGCCTCTTGGCAAACCACGAAATCAAAACGTTCCGAGAACAACTGGTCAGGACTCCTTGACCGAAGAATCTTACGCCAAAGTAGCCCAACAACANNAGTACGAAGGCNCCGCCACCCAGTAAACCCGTAAGATAATCGACAGAACTTATGAATGTGACCATAACGCCTAAGCAAAGGCTTGCTGTCGGTATCATCACCCGACCCCCATAACGGTCATACCACTGGCCAGCTTTGGTTAAAAATAAAGATGAACCGATGGTCCCAAGAAGATAAGCCATCGATAGTTCTGTGCGTGACAATCCGGTNACATCNATAAGAGGATCAGTGAACACGGCCATACCCATGGTCTGGCCTGGTATGCTCATAAGAAACCCAAGAGTACTTAACACCCAGATTACCCATCCATAAAAAAATGGGACTTTTTTCGGATTGAACGGCCAATCCACCGAAAGTTTAGGCATAAAAGTCTTTTTCTTCAGATTGTGATTTCTAAATCATCGTCGGGAGCTTTCGCTTAGCTTTTCCGTTCCGTATTGAGACATTGATTCTGCTTGGTAAGTAAAGGGGCAGAAAATCGTAGACAGAACAAACCATTAGGAAATATCAGGTTGGTGCTAAAACCGATTTAACTCCCGTACATAACCTAATTTAGTTTTGTAGTGTGTCGTCGGCGTGCCGGTCGCGACAAGTAATTCCACTGCTTCGGGTGAGACCTCCCCGTAAAGTTCTACAGTAAAAGAGTCCAGTAATGGGCTTACATCAGCCAAGTATTGCTGCAGAGGAGGGTTTTGTAGGTGGAAGATTAAGGCTGCGCTATTTGCGTAGACCTCTGTCCACACAAACCCCAGCGAATCGTTAGGGTCTTGATCAAAAGTGTGTAAAAGCATACCTGGTTCGGTCGATTCCACGGCCTCGTCAGCTGACCTTGATAATTTAATGACCTGATCTTCCTTGCCAGGCAAGGAATGAAGGCGCGCGATCAAAACAAATGGTTTGCCTCCTTTATTTGCTGCGGCTTGATGATGATCGGCTATCGCCTTGGGTACTATCATCCAAATTAAAAGACTGAGAAAAATGTATTTCACTTACTACTCCTTGCATTTCGGTATAGATTATCAGGCTGATAATGAACTTGCATTTGAACGATGTTTTTTCTCTATAAATGCTATTAATCAACTTTGGGAAGATCGACATGTCTTAATCGATTAGCTGGTCTGGAGGTGAAAGTAAAAAGAGGACCGCGGAAGCAAAGTTGCTTTAGATGCATCTTATGATCGAAGAATGCCATGCCTCCNATATAGTTGCGCGGTCAGAGAAGGGATTTATTTAATTTAGAAGTTAGAAGTTGGAGGCTGAACCAATCAGCCATTGTGCTGAGGTGCTAGGAGAGAGCAANTTGAAGAAGAAACTTATTTATCGCGTTGCNGCGCTTTACTCTGTGGTGGCGTGGGTGGTGTTGCAGATTGCAGATGTAGTCCAGGAGCCTCTGGGTTTACCAGAGTGGTTTATGACAACGTTGATCGCTCTAATTGCGGGAGGTTTCTTGATTGCGCTGGGGATAGGCTGGTTGATTCAACCTGGACAAGAAACGAGTGAATCTCCAAGTCAAGTTCTGAGCCTTGAATCTATTTTACTAATTATAGTAGTAGCTGCACTTGGTTGGTTGATTATCACGGATATAAGCCAAAGTGACAGTAAGCCATCNTCATTAGACTCTTCATCGGGCANCGGGAGACCTGTGGTGGTCTTAATGGATACCTTTGCTCCGCGAGGCGTCTATGATGAAGAAACACGGCAACGAAGCGGAACTAACGCGGACGTCCTTAGCGAAGTATTAGGTGACTTGGAAATCATCACGCAAAAAGAAACTCTCGGATCGNATTGGGATAGAGAGTCGCAGGTTCTAGAACAAAACCCTTCTCTCGTTCTTATACATCGGTCCGCCTTTTTTCATTCCATGGCGAAGGACTTAGAGGTGAAATATCCGACCGCCACTGAACAACCCTCTGTTGTGTTTAACAAGCACTACGAGATAGCTGAAAACAAGTTGGTCGCTTTTTTAGGTTACATCGCTGACCAAAACCCTAATACCCGATTCGTAGTTTATTCTCGAGGTACAGGAGGCGGCTGGGCTGACGAAGACTATCGTAAAAATTGGCTGCGTAAGGTCGAAAGCCGTTTTCAAAGTCTCAAGGGTCGCGTGAGACCTATTCCCGTTCCAGGTGGTGTTGCGAAAGGTAGTTGGCAATCTCCAGAGGGGCGCAGAGTTATCAGAGCTTTAGTTAAGCAAATGCTCAGGTCTAAAGAAGAGCAAATCTCAAAGTAGAGAGTACCGAAAACAGTCTGATTTATAAGTGAGCAAAAGGTGTTAGCGGTGAACCCGTTGCCCCTTCTATGTATAGTGGAGCAGCGGTAAATAAAAATGTATACCTATTCCGTTGTTTTGTGACGCGTGCCAGTTCTTCAAGCTGTAAGTGATCGAATAGAGGCATTCCAAGAGCATAGTTCGCCACTACGTGTACTGGATTAAATACACCTTCTACTCCACCCGGGACAACGTCACTGATTGCGTCAGAACCAATCGCGGCAACGCCACGAGTTTTTAGCCAGAGGCCTACTGAAGCATGCAGGCCTGCTGTTCTCTGAAGAGGGTTGAAATCCTTATTTTTTTCGGCGATCACCCATCTGCCAGTTCGCAATAGCAACACATCGCCCGATGAGACAGTAATGCCCAATGCTTTTTCCCATGCTTCCAAGTGGTCAACTGTTATTACCGTGCCAGGCTCGAGAATTTTCAAACCATATAGGTCCGGCATATCTACTAAGAGGCCACGCGTGAAGATGCCTGTGGATGCAATGTGCTCGAGGCCCACGTTAACGAACCCTTGTGGTTTCGGCTCGAAAGGAAAACCGTTGTAGAGTTTTCCATCCCAACCAAAGTGAGCAAGACCGTCCATATGACTATGTAGAGCACCGTGATAATTGATGGTGAATACATCACCGGCGGCAGTTTCCGGACTCGTTGGCCCTGCCAAAGGAGGGAANACGAAGGTTTTATGTTCAAGCGGGACAATGAAGTCCCCACTTTCCGATTTGCTCATNGGATTGGAAAGATTAATTGNGACGCCCTCTCTAACCTCTTTTGCTGCAAGAACCCTCTTTGCNGGTGTTATCAAGTTGACTGCGCCAGCCTCGTCCTGATCGCCGAATTCTCCCCAACGTTTTGATCTCTCTAAGAGCGCTTGGAATTCATTAATTGTCAGAATGTTGACTTGGGTTGAAAGCGCAGGTAATTCTTGGGCGCTTGAAGCTTTTGGGAAGACAAGGAATATATTTAGAAGAATTAAAATCTTAAAAATAGCNATGTTCATGGGCATAGGTAGAAGCATGTATGTAATCCGTAATTCTTTTATGCCTCAGTATATACTAGCGCTCTAGCTTGTTTTTTCTGCTTCGCGCTGAATGTTTATATCGATTCGAAGGCGAAATGATCAGGGGTTTGGCCTTAATCTGNTGCGAAACGAAAAGGAATTTCGACAAGGACTGATCGATCAAAAGTAACGCGCGGTCTTGATTAGGTAAGCAAGGATGCGTAAGAAAATGTTGACTGATACTATTGAACGATCTGCATGACAAAAAATTAAGATTTATCTGAATGGAAAAACTATGAAACAAAAAAAGTTAAACCTTGCTCTATTGTTCTTTATTTTGATTAGTGCTCGTGTTGCCATTGCCGAAGAAGAATACGACGGAATAGTTCTTAGTGATCTTGGTGGGATGCAGTACGAAGTTTGTCAGCTTAGGCCAGGCAAGACGTTAAAAGATGCAGATGATCAGGTAAATTTTGCAGCGTCCGAGTTTNAACGCCTGAACTTAGAACTGGGAATTATCAACTTCACCCCTTTTTTCGACAACGCNACTGCCTNTATCGAAACCGCCGACTACATAACGATGGTATATGGNTCAATACCCGCTTTTGCTGAGGGCTGGGAGAAGTGGGAAAATTCAGAGAGAGCGGCCGAAGTTATGGCGTCGCGCTCAGAGGTAGGTGACTGTCACTTTAAATTTAATCACGTTCTGTATAAGTATATGGATGTTCCGGCTTTGGAGGCCAATCCGAGGCGGATTATTCAGACCGAATGGTGCAAGGCNAAACCAGGAGTTACGAGCGATCAGCTAAAGGCGAAGCATGATTCATGGCTCGATGCGAACAAGGATGATTTATCCATGATTGGTTGGGCCATTATACTTCCGCAGCTCGGTCAAGCGTCGCGCAAAGGGTCTTTTATGCACTTTGTAATATATGACGGTATTGGTTCGCTCATGAANAACCAAAACTGGCTAGCCAATGGTGATGGAGCGGCGGCTATGCAGGACTACTACAATTCTTACGCGGACTGCGAAGGCCCATCGGTATGGGATGGAACCTTGGCGCAANGACCAGCATCTTAGTAGTCGTAAGTTTGGTGAAAAAAATNCCTTTAGGTCTNCCAGGACCCTTTGCGGTTTACTTCAGAAATTCCTAGTCAAGTTTTCGNTTNAAAGAAAGAGCTCGTGATATGTGGAAACATACAGGAACCCAACGCCCCGACTTTGCGATAGANCCTAAGTTGGGCCAAGAGTCAGTGTGGGATTATCCAAGACCGCCTGCATTAGTAAGCGATCGCAGAAAAATTGAAGTTTTCAGTGAAGATGGCGTATTAATTGCTCGTGCAGCATCGAGCATTCGGGTCTTAGAAACGGCGAGTCCGCCCACTTTTTATATCGCGCCTGACGATATGCTAGCGGACTTGATTCCGTGTGACGGCGCCACATATTGCGAATGGAAAGGGCAGGCAACGTATTTTTCATATAGAAATTCAAAAATTGCATGGCGGTATGATGGTCCGACTGAGCGTTTCAAAGGGATAGATGGCTGGTACTCATTCTACGCGTCGTTGACTCGTTGCTTTGTTGATGGGGAAGCTGTTCAGGCGCAACGTGGTGATTTTTACGGTGGCTGGATTACGAACGAGGTGGTGGGTCCCTTTAAAGGTGACCCGGGCACCTTAGGGTGGTGATAGACACGACTCCGTGTACAACTGTAAACCGCACTTATCCGGCTATCGTTGGCTCTTCATCGGACAGTACGGTTCTTAATCGGACAGTAAATGTCGATGTATATTCTTAATCCCGCTCAACTTTCAAAGTTGTCAGATTCGACTCAGTTCAATCTGTTGATATCAATGCAGACAGACACCACAAAGGAAGTTAAANGTCTTTTAATCGAAATAGTGTNTGATAGAGGCAATAAACACTAAGAAAGAGAAANGGTTTGAGGGGTAGCAATAGATGGGAAGCAACATATATGACAGTGCACTAGAGCAAGCAGAGCTGATTCGTACAAAAAAGGTAAGTTCGGAGGAATTGACTGAGCGATATATTAGACGCATCGAAAAATACGATAACGAGATTAATGCCGTTGTTGTTAGGACATTTGACGACGCTCTCGAAAGAGCAAAGGAAGCTGATTCTGCCCTCGCCAGAGGTGATCTACTGGGTCCTTTGCATGGGGTGCCGATGACGATCAAAGAGTCATATGTCATGGCGAATACTCCGTCAACATGGGGAATAGAAGCGTTCAAAAATAATTATTCAGATAGTGATGGTCTTGCTGTCAGACGCTTTAGAGCTGCGGGTGCCGTATTCTTAGGAAAAACTAACGTCCCTACCGATCTCGCGGACTTCCAGAGTTATAACCCAATTTACGGTGTAACCGGAAATCCCTATGATCCGACTCGTACCCCTGGCGGATCGTCAGGAGGAAGCGCCGCATCACTCGCCTCAGGTTTTTCCGCGCTGGAGGCAGGTTCCGACATTGGTGGTTCAATCCGGAATCCAGCTCATTTTTGCGGCATTTACGGACACAAACCGACATATGGCATCGTGCCAATGCAGGGGCACGAACTAGTTCCCGGCATTCCTGAGGCTGACCTTGCCGTTTGTGGTCCGTTGGCGCGCTCAGCTGATGATCTTGCCGTTGCTTTGGATATTATGGCGCGGCCCGTGGATCGGGAAGCGATAGCTCTGCGTGTTGATCTGCCTAGAGCAGATTTCGCAGAACTGAAGGACTTACGTGTCGCTATCTGGGCTTCTGACGACATTGCGCCGGTGAGTCAGGATACTATTAACCGAGCTAACCAGGTGGCACGAATTCTTCGCGATGAAGGTGCTACTGTTTCTGAAGAAGTTCGTCCTAACTTTGATACTGCTTTCGCACATGCAAATTATCAAAGTTTATTAACGGCTGTAATGACAAGCGCAATGAGGCCCGCGGAGGTCAAGTTAGCATTGGCCGCGGCCGCTGAATTGGACCCGGATGACAGATCCATTTCTGCTGTCAACACTAGGGCAACGGTAATGTCTCACCGCGATTGGATAAGAACGAATACACGGCGGGAAAAACTTCGACGAGCTTGGGATGAATTCTTCCAAGAATGGGATATTTTAGTCTGTCCTCAGATGGCTACATCTGCCTTCCCCCATGACCATCGGCCCTTCGGTGATCGAGTCATCATGGTTGACCAAACGGAACAATCTTATTTTAAACAAATTTTTTGGGCTGGCATGATTGTCAATGCTTACCTGCCGAGTACNGTTTTCCCGACTGGACTAGATGCTGANGGATTACCTATNGGCCTCCAGGCAGTGAGTGCTCCTTACAGGGACCATAGGACTATCGAATTTGCTAAGCAGATTACGCAGCATATAGGAGGATTTGAGGCACCGGAAAATATGATTGGTTGATGAAACTTTTGATATGGTTGGACCGTTTTTATTAGTGGAAAATCGACATGCTTATAGAGGATTTGGGCAATCTTGGAGAATTCATAGGTTCTCTTGGAGTAATTTTTTCTCTGATTTATTTGGGAAAACAGATTCAACAGCAAAACGTGATCACCAGAGCGCAGTTTGGACACTCTTTAACGCAGCGCCTCTATGAGAGATATTTTCAGACTTCAAGAGACCGGGAATATGCAGAATTCATGGCTCTTGATTGGTCCTCGAATTCATTATCTTCAACTGACTCTTGGCGTATTCAAATGGCAATTCTTACTTATCTTGTAGACATTTTTGACGTCTATGACAAAGTGAAGGCGGGGCTTGTAGATGAGGGTCACCTAAACACAAGGATGCGTACTCTCAAATTTGGTGTGATGAAGACTACCAACGCGAGGATGGTTTGGGGTAGTTGGAAACTAAACAGGGACAGTGAATTTGTCGAGTGGTTTGAAGAAGAAATCTATGGCGGCGAATCAATAATGGAAGTGAGTGAAAACGAAGAAGAGCAGCGATTGCGAGATCAGCTAAATACTCGTCGATAGCCTGGATGCCGAAATATAATTCTCTCTAGAGCGAAAAGTATGATTATCCGTATCAGTCTATATATCCTTGGTCTGTTGTTGCTCTCTGCTGTCTGTTTGGCCTTTTATGCTTTTCTCTATCCTCGTCCCGTCGACACAACGGATCAACGGATATTTCTTACTGACGGATCGAGCGTCGATTACTGTCAGCTGCCTAAATTAGATGGTTCTGGCAAATTGGCCAGCGACATTCCAAAAGCTTATACACCTGGCTGTGGGTTTACCAGAATACCCATGCCTGTGCTTGCCGAATGCACGGAACCCCTAGCGGACGGCGTTATAGACATGCGAGGCTTGTGGTTTGGTGTGTCTGGCTGGGTAGGTCATGTCGAGAGAATCGAGCAATGCGGTAACAGGATGGTTGTGACAGCTGGCAACACGATCCATGATTTCCGAGTCGACGGGACACTCGTAAATGGCGCGAGGGATGTCGGTGGCATCTGCAATAATTTTAACACTGCCATTCATTTTGATGATGATGGCGAATTGATCTTTCGGCTATTTGACTTGTTTGACACCGTTACCAGAAAAATGGCGGGAACTGGGATGATCTTTACCTTTATCGACGGCACTGAGATTCGAACTGAGCGAATCTGCCGATACCCAGACGACTAAAAACCATAACAAGCGAATGTTGCTGTCTCTTAACCTTTTCTGGCGGGACGGTTTCTCGTTTATTGTAATTGTTGATTTAAGATAAGGAGTTCACTGTGCTGATTAGTAAACAGATAACCTTGAAATCTAGACCTCAGGGTATGCCCGTTGGCGAAAACTTCGAACTTGTTGAAATAGAAGTTCCTGATGCCCGTGATGGTGAGGTTTTGGTGCAAAATATTTATATGTCCGTTGATCCTTATATGCGGGGTCGTATGCGACTCGATTTCCCCGTCGGTGAAACGCTAGCAGGCGGAGCGTTGGGCAAGGTTATTCTGTCTAACCACCCCAACTTTGCCGAGGGTGATTACGTCAATAACGGGTACGGCTGGCGTGAGTATTTTCTCTCCGACGGTGCTGGCCTCAGCAAGGTGGACGAAACGCTTGCACCTCTCAGTACCTATTTGGGTGTTATGGGAATGCCCGGCCTTACTGCTTATGGCGGACTTCTTGTCACGGGAGAATACAAAGATGGCGAGGCAGTTTTTGTTTCTGCCGCGTCCGGTGCTGTAGGTAGCGTAGTTGGCCAGATCGTTAAGATTAAAGGTGGAACAGTCATTGGTAGTGCTGGTTCAGATGAAAAGGTCGATCAACTGTTAAATGAGTTTGGCTTTGATCATGCATTCAACTACAAGACTGCTGATCCGTTAGCCGAACTTAGAAGGGGTGCTCCAGATGGTATTGATGTTTACTTCGAGAATGTAGGAGGAGAACAATTGGAAGCGGCATTGACGCACATTCGCCCTTATGGACGAATTCCAATTTGCGGCATGATTGCGCATTATAATGACCACGGCCAGCTCACTGCTGGCCCTAGGAATCTAACCGAGACAATATACAAGTTTGTGCAATTGCGGGGTTTCGTCGTTTCTGCTTTTGGATCTCAGCGTGAGCAGTTCCTGAAGGATATGTCATCGTGGATTGAGTCTGGGCAGATGAAATATCATGAAACAGTTTACGAAGGTATTGAAAAAGCCCCAGAGGCTTTCATCGGGCTCTTTACTGGATCTAATAACGGCAAAATGCTGGTCAAACTGTCTGATGCTTAGTTCTGACGAGCAGTGGTGGATAGCTAAGCCAATAAGCTCTGATGAGGAGTCGTCTGTGCTGCTTTTAGTCAAAAAGCCATTTGTTGTAAGAAGGCGTTAGCGTTAGGCGCAAATTTGGCAACACATGCGGTATGATTGAGGTCTTGCATGCAACTGTGGAGAGAGAAGCATGGCCGCAATAGATNAGGCATTTTCTAGCGAAGCGCTTGGATTTGATCCNGATGCGCTAGCGCGCCGTTATGCAGAAGAACGCGATAAGCGTATTAGGTCAGACGCCGAGGCGCAGTTCGTTCAACTCTCGCACGATTCACCTTTTGCAAATAAGTACCTGGAAGAAGACCCCTACTGCGAAAGGCTAGAACGTAGTCCGCTGAAGGATGAGCGTGAGGTTATTGTTATTGGCGGTGGTTGGGTCGGTATGCTCACAGCAGCANGATTGATTCAGGCTGGGGTTAGCGATGTACGCATAATTGAGAGCGGTGGTGATTTTGGAGGTACCTGGTATTGGAATCGGTATCCGGGCGCGCANTGCGACATTGAGTCATATAGTTATCTGCCGCTTTTAGAAGAAACAGGTTATATACCTAAGCTGCGATTTTCGTATGCCTCTGAAATTTATGAACATGCACAACGAATCGGCAGGCATTTTNATCTCTATAAAGATGCAGTGTTTCAAACTTGGGTAACTGAATTGCGCTGGCTCGAAGACGAGTCGATGTGGCTGGTCTCTACTAATCGTGGAGATGAAATGCGTGCCCGTCATGTTTGCTTAGGAACTGGGCCTGCTAATCGGCCGCGTTTACCGGGTATTCCTGGTGTGGAAACCTTCAAAGGACATTCGTTTCATACTTGTCGATGGGACTATGATTACACGGGTGGTGGTCCGGANGGTGGGCTTGCAGGTTTGTCTGATAAAAAGGTTGCCATTATTGGCACTGGCGCGACAGCGGTTCAATGCGTGCCTGCATTAGGTGAAGGGGCGAAGCAGCTTTACGTCTTTCAGCGGACTCCGTCTTCAGTGGATGCGCGTAATAACGCTGAGACCGACCCAGAATGGGCAAAAAATCTAAAGCCAGGATGGCAAAAAGAGAGACAGAAGAAATTCGGCGAAGCTTTTTTGGGTGGGCCGATTGACCCTGCCTTCCTNGATGATGGTTGGACACGGCTAACACGTAATTTGAAAGAACTGGTGGGTCTGTCTGACGGTAAAGTAGCTGGTGNGACGCAGATTGCTGACTTTAAAACAATGGAGGAAATNAGAAGNCTTGTTGANGATACGGTTCANGATNNNGAAGTCGCGGAGAAACTGAAGGCTTATTACAACCAGTTCTGCAAGCGCCCGACGTTTAATGATTTCTACCTTGATACGTTTAATCGACCGAATGTCGAACTAGTCGATGTCAGCGCTTCGCAGGGTGTGGAAGCGATAACAGAGAGAGGTGTCGTCGCCAACGGTAGGGAATACGCAGTTGACTGTATTGTTTATGCTAGTGGCTTCGAAATTACTTCGAGTTATGAGCGTCGTCTTGGCATTCCAATCGTCGGTATTGATGGCAAGTCGATTTACGAACACTGGCAGGAAGGAATGCGTACTATGCATGGACTTATGGTAAGCGGTTTTCCTAACTTGTTTCTCTGCGGTGGCGGCTTTGTATTTCAGCTCGGGGCCAACTATGCGCANGGTATTGATGTACAAGCGGGGCACGTGGCATACACAATCAGTGAATTAAATAATCGTAATATTAAATCTGCAAACGTTACTCATGAAGCAGAGGAGAGCTGGATTGCCGATCAACTCGAGACCAAGTTAGGTGGCTTCGTGCTAGGAGGTTCGCCTGATAGTTGCACTCCAGGTTATTANAATCAGGAAGGTACCGCGAAGCGTTACCGCAATGTTAGGCGCGAGACTTATAGCAAGGGAGTTGGCGCATACATGAAGTTGCTTCGTCAGTGGCGCGAGGNTGGCGGGCTGAATGGGCTTGATTTAAAGTAGTTTCGAGCGATCCNAGACCTATNGTAGGTGTTTAGNGTTNGNGCTATTTTTAGTTTTGGGNTTTTGTCCCAGGNGTTCTCTCAGAACAACTATGATCTAGCAATGAATCGCGGACAATCGGAATGCTTTGGTTGTACTCAGAGTTCTGCGAAATCTGGATTAATTTCGAACGCGGCGACAAAGTCGTAAGCGTGATCTGGAAGACCGTCCGTACCCCCTTGCCAGCCATGCCAACCATACATCACAGCACCATTTTCTCTTAGCATTGGCCGACC
>NZNP01000098.1 GCA_002694945.1 Gammaproteobacteria bacterium
TCGAAGATCTAATGCTCGAGCAGGCTCATCGAGCACAAGAACCTCCGGTTGATGAATTAACGCTCTTGCAATGAGAAGTCTGCGTTTTTGACCATCAGAGAGTTGTCGGTACTCCCGTGTTTCCAATTCACTGAGTTCAAATCGATTCAATAGCGTTGCTGCTTGATTGCGTTGTTGCGTTGTGGGCCTTTGTCCATGCCCTAATCGCGTACTTCCGAAATAACCGCTCAGGATCACTTCGCGAACAGGACATATTGCAGGAATTCGTTCATCTAGCTCGCTGTTAAGAACCCCAATCCTTTGGCGGAGTTCTTGAAGATGAATGATCTCCTGACCAAACAGTCGTACCTGCGACCCTCTTTTGACAACAGGATGTAGTCGCCGCTCTATCAGTTTAATCAGAGTGCTTTTTCCAGATCCGTTGGGCCCAAGGATTGTTGTTGGTTCACCCAGGCTGAGATCCATGCTCAGATCCTCAACCAGCTTGTGATTGTTTTGCCAAACTTCGATATTCTTGAGTTCCAGCCAGGTTGATGTTTGTTCTTTCATCATTTAGCTGACTCGTCATCGTGAGTGATGCGTTCTAATACAACCTTTAAACCAGGTGCGACGGGCCTCTGTTCTGCAACGACATCACTCCAGAGATACTCTGTTCGAATGAGTTTGAGTGAGGCTAGACGAAGGTCTTGACCTTCCTGCAGCCTCAAAGCACGCAGTGGAACATCTAGCGTTCCACGAAACAAGTGAACAGTGCGTTGCCCATTGTTGTGCTGAAACCAGCTTTGCAGTTTTGTAGTTGGTGTCCAGTTAATTTCCTCAGTTAGTTCACGATAAATAGCATCGATTGCAGTTTCATTATTTTCTAAATGTCCCCCGAATAATCCCCAATGTCCGGGGTAAAGAATGTCTGGAATATCATCGCGTAATTGAAGCAACCATTCTCCCTGATGTGCCAACATCGCTAAGGCAACGTCACCCGCCATTTCCGCCTCACAAAGGCTGCCGTTTCCACAGTGCTAGCCCACCACCGCGCCCTCGGGCAGCAAGTAGGCCCTGATGGTTATCGATTTTAATTAGTGCAAAAAATGGCATTTTGCTTGCCGGTGGCGGAGAAATCTGCCTTTGGTGCAGAGTTCGTTCTCCAAATTTGATAACCAGAGTTTTAAAGCTGAACTGCAGCAGTGGTCGTTGACCAACGAGGGCACCATCCCCTTCGAAACGCAAGACCATTGGTCCCAAACGCACTTGATTGCTGACCAACAATGTTGTGTTGGATTCATCCTTGTTTTGATGTTCAAGAATTAAGCATGCTCCGACGGCTCGGAGAATGGCTGATTGTCCTGCTCCGCCGCTGCGTCCTGTGCGATCAAAGACTTGATCAAGGTTCCATCGTGCAGAGAGTTGTGAGGCCTTAACCGATAATCCAGTGCGACGTGCATCCTGTTCCCAGGAGAGGATCTCTTCACCTTGAATGACTTTCATGAATTTAGATAAGCATCTAAAAAATGTAAGGGCTGAGCCATTGTCTCTGAAAATCCAAGAATTCCTTTATCCTGATGGTAATAGAGAAGTTCGTTTTTTTCGTTAATTAAGTACGTTCCACCTCGCTGGCAGAGATATTGCTGATCAGGAACGTATGTTCCCCATCGTCCCAATACTTCGACCATGTTGTTTAGGCGGACTGTCGCTAATTCGAATGGTCGTTGAAAATCTTTTCCAGCTAAGTCAAATATGCTGTTGCTGAGCCTGGAGGGTGCAGATCGATCTCCAGTGTAACCCCTCATGACTTCTTTTAATGTCCCCGGAGATCCTAACCCTGCACACATTAATAATAGATTTGTCCAAGGACCACCGGCACTATTAAACCCTCGGTAAAGGCCTAAATCGTGGTGTAGTTCTGCCTTGGGCTCTGTTGAAAGGTGCTTTCGTGGAAAGCCAGTGAATGTACAGAATCGATCGGCACTGTTGTCGTTTCCGATTCCTATGGCATGCACTCTAATTGATGAAGATGNGATTTTATCCCAGGANTTGACTAAGGCGTCAGCATATTCTAGTGAATCAAAATCTCCCAATTGNCTTAAAATNACCACCAATCTTGTATGGCCTTCTCCCATCTCTGGATAGGCCTTGATGCGCTCTAGTAATGCTTGAGGAGTNNACATGGATGGTTNGTGACTCCTGCTGTCAGGATTGACGGACGTTNCAATACTGTGCCTTGTTGCAGGCCGCTTGGATGTNTCCCCATGCCAGTTGAATTCGCGTTTGTTTTTGCCGGTGCTGCGATCGCCNTTGCCATCTCGCTCGGTGTTGCTGTTTGGTTTGAACGCAGTAAGTCAGCCAACGATTCAGACCCATGAGTCGTNGCTTCTGTTGGATGNATGCAGAAAACCTCCGCCGATCTCAGCTCTCAGCAGATCGNCGGAGGTTTTCGANGNACTGTGAACGACGCGCGNNTCAGTCGTGGCTTCCGCGTTTCATTGGGGTATCTCGGTAAGGNTGCNTACCGATTGGAGGCGGAACATTGCGCTTGTCTGCAACATCAAACGCTCCCATGGCGTGGGCAAATGCTTCACCAAACCACTTCATAACGAATTTCATGCGGCCTCCAGATGTGTTGTTGGTCTGAATCAGTTGCGCNCCAATCTCTTTGACAACTGCTTGGCTTGGGCCATCGTTGAGATGTGCACATCTGAACTACTGAGGTGGAACGGTGGCCTCCATTAATCCCTTCGGTTGGTTTTCTCCAGTGTTGTTCCGGGATGACGTTGCTGCAATCAGTGTTATCGCTCATTGTTCGATCGTTGAAGAGCGCCTTCCTAAGGCTCTGGTGACACGATTAGCGCGTTCCCAAGTAATNACTNCGCTGTCCACGTTCCATANTTTTAAGGCCGTGTTCTTTCCGGATAACANCCTTGTTGATGTCTGAATGACTTCACCGAGAAACCAGTTGGTGCAGCTGGGGTCGTTCTTGAGTTCATCAGGATCTCCCACAACGACGAGATCGCCGACTTNCGCGCTTCGACNCANGAACGTGTTCATNGCAATACAGANGTACTAGCNGNGTCATAGCGGTGGCTGAGCCACAGTCAAGGTTCAGGCTTGGTTGTGATGCGTTTGTGTTGGTTGTTTGGCCTTGCGTGCTGCAGTGCGNTNGGNNCATNGGTTCAGGCCCAAGCCGTCTGGGAGCCTGAATCTGAGCCCAANATTTGGCGAGATCAACGGATCTCTTTGGTGAAGAGCTATCCGCANCTTGCTGATGGATGGCGATTTATGGATGCCGATGTNACCGACAGCCGTCGTGTCGCTGAATACCTGCGTAACCGACGTCGTTCCGATGANGGGTCTNTNCANTTCGAAGCATTGCTGATGCTGCGTCGGGNNTCGAGTCCTTGGCGTGTTCGCAGNTTGCNGATGCGAGCGCTNTGTGGGGATGGTGTTCTNCAACGTCTCGGCAAGGATCAACAGTGGGAGACCTATCCAGCNCGTCCAGGTTCCGCTGANCGGGTGGCTTGGATTTGTTCGGTTCAGTCCTCNAATCAGCCATAGGCTGGGGCGCCANAGGNGTTGCCTCCAGATGNNGAANCCCCAGTATCANTACGAGCAGCCGGAGCGTTTTGGCGAGTCGTTGACCACCGCGCGCCCTTGGAATCGTCATGCCCTTNCTGGTGTGGAGCAGCTGAATGGGCGTGTTGCCATGCTCGGTTTTNCAGCGGCTGTTCTGGGTGANTGGTTCACGGGTGAGGGAATCCTTGGTCAGCTCAGTGGNGTTCTTCGTTGGTACCTATCGCTTGGTTGACCCACAGTTGTTCGATTGAATCGACAGACTCACGCNCGAGGTTCNCGACACAAATGGCGACAAAGCTGTTGTCTGACAATCAGCGCTTCAAGCTTGATCGTGAAGANGATCGTGTCTTTTANCGCGACCCTCGATTCGTTCACCANTTAGATGAGGGGTTTCGCTNTCGCCTNACGAAGCTGTACCGCGATCGCATCCCTCCATGCGCCACGGTGTTAGACCTTGGCTCGTCNTGGGTGAGCCACTTACCTGAGGAGGTGCGATACGACCGGGTGATNGGCCATGGNATGAACGAGGCTGAGTTGAAGGCGAATCCTCGCCTTGACGATTATTGGCTCCAGGATTTCAACCGAGATCAGATCATTCCTCTCGAGGCGGGAACGGTCGATGTGTGTTGTGCTGTAGCCGCTTGGCAGTATTGGACAGAGCCAGAGGCCATTGCCGAAGAGTTGCTGAGGATTACCCGACCGGGTGGATTGATCATCGTGGCCTTTAGCAACCGGATGTTTTTCACAAAGGCGCCACAAATTTGGACTGATTCCTCCGATGGAGAGCATTTGGAGTACGTCGAATCTGTTTTATCTGCACAGGGCTGGATCAATCCTGAGTGCGTTGATGAACCAACTAAAGCCGCAGGTTTTGCCGGTCTATTTGGTGTGAGTGGAGATCCTTTTTTTGCGGTGATTGCTCATAAGTCCCGTCCTTGAGTGTTTTGATGCACTAAATCAATTCAGGGTGATTTGGATCACCTTTGAAAGGCCCTTGAACGCGAGAGGTGATCCAACCTCCGTAAAATCCACCAGGTTGGGGTGTCACTGCTTCATTATTGACCCAACAGCCGTCCATCTGGCCCGGGTACAAAGCGAACCATCCAGCGATCACGGCAAAACGAGTAGTGGGTGATGGATAACACCAAATTGATCGGTTAATTCGTTTCTCTGAAGTTGCGATGTCGAAGTAGCTGGCGATCCCTTTCCATTCGCAAAAGGTGGCTCTCCCTAGTGAAGGATTGAGTAACTCTTGATTAACTGATTCTGGTGGGAAATAATATGTAGGAGGGTGAAATGTCTCTAAAACTCGAATGCTCTTCGTGGTTTCAANCAGCAAATTGCCAAGGGCTANAACCCTGATTNNTTCATCGCTTAGCTCTAGCTTNGGTGGGCGAGGATATTGGCTGACNAGTTCAGGCATAGCTCTNNAATGCGTNGAATAGGAAGAAAGNCTTGTGNATTTTTTGAANTTGTCTTTACATTTGCTCCCTCAATTGGGGGATGGACGATCCACTGATNTACGTCACTCTACTGACAGAGATTGGTTTGCTGTGCCATTNACCCTTCCAGACCTTCCTGCTTGGTCGTTTCGAATCGTGCTGATCGGGCAACATGTGATTCTTGAAGCGATTAACGGAGATCAAACTCTGAGCACAATCCTTGACCCTTTAGCCAGTCGCATTCATTCGGCTTACGGTTTGATCGCNCATCCACAGTGCGTTCGCATGATGCGCTGATTCAATGGGNATGCAGGTGTCTGCACAACAACCCGTTTTAATCCTTGGTGGTTTTCTGATNACANACGAGGCCTATGCATNGATGGCTTCCAGGATTCACGCGACGAGNGGTGCACATGTCGAGATTGTTCCAATGTCTCGGTTTGANTGGCTAAGCACCAGTCGTGCATCTGGATGGCGCCATTGTTTGGATCGAGTCGATNNNTTNGTTCGCCGTTTGCAAACCGAATCTGAGACCGGTCGCATCACACTGATTGGCCATAGTTCTGGTGGNGTGATGTTGCGCCCTTATCTCAGCAATCAGTCCTTTGTCGGCCGTTGTTATCAAGGATCTCGCTATTGCAACCGACTCATCACATTGGGGAGTCCCCATCAAGCAAAACNTGCNACTCCTCTTCGCGCTGAGGTGGATCGACGTTTNCCAGNTTGCCCTCAGCCCGAGGNGGTCGATACAGTNGCGGTTGCTGGCATGNTTGATCTGACTGGCCCGACGGCTTCTTGGTTTAGCCGTTTTTCAGCNCAACGCTCTTACCGTCANATCAATGGTGATGGAGCCTGGGTGGGGGACGGNCTGGTTCCCTTGGAATCTGCTCTCTTGCACGATGCGNNTTTTGTCANGCTAANANACACGGCCCATGGGGGNCTGTTCGGNTCTGCTTGGTATGGNTCAGANAATCAGGTTGATCAGTGGTGGTCGGCAGCCTGTCGTTAGTGCTGTGCGTACCATCCGCGCCGGCTGATGTATCTCTTGAAGTCTTTTGATTCCAGAAGCCAGAAACTATCTTTAGGTAAATTAAATCTAGCTGATTTGGCTATTTCGATAACTTCATCTTCGTCGTTGCTCTTGTTTATTTTCTGCCTTGTTTTCCAGTCTTGCTTGATGAGGATTAGGAAGTTGTCAAGATCTTGTTCGTCGCTTGATCTGATTGATTCGTCCTGAATAGAATGCAAAAGGATATTCGCTAATCACAGTAAAGATTTAGAATTGGCTCGCAAATTAGCATGTGCGATAACAGTTCCATGTAAAATTATTGGTTTATTTGTGAGCTTTTTGAGAGACATGGCGAAGGCGGGTGTCATTTTTGTGTGTGTAGGGTGTATGCAGTTGCTTACCAATTGTCTTTGTCGGCTGCAAGTTAATGAATTTAGCTAAGCAACTTGTTGTAGCTGGTGTCTCGTTCGGGGCCAATTTTTGCGTTCAGTCGATGGCTTGGGTTTGGCCTCTGAGTAGTGTGTCGGCTCGTTAAACCAGTTATGACAAGACAAGATTCTGGATCCCAAGGTGGTTTCGGCAGTTCACAGGCTGATCAGCGCAAACGTCGAGCCAGTGGCAGCCGGAAGCGCAAGCCGGGAACGTCAAACCATCAGCGTGAACAGTGTCCGCTGGGACGAGACCCTGACCTTGAGGCGATTGTCGCTCGTCAGTCGCTTGGGCTGCCCTTGACTGGCCGTCTCACAGATCAGCAAGTGAAGCGTGCTCATAAGCAGTTGGCTGTTCGGCATCACCCCGACAAAGGTGGAGATCCTGAGGCCATGACGCGTTTCAATCGGGCGAAAGACGCTTTGCTGCAAAGGGAGATGGAAGCGATTCCCGCTTGAGTGATGCGTGATTGGCTTCAGAAGTAGAAGCCAAAGCCAACACTGGGTTGCCTAACTTGCACAGGCGGTGCTCCCCAGGGTGTTGGTGCAACGACGACTGGTAGTGAATAGGGGCGATATCCATATCCATACCCATATCTGTAGGGCCTCTGGTAATACCCCGTGCGCAAACCTTGCTTGTATCCCTTGTTGTATGCCTTGGCCTTTTTGTGTTGATGGTGGTGGTGTTTGTGGTTCTGATGGGCAAGGGCAGAAGGGGTGAGCATCAGTCCAAGACTTCCGATGGTGAGCATGCTGAAAACAAGGTGTTGTCTGGTTGACATGCGAAGGCGGCTCAACTGATCACAACGTATCGATCAGATTGATCACGACCGTGTCTGATCTCTTTCCGGGATGTGACTCGATATGCCTGATTGTTTAGATCGGGCGATAACCAAACCAATCTGGGTGTCCTAAATCATTTGCTGCTCTCGCTGTGGGGGTGAGTGTTACATGCCAATGCCCATCGCCATCGATGGGTAGACAGGTGTCAATGTCAGACGTGTTGTCAATTTTAAAAAGGTCGTCGGTATGAACCTGCTTGAGTTGTTGTAGCCAGCGTTGTTTGGCAGCGGCTGCTGCCGCCTGTTTGTTGTTGGCCACAATCAAGCCGAAATAATGTTGTTCGGCTAAGTGTTCTGGGTGGTATGCCCCTAAGTTGACAAACCAAAGTAGAGGTTTACTTGTTGCGACGATGGCTCCATTTTGAATAGAAATATGGTGCCCATCGATAACATTTACCTGGCAATAACTATCGAGATGAAGCCCTTTTTTTAGGCCAATCCACTGACGTTTCAGTTCTGGAATGGCGGCTTCAATTGATTCTGCTGCAACCCAGCGCACATCGTGAGATTCAATATGACAACCAGGGAGCCTTCCCCCTAAAACCACAAGAAACAATTTCATCATGGATCGTCTGATGGTTTTACGTTCCGTCTGCTGACCCTAGTGTCCAGCTGGTTGGGATGGTCTACCAACAAGCTTGAGCTCAATATTCAAATCTAAAGAGTTGTCTACTTTTTAGATTTTCTCCGGTGTGTTGCCATCCTGAAGTAAGTTCCATTGGTATCTAGCAATGCCTTCAGCTATAGATCTACGTCTTAATCAGATTGAACGGGGGTTTTTCAATGAGCCTGTGGATTTTAGGTCGGAGGTTATATATTTTAT
>NZNP01000099.1 GCA_002694945.1 Gammaproteobacteria bacterium
GATCTCTGGCGCGGATGCTACATTGTTGATGAAAGATTCAAAACCATTTTAAAAACCATTAAAAGAATTTCTACTAAAGGTAATAGGGGAAAAAATGCGAACCCACTTGTGCGGCCAGCTGAGAGATTCACACATAGGAGAAGAAGTGTCTCTATGTGGTTGGGTTCACCGGAGACGAGATCATGGTGGGGTCATCTTTCTTGATTTGCGTGATTTTGAGGGGCTGGTGCAAGTCGTTTTTGATCCAGATACAGTTAACGCTTTTTCTCTAGCGGATCAGGTCCGTAATGAATATGTGATACAGGTTAGAGGGAACGTTCGGGCTCGTGATCAAGACGCGGTCAATCCTAAAATGCCAACTGGCATGATCGAGATTCTCGGCAAACAACTCGTTATTCTTAACAAATCGGAGACTCCACCTTTTCAATTGGACGAATACTCCAGTGCAGGCGAAGATGTTCGTCTTCGTAACCGGGCTGTCGATCTGCGACGACCTGAAATGCAGGAAAAACTGCGATTACGTTCGAATATCAGTCATAGAGTTCGCCAGTTTCTCGATGAACGCGACTTCGTTGATGTCGAAACCCCTATTTTGACCAAGGCTACGCCAGAAGGTGCGCGAGATTACCTCGTACCCAGCCGGGTTCAGCCGGGTAATTTCTACGCCCTACCTCAGTCTCCTCAGATATTTAAGCAGTTACTGATGATGTCTGGCTTTGACCGTTATTATCAGATTGCGCGTTGTTTTCGTGATGAAGATCTTCGCGCGGACCGTCAACCTGAGTTTACTCAAGTTGATATCGAGATGAGCTTTGTTGAACAACAGGAAGTAATGGCACTAACTGAGTCTCTGATTAGGAGTTTGTTCAAAGAGGTCATTGATGTTGATCTTGGTGAAATTCCGGTTCTGCCTCATGCCGAAGCGATAAGCAGGTTTGGTTCGGACAGGCCCGACCTGCGATTTGGCCTAGAGTTTGTTGAGGTTAGCGATCTACTTAAAGATGTTGAGTTTAAAGTTTTCAGTGGACCGGCAAACGATGATGATTCAAGAGTAGTGGCGCTGCGCCTGCCCGAAGGTGATCGTTTAACGCGTAAGAACCTGGATGATTACACCAAGTTTGTAGGTATTTACGGAGCGAGAGGGTTAGCTTATATCCGGGTTAATGATCTCGCAGCGGGGACAGAAGGCCTGCAGTCGCCCATTTTGAAATTCTTGCCCGACGACGTTGTGACAAACATCCTCTCGCGTTGTGGTGCTAAAAATAACGATGTAATTTTCTTCGGTGCGGACAAAGCCCGCATCGTCAACGATGCTTTAGGAGCTTTGCGGAATAAGCTGGCTGAAGATCTTGATCTTTATGTTAGGGACTGGGCGTGTTGCTGGGTGATCGATTTTCCGATGTTCGAGGTCAACGAAGAGGGTAATGTTTCAGCAGTGCATCATCCTTTTACCATGCCTGCCGGCGACATTTCGTCAATGGAAAGGCAACCGATGAAAGCTCTATCTCATTCCTATGATATCGTGATAAATGGCCACGAAGTAGGTGGAGGGTCAATTCGTGTCCATGATCCTGATGTTCAGAAGGCAATTTTCAGAGTACTGCGTCTGTCAGAAGGTGAAGCGAATCTCAAATTCGGTTTTCTTCTCGACGCGCTTAAATATGGCGCACCTCCTCATGGTGGGCTCGCTATTGGTCTGGACCGACTGGTCATGCTGATGACAGGAACGAAAGCGATTAGAGATGTGATTGCATTCCCTAAAACCCAGACAGCGGCATGCCTGTTGACATCGGCTCCTAGCGAAGTTGATTCGGTTCAATTGAAAGAACTGGGTATCACCGTCAGAGTTGAAAAAGAAGACCAGGGATAAATGCATGGCGGGGCATAGTAAATGGAGCAACATCAAGCACCGTAAAGCTGGCCAGGATGCTAAGCGTGCCAAAGTATTTACCAAGATCATTCGTGAATTGACCGTCGCTGCGCGCGATGGTGGGGGCAACATAGATGACAATCCGGGGTTGCGGACTGTTGTCGATAAGGCGAAAGCTGCTCAAATGCCAAAAGATACCATGGAGCGAGCGATCGCTCGAGGAGCAGGGGGGCAGGATGGTGCTGAGCTCACGCCGCTGACCTATGAAGGTTATGGTCCGGGCGGTGTCGCAGTTCTGGTTGAAACGATGACCGATAATCGCAATAGGACTGTAGCGGAGGTACGGCATGCATTTTCCAGGGCTGGTGGAAACCTCGGCACTGATGGCTCAGTATCCTATTTGTTTGACAAGAAAGGACAGATACATTTCGCTCCAGGCGTTAGTGAAGACGACGTGATGGAGGTTGCTATTGATTCAGGTGCTGAAGATGTCGTTACCGACGAAGATGGTGGAATTGAAGTTGTAACGAGTCCTGAAGAGTACCTCGCGGTTAAGGATGCCCTGGTGGAGGCTGGCCAAGAACCGGATGCGTCCGAAGTTGCTATGGTGCCCCAGGTGCTCTCTGACCTCGATGCCGACACGGGCGAAAAGGTGCTGCGGTTGCTTGATGCGCTGGAAGACCTTGACGATGTTACCAATGTCTACACGAACGCTAACTTTCCAATGGAGATTATGCAGTCCTGACGGCTCGCTTCGTCTCGCTAAGAGGTGGGTAAAATTTATGGCTATAAGGCAGGTCTTTTGCTCGATTATGCTAGACTTGACCCCATAAAATAGGAACTAAAATGTCTCTTATTCTCGGTATTGACCCAGGTTCACGGATAACGGGCTATGGAATTATTAGAGCCATGGGGAATAAGCAGGAATATATCGCCAGCGGTTGCATACGAACGACCGAAAAAGCGACTTTGCCAGAAAGACTCGATGTTATTTTTCAGGGCGTCTCGGAGATTATCAAAGAATTTTCTCCAACTGAGCTTGCGATAGAACGAATTTTTATGGCTCGCAGCGCAGAGTCTGCACTGAAGCTTGGTCATGCTCGGGGAGTTGCCATTGTTGCTGCAGTCAATAGTGGTCTTTCAGTCCATGAATATGAAGCGAGGAAAATCAAACAGGCGATCGTGGGTAGCGGTGCCGCTAATAAGAATCAGGTCCAGCATATGGTAATGACGCTGCTGAACTTGCCTAGCAAGCCGCAATCCGATGCTGCTGATGCATTAGCTATTTCTATTTGTCACCACCATACGCAACTTAGTTTAGCGCGTATGACCTCTGGAGCTGATTCAGTCGTCAGTGCTGACCGTTACAGGCGTGGCAGGTATGCATCAGGTAAGCAGGACCGATGATTAGTAGGCTGTTTGGGGAGGTGGTCGAGAGAGATCCGCAGCGAGTGGTCCTGGATGTTCAGGGTGTGGGGTACGATATTGAGATTCCTCTGTCGACCTTCTATCAACTAGCTGAAATTAAGGGCTCGACGGTGCTACATACTCACTTTGTCATAAGACAAGATGCTCAATTGCTATATGGTTTTGCGACCATAGTTGAAAGAGAGTTGTTTCGTGCCCTAATTAAGGTTAACGGAGTTGGCCCTAAAACCGCGTTAGCGGTGCTTTCCGGTCTTGAAGTAATCGATTTTATTGCAGCGGTTAATGCGGAAAACAAGAAAACGCTCTCAGGTATACCAGGAGTCAGCCAACGGAACGCGGAACACATCATCGCCGATTTGCGGGGCAAGCTTGACGATTATGGCGATGCTTTACCTTTGGCAGCAGGAACCTCTGACCCAGATGTCGTCTCAGATGCTGAATCGGCACTAATCAGCCTGGGATACAAACCGAAAGAAGCGTCTCTGGCGCTCTCCCAGGTAGAAGAGGAGATTAAAGACGTGGAGACGCTTATAAGGCTGGCGTTAAAGCAACTGATGAGAGGGTGAAGAGATAGGAGGAAGGCTAAACCTAAGTTCAGGAAGTTTTTAGTGAGGCAAAACAGATAAGCTCGATTGATAGAATAGAAGTGATAGGGAGATTGATGAATTCTCAGATATTGACACAAATAGATCGGTATTGATGGACGGAGAGATCAAAGAGTGATTGAGTCAGACCGAATCGTAACGGCGTCGTCTTCGGAGGCTGAGCGGCGTCAGGACTGGGCAATTCGTCCTAAGACATTCGATGAGTATTGTGGTCAGAATGAGGTAGCAGAGCAGTTGCAGCTGTTTATAAAGGCTGCTCGGGGCCGTAACGAGGCGTTAGACCATACTTTGATCTTCGGACCTCCTGGATTAGGCAAAACGACTTTGGCAAATATCATCGCCAATGAAATGGGTGTTGAAATTCGAGCTACCTCTGGGCCAGTAATTGAGAAAAAGGGAGATTTGGTCGCTGCTTTAACGAATCTAGAGCAGGGCGATGTGTTGTTTATTGATGAAATTCACCGTCTAAGCCCTGCCATCGAGGAAATTCTCTATCCAGCGATGGAAGATTTTCAGGTCGATTTGACTATTGGTGAAGGACCAACCGCTCGAACGATAAAACTGGATTTGCCTCCCTTCACCCTTGTGGGTGCGACGACTCGTACTGGATTACTGACTTCGCCGTTTCGAGATCGATTTGGCATTATCCAGAGGCTTGAGTTTTATGGGGTCAGCGATTTAACGGCAATTGTAGAGCGGTCCGCTCATATGCTGAATGTGGTTGCTGAGGAAGATGGTGCTCGAGAAATCGCTATCCGATCCCGAGGGACGCCTCGTGTTGCAAATCGATTGCTGAGACGCGTAAGGGACTATGCGCAGGTAGAAGGCGAAGGAATTTTGACCCGAGATATAGCGGATATGGCGTTGGACATGTTGAAGGTAGATGCTAATGGCTTTGATTCGATGGATAGGCGTTTATTACTGGCCATGATAGAGAAGTTCGATGGAGGTCCCGTTGGTATTGATTCGCTCGCAGCGAGTGTTGGTGAGGAAGCTCACACCCTTGAAGATGTTTACGAGCCTTATTTGATTCAACAGGGTTTTATTATGCGGACGAGCAGAGGAAGGCTTGCGACACGCCTTGCTTATGAGCACTTTGGTTTGAAAATTCCGGAGACTAAAGATAGCTTATCGAACTTGTTTGACGACGAAAATCAATAACTTCATTGGAAAGGTACTGTGAACGAACCGATATCCATAATAGAACTCATCATCAACGCTAGCGCCGTTGTGCAGACGGTGATGGCACTGCTAGTTGCTGCTTCTTTGGCTTCATGGGTCATGATTTTTCAGCGTGGTTTTGCGCTCGCTGCAATTCGCAATGGTGCAACGGAATTTGAGAATGAATTTTGGTCGGGTAAGGACCTAGGCGAACTTTTNCGCGAGATAGATGGACAGGAGATTGATCTCGTCGGCGTTGAAAATATTTTTGCTTCAGGCTTCCGGGAGTACAGCCGTGCTAGGCAGCAGGAAGGGATGGATCCGGANCGCCTGATGCAAAACGTTCAGCGAGCCATGCGCGTCGCACTTAGCAGAGAGGAGGAACGCCTGGAGACTCATCTACCATTTCTCGCAACTGTTGGTTCGACGAGTCCTTACATAGGCTTATTTGGTACTGTTTGGGGTATCATGAATTCATTTCGTGGCTTGGCCACGGTCAATCAGGCCAGCCTAGCAGTCGTCGCGCCTGGGATCTCGGAAGCACTTGTCGCAACGGCAATAGGTCTGTTCGCGGCTATTCCCGCGGTTATAGCCTACAATCGTTACTCTGCGCAGGTCGAGGTAATTCTGAATCGATTTGAAGCCTTTACNGACGAATTCAGCAGTATTCTCTACAGAGCTAGTCACCAAGCGAGCTAAGCATGGCAAAAGCTAGACGCAGAAAGCCGATTTCCGAGATAAATGTAGTNCCTTACATTGACGTGATGCTCGTACTGCTTGTGATATTCATGGTGACAGCTCCTTTGATGACTCAGGGTATTAAGGTTGATCTGCCAGAGGCTATGTCAGGTGCTTTGGAGGTTGATGATGAGGAACCGATGCTCGTAGTCTCGGTCAAAAGAAATGGTAATTACTATATGAATGTGGGAGAGGAGGAACAACCTGTGCCGCTACAGGAAGTCCAATCAAGAACAGCAAAAATCATTGCTGCTCGTCCGGANATCAGAGTTTTGGTAGAAGGGGATAAAAACTTACCNTATGGGGTGATCGTTGATCTGATGAATACGCTGCAGGTTGCGGGCGCTGCAAGTATTGGTCTCGTTACAGAGCCACCCTCNAACTGATGGATTCAGTTGCGTCCTATGCGATCGCACTTCTTTTTGCATTGCTCATGCATGGTCTACTGATACTTCTGATTGGCTGGAAGTGGAGCGAGGAAACCACGGTNGTGGCTAACATCGACCCATACTACATCGAGGCAACTATTGTTTCACAGAACCCCTTTAAAGCAAAAAGAGAGACGGAAAATGATAAACGGCAGAAAAAAATTAGGCAGCGGCGTTTCGAAGAGGCTGAGATTAATAATTTACAAAGAGATTGGGATAGAAAGCAGCAGCGTCAAAAANAGCAGGCCGCTATGACTGCCCCCCTTCTTNAAGCGACTATGCCAGAGCAGTTGACGGACTACAGTGCGGCTGATCCTATTAATGAGCCAGTCGATAAAGAGGCCTCGAGGTTGGAATTCGAACAAGAACTCGCACTTGCGCTTCTGGGCGAAGAGAATGCACGAAAAGCAGTTACCGATGATGAGAAGGCGATGGCATATGCCGCGCAAATCAAGCGTGAAATTGTCCAGAACTGGTCCAGACCGCCGAGTGCACGAAATGGTATGGAGGTTATTCTGAGAGTTCATTTGGTACCGACTGGAGAAATTGTTGATGTCAAAGTGGAAGAATCGAGTGGCAATAGAGCCTTCGATCGATCTGCCGTGCAGGCAGTGCGAAAGTCCTCCAGGTTTGTGGTTCCTGCTGATGCATTGAGGTTTGAAAGAGACTTTCGTGTTTTTACGGTCCTATTTAGACCGGATGATTTGAGGCTGTAGCTGTGTTGATCCGTTATGTTATCTCTACGTTGGTTTTTGGATGCTTGCTTCTTTCGTCGACTGTTAGATCCGAGCTGCGGATAGAAATTACACAGGGCGTCGACAATGCGGTTCAAGTCGCCGTTGTACCCTTTGAGTGGAGAGGTAAGCGTCAGTTGCCGATTGAAGTAGACAAGGTTATATCTTCAGATTTGGCGTTGTCCGGACGGTTTAACGCTTTACCTGTTGATCAAATGCTGAGCCTGCCACATCAATCGACGCAAATTCTTTCCCGAGATTGGCGAATGTTAGGAGTCGAGTACCTGGTAATTGGTTACTTGGAGCCATACGAAGTTGGCGTGAGATTGCACTTCGAACTTTACGATGTGCTTCGAAAAACTGTTGTCTCGGGCCATGCGATAGACGGATTAGTGGGAGACCTCAGAGACATGGCACATTACGTAAGTGACGTGGTCTTTGAAGAACTTACGGGTATCGAGGGTGCATTTTCTACGCAGATTATGTACGTCACCGCACTAGATCACGACTCGGGTAGGCNTTTTACCCTGAATATCGCTGATGCGGATGGCTATAACGTCAAAAAGGTATTGGAATCAGATGAACCTCTGCTTTCTGCGACATGGTCCCCTGACGGAAAAATGATTGCCTATGTGTCTTTTGAAAAGGGTGGTCGTCCCGCAATTTACCTGCATGAGCTGAGTACCGGTAATCGTCAGATATTAACAAGCTTTGCTGGGCTTAATGGCGCCCCTGCATTTTCTCCGGACGGCAGTCAAATAGCGCTGGTTCTTTCGAAGGACGGTAACCCAGATATCTATATTTTGGATCTACAATCTCGCCGCTTAAGACGAATCACGCGACACTATGGAATCGACACAGAGCCGTCATGGACACCAGATGGAGAAGCCATCATTTTTACGAGTAATAGAGGGGGGCAGCCGCAGATATACCAGGTTCGTTTAAATGACTTTCAGATCCAACGATTAACGTTTGAAGGGGACTACAACGCCAAGGCAAGTTTACTGAGTGATGGCAGTGGACTAATTATGGTGCACCGAAGAAATGGTATTTTTCATATTGCTATGCTCGAACTTGAGAGAGGGAGGTTGACTGTGTTGACAGAGACGACTCTCGATGAATCGCCCAGTATTGCACCGAATGGCAGCATGTTGATCTATGCAACCATGAACAACGGCGACGGTATTCTTGCAGCGGTTTCGGTTGATGGGGGAGTAAAGTTCAACCTGCCTTCTTCTGAAGGAGATGTCAGGGAGCCTGCTTGGTCGCCTGTCAAAGTTAAGCGTTTTGTGCCTGTCGAGTAATGCGACGATTTGTGTTTTAATCCGTCTGTTCGGCGTTCGTAATTGTTAGTAAAGGAGCTAGTCATGAGAACGATAAAGATAAAGATAAGACAAGTGTTGGCGCTAAGCCTAGCTGGTCTCTTGCTGGTTGGTTGTGCCAGTCAGGATGCGAAAGACGATGGGACCGACATGGAGGCTATGGGGCAGTCTTCTGATTTAGATATGAGCAATGAGACTGCGGAGGTCTTAGAACCCTCGAAACCAGTGGTCGAGAATGGCAAGGTGATAATTCCTGTTGATGACGGTATGAGCGGCGGCATGACCGAGATGCTCAACGGCGTTTTCTACTTCGATTTTGACCAGGCAATTGTTAGACGTGTCGGTCATGAGGAATTAAATAAGCATGCGCAAGTGCTTTCTGGTGACCGTTACATGAGGGTTAGGCTAGAAGGACATGCTGATGAGCGAGGTACTCGCGAATATAACCTCGCTTTGGGTGAACGCCGTGCCAATGCTGTACGTGCTTACCTTGTTGCTCAAGGGGCTTCNCGCTCTCAAATTGAAGTGATCAGCTATGGTGAAGAGAAGCCAGCTAACAGTGGTCACAANGAGTCTTCGTGGTCAGAGAACCGTCGGGTAGAGATCGTTTACCGATAAAAGCTCTGTGAAAGTTGTTTCCACACTAGCAAGTGGTGTGCTGAAAACTGCGCTTATCGCAGTTGCTAGCACGCCATTTTTTGTATTAGCTTCAGAATCTCCAGTACAGGTTGAGTCTAGGGAATCTGCTGTACTGCCGTTTCGAGAACCGATNGAAGAAGAAAAGCAGCCCTTTGGCTTTGAGCATCAATACCAGATGCAGCTTTTGCAACAGGAGGTTATGGAGCTGCGCGGGGTTATTGAACNACTACAATTTGAACTACAGCGTTTAAAGGGCGTTCAGGATGATCGCTATCTTGAGCTGGATTCAAGAATCCAGCAAGTGATGCAGGCAACGGTTCGTGAANCGGTANNCGAGCCGTCAGATAAAGTGGTGGAGTTAGAACACAGTTTGGAGGAGGNCCTTTCGGAAAAAGATCANTACGAAGNGGCTCAGGTGCTAATTAGAAACGGTCAATATGATCAGGCTATTGTNCAGCTAGAAGCGTTGATCCGCGTTTTCCCGNATGGTCAATATACCCCGAATGCTTATTACTGGCTGGGTCAAGTTTNCGCAGCTAAGCTCAGCCCGGACTTTGAGAAGGCTCGTCANTCGCTTGAGCAGGTGATTAGTTATTTCCCTGATCATAGTAAGGTTCCTGACGCTGCTTACGCACTGGGCAAGGTCTATAACACGCTGGGTGACTGCCAGCGCGCAAAAGAGTTGCTTGAGGGAGTCGTCGAAAATTATGGAGGTAAGTCAGCGGCGAAATTAGCGGAAAAATACCTGCGCGAATCCGTAAATTGCGACGCTTAGCGTGGCGCACCTCCGGATAACTGAAATTTTTCACTCGCTTCAAGGTGAGGCCGCCACTGTCGGCTTGCCCACCGCTTTTGTTAGACTGACAGGCTGTCCACTTCGCTGTCACTATTGCGACACGGAATATGCTTTTAGTGGCGGTGAGCTTCTTGGCTTGGATGAAATACGCCTTAAGGTAAGAGAAAGGAAGGTTCGCCATGTGACTGTAACCGGTGGTGAACCTCTAGCCCAGCCTGATTGCCTTGGGCTACTCAATGTACTCTGCGACGATGGCTATCAGGTTTCTCTTGAAACCAGTGGCGCGATGGATATCAGTAATGTAGACGATCGAGTTTCAGTGGTGCTTGATNTAAAGACTCCGAGCTCTGGAGAGCTGTCTNGTAATCTTTACAGCAATGTCGCCCATTTGAAACCAATCGATCAAGTTAAGTTCGTAATTTCCAACAGGGAAGACTACGAGTGGGCAAAATTTAAGATGGATGAGTATCTGCTTCGGGGCAGAGTTTCTGAACTACTTTTCTCTGCTAGTCATGAAGTTTTGAAGTCTGAGGTTCTAGCGCAGTGGATTCTGGATGATGAGCTGGATGTAAGGCTTCAGGTTCAGTTGCACAAGTATCTTTGGGGAGATAAACCGGGTGTCTAAACCTGCGATTATCTTGCTGTCAGGAGGGCTTGATTCAGCAACTGTGCTTGCTATGGCATTGGGAGATGGTTACGACTGTTATTGTCTAAGTTTTTCCTACGGTCAGAAACACAATGCGGAGCTTGAGTATGCTGAGAGGTTGGCAAAGTCCATGGGCGCTAAGGAGCATAGAACTGCTCAGNTCGATATAGGTGCGTTCGGCGGCTCAGCATTAACCGACGCATCCATCGATGTGCCGGATGCAGATGAGCTGTCTAATGAAATTCCTGTTACTTATGTGCCCGCTAGAAATACAGTTTTTCTCTCCTATGCTCTAGCATGGGCGGAAGTTCTGGATGCCAGAGATATATTTATCGGTGTCAACGCGGTTGACTACTCAGGTTATCCAGATTGTAGGCCTGAGTTCATAGGAGCGTTTCAAAGTGTCGCTAANCTGGCAACTAANCATGGTGTCGAAGGCATTGGATTTAAGATTCATACTCCGTTGATAGACCTGACAAAAGGCCAAATTATTGAGCAAGGNCTTAGTTTTGGCGTCAACTATGCNGAGACGGTATCGTGTTATCGACTCAACGCGATNGGTGAGGCCTGCGGACAATGTGATAGTTGTGTTATTCGCGCTGAAGGNTTTCGACAAGCTGGAGTACCAGATCCTACNCGGTATTTGTCGNGCTGATAAAAATGTCTTGGGTTTTTAGTTTCGGCNGAGATGCTTCTTGTTCGTGCGTCAGCTCTCAGCCACTGTGCTCTGCATATCAAGGCGCCAGAGGCGTTGTCTATAACCGTCGATAAACAGATTTTCCTCTCGCAATCGTCTCAATAATAGGAATATCTTTGAGCTCTGACTTCTCGACTGCCANAGGGTTNGCACCCAGAATAACCAAATCCGCTCTCTTACCAACNGTTATNGAACCTTTCTCTTGTTCTTCAAAGTATTGATAAGCGGCACTAAGAGTAAGCGCGCGGATAGCTTGTATGACGGAGGCGCGTTGGTCAGGTCCCAGCACAAAACCACTGCGAGTTTCCCGGTTGGTNGCAATCCAAAGCAGTCGCATCATATTTGGAGGCACGACGGGTGAGTCGTTATGGATAGTGTGGGGTATCCCTAGCTCATTTGTCCGAGCTACTGGACTTATNAAGGCTGCGCGCGCCTCGCCAAAGGACTTGCGATGCCAGTCTCCCCAAAAAAAGGGATGAGCAGCATAGTAGGATGGTATCAGCCCTAACTCTTTCACTTTGTGTAATTGGTCTTCACGCATTAGTTGGGCATGGATAATTACAGTTCGATGATCGGGTACTATACGATTTGCCAGGGCCCGGCTAACCCCCTCTATCATCATGTCNATGGCGGCATCGCCATTGGCATGAGTTAATACTGGCGTACCGTTTTTGAGTAAGCGTGAAATGCGTTGGTTATAAGCGTCTTGTTGCATGACGGGATAGGCGCGATAGTTCTCTTTAGCTCCAGGTGGTCCCTCTGCGTAAGGCTTCGAAAGATAGGCTGTTCTACCTTGCGGAGAGCCATCCAACATCAGTTTTACACCACCCACACGAAAGCCATTTTCGTATTTTTCTGCGGATATAGCGTCAAGTGCCTCGTTCGATGCTCTGGCTCCGATAACAAATGCGACGACGTCTATTGGAAAAGGTGACTCTGACGCGCTTTCGCGGAATAATTTAATCATTCTTGGATCTGTACCACCATCCTGAACTGTGGTTATGCCATAACTCGCATGTAAGCGTGCTGATTGCTGCATGGCCTTTTTTGTAAGCTCAGGTGTCATGAATTTGGTCATNGGCTTTCGNANGGGNTACGATGCGGTCTCTTCAAGCACCCCATTTGGTGTCATGGTGCCTGGTCTGCGGCGGATTATCCCTCCCGGAGGGTCCTTGGTTTCTGAAGTAATTTTTGCCAGCGAAAGCCCCATCGAGTTTGTCGCCATGAGGTGTCCCGACACGTGGATGAGAGCGATCGGGTGGGTCATGGATGCTCTATCAAGGTCATCTCTATCAGGGTGTCGGTTTTCTAGGATAAGTGAATCGTCGTATCCGAAACCGAAAACCCATTCGCCATCGCGAATATTTTTGTCGTCGATACTATTTCTGATAAGGGAGACCAGATCATCCATAGTTTTGACCCCGCCGACTGGCGGTGATGAAAGGTTTATCATTTCTCCCCACGTGCCAACCATCGCCATATGACCGTGAGCATCGATGAATCCAGGTAGTAGGGCCTGCTCGCCGAGTTCTACGATTTTTGTCGATGCTGTCGCGAGTCCGAATACTGATTCGCGACTGCCTACGCTAACAATTCGATCGCCTGAAATCGCTACTGCCTCAGCGATGGGTTTATCTTTATCGACGGTAATTATTGTGCCTGCAAATATACGATCCACCGCATATGTATCATTCGTACATAGACTCGAAAGACAAATAGTCAAGACAAAGAGGTTTTTGTTCATGGACCTGTTCAGGAATGCATTTTACTTAAACGATAATGAAAAAAAGAGCGGCAGACGCCGCTCTTTTTGGGTTCTAAACAACTATTACAGATCAGTCGTTGGTCCAGGTTACCGTCAGGCCGTAAGTTCTCGGCGGTGCCGGTGTAGCCTGTCCGCTGCCCTGAAGAGGCCAATTGTGAAGAAAGTATTCTTCGTCATTAGCATTACGGGACCATAACGTTGTCTCGAGGTTACCATTCGGCCAGAGATAGCTAACTCGCAAGTCTAGAACATCGTATTCAGGCACTGCAGCGGCTTCAATTAAGTCGGGGTCCTGATAAACCTTGTCCTTNTGACGCCAGTCAGCTTGCCAGGTCAACGTACCTCCATTGCTCAGATCCATGCGATACCTGGCGAGAATGTTGTAAGCCTTATCNGGAGCATTTCGGAGATCATTCCCTGTTCGGTCACCGCTAAGGCCGGCTCCTCCGTCGGGAGGACGGAAACCACTTGGTGTAAAGAAATTGGAGAATTCTGTATCTAAATGGGTGTAAGAACCTGAGATAGTCAGATTGTCAGTAGGAGCAATGACGAACTCAAGTTCATAACCTTTAATGTCAGCGTCTGCCGCATTCTGGGTAATTAAGGACCCACCTTGGCCGATAGGTGCATCTTCTTCGACCAAGAGCTGCAGTATCTGAAGGTCTGTGTAGTCTGTTTCAAAGACCGCNAGATTAAGCCTCAGCCGGTTATCAAACCATTCTGTCTTTGCGCCAATNTCGTAAAGAATTGCTTCTTCGGGATCAAACGGCGTAATGGCGATAAGCTCGTTGGCAGCCAAGCCCTGGTAGCCGCCAGCTTTGTACCCTTCTGATATGTTGAGGTAGAGGAATGCATCATCAGTAGCTTGCCACTCTAGGCCAAATTTACCGGTAAAGGCATCCCAGTCTTCGCCGGTTTCAAAATTGAAGACTCTATTCGGTNACAGAACGCTTGGAGTACCGACCCGACTGATGTCCTTATCATCATAGGACTGGCGTCCGCCCAGAGTTACCGCCAGAGAGTCAGTGATGTTGTACGTAAACTGGCCAAAGATTGAATAGCTGGTTGTCTCGTTGCCTTGGTCATCTCCCGGTATTATTCCAGGTAACTGTCCCGGCAGAGTCAACCNAACACCAGGAACGATAGCATCCGAGATCAATCCAACACTTGACGTTTCGAATCGGTCCGTATCTTCCGTCATGTAGTAGAGGCCGGCGATCCAAAACAGCTTGTCGTTTCCACCAGTCAGCCTGAACTCATGGGTGAAAGTCTCTGATTCATCCGTATAGTCGTTATTGCCAAATATTGCGAGAGGTACCGGGCCACCGCTATTGATCCCGTTGGACATATAAAGCTGAGCAAGATTGAGAGAGTTTATTGACCATAGTTGTTCAGAGTCGACGTTACGGAACGAGGTTAACGATGTAAAAGTAATTGAATCTGTTAGTTCGTAGTCGAATCGCGCGGTGAGGCCAAAAATGTCTGTCTTGGAATACCCGGGATCTTCAACAAAGTTCTCGTGTATGTCGTCGCCGTAGTCGGCAACCAGCGTACGGTCTTGTAGGAAGGGAATGCCCCCTGGGCCGATAGTTAAGTAGGTAGGACCAGCTCGATCCATGGTCGAGTAGTTGGCCGTCAGGTTGATCTCGAGGCGATCGGATGGAGTCATTCGTAAAGCAGCCCTGAAGCTATCGGTATGGATATCGTGTTGATCATCCACACTTGTATCGGGGAAAAAAGCAGGGAACTCATCGATTCGTGAATCAACATAGCCGTCCCTTCGACGGTGGGAGAAAGAGAACTTGCCGAATACATCGTCGGCGAGAGCGCCACTAATGAGGCCTCTGACCGTAATTTCGTCGAGATTACCCGCCGTGCCTTCGAATTTCATTACCGTTTCTTCGGTTGGCTTTTTGGTCACTAGGCTAACGGCGCCACCGATTACGTTTTTACCAAACAAGGTACCCTGAGGTCCTCGAAGGACTTCGACTCGTTCTAGGTCAAATAGATCGAAGTCAGACCCTGCAGATCGACCTATATAAACTTCATCGATAAAGACAATAACGGACTGGNCTCCTCCTGCTCCATCTTCATTGGAGCCAATGCCGCGAATATAGAATTGCGGTTGACCAGGGTTAAAGACNCCNATGGTGAAACCAGGNGTTCTTTCNGTGATGCCCTTGATATCGACAATACCTTGGGCGTCCATTTCTTCGCCGGTAAAGGCNGTAACCGCAACGGGCACGCTTTGTAGGCTTTCAGCACGGCGTTCCGCGGTAACTATAATTTCTTCAATGGTGCCTTCAGCAGCCCACGCTGGGCTTATCATAGTTATCAAGCAAAGTGTCGTTGCTGCGATAAACAAATGTCGTAGGTTCATTAGCCGTCTCTTGCAAAGGTTTATTTAATTTTGATGCTTTTCAATGCTTATCACAATATTTTTGGCGACAAATTTCTGGTTTCATCGATTTTTCAGTTTTAAATCGCGCAAAAAGGAATAACCATAGTATTTTATGATCTAGTTGATCAAACCTTGTGCGGTGCGCACTAATTTTTAAACACGAGTAAATAAATATTGAGATAATAGTAACTAACACGAGAATTTGTGACGTGTATACTCAAGCCACTTTATTGACCTTGGAATAATCATTGAAAGTCGAGCTTGTTGCAGAATATTCCTCATCCTTACCGGTTGATGATGACCATCCTTACCGAAGTGGCGCTTGGCGGCCTAACAGAAAGGAGTTCAACGCCTACAACCTCGATGTCGAGGGCAATTTACCTTTGGATTTGTCGGGTGTTTATCTTCGTAATACGGAGAATCCCCTGCATCATGCGATCGGTCGTTATCATCCTTTTGACGGAGACGGTATGTTGCATTCTCTGTTTCTGGATAACGGTGAAGCTGAGTATCGTAATCGATTTATTCGTAGCGAGGGTTTCGAAGCCGAACTTCAGCATAACGGGCCTCTCTGGGCAGGTCTTATGGAGTCACCAAATAAGTCGTTGAGAGAGGGGTGGGGGGCGCGTACCCGGCTGAAGGATGCCAGCAGTACCGATGTGGTAGTGCATGGTGGTGTTGCTGCGTCATCTTTTTATCAGTGTGGTGATATCTACGAGCTAAATCCGCGAACGCTCGAATCGCTGGGTAAAGCATACTGGGTAAACGATGTTACACCCGGCTGGGGTGTATCAGCTCATACTAAAGTCGACGAAAGCACAGGTGAAATGCTGTTTTTCAATTACAGCAAGACGGCACCCTATATGCATTATGGCGTGGTCAACCGTGATCGTCGGCTTGTACATTACATTCCTATCGAATTACCTGGACCGCGATTGCCGCACGATATGGCTTTCACTAAGAACTATGCAATTCTTAATGATTTTCCACTTTTTTGGGATCCAGAGGCCCTTAAATCCGGTGCTCACGCGGTTCGTTTTTTCAGAGACATGCCCAGCCGTTTTGCGATCGTTCCACGTCGAGGGTCATCGGAGGAGGTTAGATGGTTTGAGGCCTCTCCGACATTTGTTCTTCATTGGATTAATGCCTACGAAGATGACGATGAAATTGTCTTGGATGGCTACTACGAATCCAATCCTTCGCCTAACATCAAGCCCGACCCTAATGACCTAAAGAGTCTTTATAAGACATTGGACGTTTCTGTTATCGGTGCTCAAGCATATCGATGGCGTTTTAACCTCGTTACCGGCGAAGTAAAGGAAGGTCCCCTGGATGACCAGGCTGCTGAATTCGGAATGATTAACCCGTCCTACGCTGGACAACCTTATCGATACACATGGTCTATGACTAATAAGCCAGGTTGGTTTCTGTTTGATGGAATGACCAGGCTGGACGTCGAAACGGGAAACAAGCAGGTATTCAGGTTTCCGAAGGGTGTCTTTGCGAGCGAATCGCCCATGGCCCCCCGAGTTAATTCTTCTGCTGAAGATGATGGCTACGTCGTGACGTTTGTTAGCGACATGAACAAGGATAGCTCGGCTGCATGGATTTTCGACGCCTCAGACATCAGCTTAGGTCCGATCGCGCAATTGTCATTGCCGGAGCGAATTAGTTCAGGAACGCATAGCTACTGGGCGGGTCGCCCCAGTTTTTCGTAGCGGTAGAAATGAGCGAATTAACCCGTCGGGAGTTTGTTCGGCAGGCTTTATTGGTCGCGGGCTTTGCTGCAGGCCCCCAAAGCACCTATGGGGCAACGGTCACGTTACCCGGGAAACCGAAGCTTCGAGTCCTTAATGATCGACCCTGGAACGCGGAGGCGCTTCCGCACCAGCTTGATCCGGAAGTCACACCGACGGAAGTTTTTTTTGTGCGTAATAATGGCATTCCACCATTAAGAGTAAACGTAAACGACTGGCGCTTGCGCATCGACGGAGAATCCGTTCAGCGTGAAATTGATTTGTCCATACGTGATCTTAAGAGGCGATATGATCAGGTGTCCCTTCAGTTATTGATTGAATGTGGTGGCAATGGCCGCGCTGAATTTAACCCTCCTGTTCCAGGTAACCAATGGACCTTGGGTGCAGTAGGTTGCCCTATGTTTCATGGTGTCCGTTTGCGGGATGTTTTGGAGGACGCAGGTGTCAAGCAGGATGCCGTATATATCGGGTTTCGTGGCGCTGATACTCATTTGAGCGGTGTTTCGGATCTCTTGCCGATCTCTCGTGGCGTGCCGATTGCAAAGGCTCTGGCTGATGACGCCATGATAGCGTGGGGCATGAATGGCAATGATCTCCACCCGATGAACGGACATCCGTTGAGGTTGGTAATCGCTGGTTGGCCGGGTTCTGTTTCCGGTAAATGGTTGACTGGTATCAGCGTGCGTAACCAGGTTCATGACGGTCCTAAGATGGGAGGCAAATCCTATCGGGTTCCTCGTCAGCCGATAGCGCCAGGTACAACTGTTGCTGATGATGATATGAAGATCATCGAAGCGATGCCTGTCAAGTCGTTAATTACGTACCCGGAGACTGGATTGAGGCATAGAAAAGAGAATGAGTTGCAGGTAAGAGGGCATGCGTGGGCAGGTGATAGGCTCGTCAAGCGGGTCCAATTGTCGATAGATTTTGGTCAGCGATGGCAGGACGTCACACTCGAGGCTCCGCGTAACAGCGGCGCTTGGCAGAGATTTTCTGGCACGGTGAACTTCGCTCAATCGGGATATCACGAAGTTTGGGCGAAAGCAATTGACGAGAAAGGCGTCGGCCAGCCGATGGTGTTACCAGGTTGGAATCCCAAGGGCTATCTAAACAATGCTTGCCACAGGATAGCCACGCATGTGGTCTAGGAGATTGTTTTATCTGCTAGCGTTTGCGTCCTTATCAACGACGGCGGATGAATTGCGCCAGTCCAAGGGTATGGAGCTAATTAAAGCGCACTGTGTTGCCTGTCATTCGTTGCAATTGGTAAGCCAGCACAGGATGAATCGCAATGGGTGGCTCGAATCGATCCGTTATATGCAGAGATACCATAACCTGTGGGCCCTTGGCCCCCACGAGGAGCCGATCCTTGACTATCTCGTGAGTAATTATGGGCCAGACGCCGAGTCTCAAAGGCGACGAGCTAACCTGCCATACATTGTCCATGACTAATCCAGATTTTGTGGTAATTGGCGGTGGTATTGCCGGGATGTCGGCTGCTGCTGAGTTAGCGCTAGATGCGAATGTACTGGTTCTGGAAATGGAATCAGCGCTTGGTTTCCATTCGACTGGTCGCTCTGCGGCTTATTTTTCGCCTGCTTATGGCAATGCGGTTGTGAGGACAATTACCGCAGCCAGTGAGCCTTTTTTTTTTCATCCACCTGTAAGTTTCACGGATGTGCCTTTGATTAGGGCGCGTGATCGACTTTTCATCGCTCGCGCCGACCAGTTAGCGTCGGCTGATAAGATTCGGGCAGAGCTGACGGAATTGGAAGTTCTCGATCCAGCAGCCGTTTCAGGCAAAGTTGAGATTCTGAATAACACAGCGATTGGTTTATTTTCATCGGAAGGTGGTGACATAGATGTGAATGCGTTGTTGCAGGGTTACATCCGACTGTTCAGTCAGCGCGGAGGTCAGCTGGAAGTCAATGCTGAGGTTCGCAGTATTGAGAAGGTTGACTCGGGGTGGCGGGTTGGCACGAAATCGAGTTCTTATACATCGGCAACTTTGGTCAATGCTGCGGGAGCTTGGGCGGATCATATCGCGGACCTAGCTGGCCTTGGTGCTGTAGGTATCCAGGCAAAGCGTCGAACCGCTATTCTGGTAGATGCGCCTGCAGATATCGATGTGGGTGACTGGCCGATGGTTGTCGACGTAGATGAGCAGTTTTATTTCAAACCTGATGCTGGGCAGCTGCTAGTGTCCCCCGCTGATGAAACGCCGATGATGGCCTGCGATGTGCAGCCCGAAGAGATAGATGTTGCCGTCGCGGTTGACCGGTTTATGAATGCGACCAGCCTTAACGTCACGCGAGTCAATCACAAATGGGCCGGTCTTCGGAGCTTTGCTCCAGACAATACCTTCGTCCTTGGTTACGATCCCAGGGTCTCGGGTTTTTTCTGGTTGGCAGGTCAGGGGGGCTATGGTATTCAAAGTTCACCAGGTATGTCGCAGCTCGTTGCTCACGCGTTGTTGGATCGATCGATAGAATCTAATTTAGGTGCTCAATTGGATCGGATAGCGCCAGACCGGCTGATTGATTAATTGTAAAAGGTGTAAGGATGGAGAAAAGACAGATAGGCAAACACGGTCTCGAGGTATCGGCGCTCTGCCTCGGCACGATGACGTTCGGGTATCAGATCGATGAAAAGGTTTCTCGGGAGATACTCGACAAAGCCATGGAGCACAGGATGGTTTTCATGGATACATCAGATGCGTATCCGCTAGGTGGGCCCATAGAAGTCCAAGGCGAAACTGAGTCAATTATTGGTAGATGGATGAAAGATCGAGGTAATCGCGAAGATGTGGTCTTAGCAACGAAGTGTTTCGTGCCGACAAAACGAGGCCTGAACAACAAGGGACTCTCCCGAAAGCATATAATGGAAGCTGTCGAAGCCAGTCTCAGGCGTCTGCAGACTGACTACATTGACCTCTACCAATCTCATGGCTTCGACCCCAATACGCCGATCGAAGAGACACTGCGAGCCTTCGAAGATCTCGTGATCTCCGGTAAGGTGCGTTACCTCGGGTGTTCGAATTACCCAGCGTGGCGTCTCGCAGACGCGATCCTTAAGGCGGAAAGGCTCGGTATCCCCGGCTATCAGTGTATTCAGCCCCGTTATAATCTTTTGTACCGCGATATCGAACCGGATCTTTTACCCCTGTGCATCGATCAGGGTCTTGGGGTCATAGTATACAACCCTTTAGCGGGTGGTTTTCTCTCTGGGAAGTATCAAGCCGGTCAGTCGCCTGAAGATGGGACGAGGTTTACTGTTGGTACTGCGGGTGAGATGTATCAAGCGCGTTATTGGCACGAATCCCAGTTTAGTGCTGTAGAGAAGCTAAAAGAGGTGGTGCAGTCCAAAGATCAGAACATGGTTTCGATAGCAATCGCGTGGGTATTGCGTCAGCCCGGTGTTAGCTCTGCACTTATCGGTGCCACTAGGCCTGATCAGTTGGACGCAAACTTGGCCGCTCTCGATGTTGAATTTGATCAGGAACTATTAGAGGCCTGCGAGGCTGTTTGGTGGTCGTTACCTCGCCGGCCGGTTGCTCCGGGTTATCGCTAGTTGAAAATGCTTGTGTAAAATCCGAGAAGATAAAGTCAGTTATAAATAGGAGAAAACATGCCAATTACACAAGATGACGTGTCTGCTGCCTTGGCAGGCGAATCTGAAGAAGTTCCAGGCAATTATAGTGACAGAGACTCGTTGCTCTATGCTGTTGCGATTGGCATGGGCAAAGATCCTCTTGATAGTAAAGAGTTGGAGTATGTCTGTGAAACCCTAGGCAATCGCGTGGTTCCTAGCGCGGCATCCGTTTTAACAAGAGCGAGCCGGTCTGGTGCTAATCCGGTGCGTGATTTGACGAGCAAAATGAACTACGTCATGTTGCTGCATGGCGAGCAGCGATTAACTGTCCATCAGCCGTTACCCCCAGCAGCTAATACGTTGATCAGTAATAGAGTTACTGGGGTCTATGATAAAGGAGAAGGCAAAGGGGCGCTTGTGACCAGCGAAACCCTGGTGAAGCTAGACGATGGAAGCCCTCTTTATACGGTCGGTTCGACAATGTTTTATCGAGGTGACGGTGGCTTCGGTGGTAGTGCTGATGGTGCGCCGGTTCCCCATCCCATTCCCGACCGTGAGCCCGACGTTGTCTGCGAATTGTCCCAACGTGACGATCAGGCGATGGTATATGCGCTTTGTGGCGACAGGAACCCCTTGCATAGAGATCCAGGTATAGCGAAGCAAGCGGGTTTTGATATGCCGATTCTTCATGGGCTTTGTTCCTACGGTATCGCTTGTCATGCGGTTCTGAAAACAATGTGTGACTATGATCAAACTAGAATGAAGAGTTTTGATGTGCGCTTCTCCGCGCCGGTCTTTCCGGGTGAAACTCACCTGGTAGAAATGTGGCAGGATGGTGATGTGGTCAGCTTCCGAACTCGGATCAAAGAGCGCGACATTATCGCGATCAACAACGGGCGATGTCAGCTTGATGCCTCTTAGTTAAGCGGCGTATGAAGTTGGCGTGCATATTGCGAATGCAATATACGTGACGGTTTGCTACGTCCGAGTAGCGAAGCCACGGCTTCAACTGCATGTTATGTGGCGCCTGTTACTGATAGATTGCATAAGCCAAGTTTGCTAGAAGAAATGGAATTAGCCCCATCTGGAACCACGCGATGCGCCAGAGCATAGGGTAGAACAACAGCGTGCCAAGATAGGTTAGCCAGCACCCGAAGATCAGGAAACCAAGCAGCACGAATAGATCCGGGTTTACAGATGCGACGGCCAGATGCCAGATGATTAGTCCTGCCGTGGCAAAGAAGATAAGGGAGATATGATACCAGCAAGCATGGAAGCTAGCTGGTACGACCTGATCTATGCCGGAGTCTCTCATTGCCTTAACCGGATGGATAATCCCCCAGCCAATGTGGCCAAACCCCAGGATGAGGCAAGAAACAGTAACAACGATTAACGGAGTCATATATCTAGTGCCATAAAACGCTTATTAGGAGGAAGAGTTCTATCTAATCCGGGAAAGATGGGAATTTGAATAGCCAATGTCACATCCTTTTGACTAGAATTTAGCTCATTTTACAAGATATCCCGAACGTCCGGAAATTGGCCGATAGCGGTCATCGGTTCGACTGTCGGTTGCACCAGGGTTGCACGGGCTAGTTTTCTGAAAATGGGGAATTTATATGTGCTTGATTTCTGTCGCCCTGAGCAGGAGTCGAACCTGCGACCCTCCGCTTAGGAGACGACTATCGGATATGTTGAAACTTTCTGTGGATATCAATAATGCCGGGTGTCGCGATGACAACCCACAGCGCTGCGCCCATTAGAAACCAATGGAGGGGTAAAGCCGCCGCGGCTGCGATCCAAGCGCTGGCGAAACCTATCAATCGAGGTATCATTTTCTTGGGATGTCGCCATTTCGATCCCGTGCCACGCTCCAACGGAAAGACCCTCGGCTTTATGAACCAGCCGTGGGCCAAAAGGAACATGAGAAAAACGGGCCAGGGAAAGTCCTTTGATGTCATTTCCGGATCCTCGTCCAGAATAGCATCCCCAGATGTTTCTATATGGGCTTGGATTTGTTGCCAGACATAATCTGCTGCAGGTCTGGCACCTGCACCGCTCAGATTGCTGTATCGCGGCACGCAACGCCAGCGATATAGGATCTTGCCTTCTTTACTAATAGCCACGATTGCAGGCTGGTAGTAGCCATTTGGATGTCTGGTCCAGTCTCTGTCGTTGCCGAAATGTTGCCAATTATCGTTACTGTAGACGTCCAGCCAATTTTTCTCTTTCAGTGCATGGCGAATTTCCTGATGTGGGTCACCGACGACCTTGAAGTTCAGTTCCCAATCCTGCTCCGCCTCGTCGGCCAGGTATTGAGGTTCGCTAGTGACGCCCACGACGTCTCCACCTGCGGCGCGAATCGCGTCAAGCAGCCCCGATGACTCGTAGCTTCGTAACTCGAAGCGACAAGGTGGTCACCACCGGCCGCGATAAAAGAGGAGCAGCAGGAATGCCTGGTCTCCGAGTTTTTTGTCCAGCCACGCTTTGCGCAGTCCTGGTGGAGGGTCAAGTTCTGCAGGCATTTCAAAGTCAGGCTGTTCGACCTCGAAACGGTAGTCCTCTTTACCGGTTGAGCCATTTGGAAAAAATTGTACTTTTTCTCGTTTACAGTTTTCGCCATCGCATAGGATGAGACCCAGTTCGAATGGCTCCTCCGGCAGGACCTCGAGAGCGGTCTCGTAATCAACGAGGCCGGTAACGTCGTAGTTTGTGCCGTTGCTCTCGTTAAGCCAATTCCTTGCAGCCTCGACAGGTTCCAGAAGAGTTTCGGGTATCTGAGCGTTGTTTTCCACCTGTTGTCCTGTGTCCCTTGCCATTGTTACCGGAGCTTGCCGGTCTGAGGTTTCAAACTATTGATTTTAGCTCCTTCTTCATCGATGAGCCAGAACTCCGGTCTGCGGCAGGTTAGTGGGAGAGAGCGATGCGGATGAACGCTCTTCTAACCTGTCGTGGTAGCATCCGGCTTTATAAACGCATGGAGTACCCGATGATAGAAGATTACGCAGACCGGCATCACGCTTTTGAGGGTTGTTTCAACTTTCGCGATGTCGGAGGTTATGTCGGTCGAGACGGCAGACGCGTCAAGTGGGGTAAGTATTTCCGTGCGGGCCGACAGGATCGTATGACTGCCGCAGATCTTGAGCAACTGGAAACCATGAGTATCGGCACCCAGATTGACCTGCGTGGTAACGAAGAAATTGCGGATCAGGGGCGTGGGCCGTTACCTGGCCAGGGGGCGGTTTACCACAATATATCCGTTATCCCCGCCGGCGGCCGTGATCAGTTGAGCCGCCTGGTGGGCGACACGGGTATATCTGGAAAGCGTTATCTCGGTTACCTGTCATTTGGTCCGGAATCCTGGCAGAGACTTTTCGATATCTTATCTGAGCCAATCGATAGCGCGGTCGTCATTCATTGCACCGCAGGCAAGGATCGCACCGGGGTTTCCACGGCATTTTTTCTATCTGTACTGGGAGTCGAACGGGAAGTAATCGAAGCAGACTATTTGCTGACCAACCGAGACGTGTCCAGGCAGGCAGAGTTTATAGAGCAAACAACCGGTTTTCCCGAGGGGATGAGCCGTGATGAAATGATGATGCATGCTGGCGTACCGGAGACCGCGATGCGGGACTTCCTCGATGGTGTCGAAGCGCAATGGGGGAGTGTTATGCAATATCTCCAGGCTGCCGGGATAACCGAAGCCCAGATGGTGGCTGTTAGAGAGCGATTTCTCGATTAACGCGGGAAGGCACTCAAGACCTCTGCTGCCAGCAGTCGCTCGTTCTCGATAACGTGATGTTGAGGGCAGGCTGAGTTAAAAATTATGGTGGTTGCCCCTGCATCAATGTATTCCTGGATTCGAGCAATGCAGTCATCCGGATTACCAGCGATGGCGTACTTGCCGACCAGTTGGCTGAAATCCTGATTATATTGTTTTGATAAACGGTCACTGGCCATCTGCAAAGCGGTATCCCGATCGGGATGCACGGAACAGAAAATGAACAGGCCCGGGTCTATCTCAGGCTTTTCTGGAGCTCGGTAACTCGAAATTTTTTTGATGCTGTCGCTCAGCATGTCGGGGGTATACATATAAGGCAGCCAGCCCGAGCCGTAATTTGCGCATCGCTTGAGTGCGGCATCACTGCGGCCAGAAATCCAGATGGGAATGTTCCCTGGCTTCGGTTCGAGCGTTACGCCAGGAAGGGTTGTATAACGACCATTAAATTCGACATTGTCCTCTGTCCAGAGCTGCTGCATGACTTCAAGCGCTTCGTTGGTTCTCGCGCCTCTTTCATTGACGGGTACGCCGCATGCCTCAAATTCCTTGGCGAATTCTCCACCGACGCCGACTCCAAGGTTAAAACGGTTGCCAGAGATTGTCGCCAGGGTAGCGACTTGTTTTGCCAGCATTGCTGGTGGGTACAACGGCACCAGGGTAATGGTGCTGATGAGTTTGATGGAGGATGTGGCACCTGCGGCTGCCGCCAAAGCGATCAGGCCATTGTTAATCGGGCCATAAAAGAAGACGTGCTCCCCTGCGCAAATGTACGAATAGCCAAGGTCTTCTGCAATCTTCGCGTCGTCTGAGACGTTGTCGAGACGCCGCAGGCCGATACCGAATTCGATGTTGGTCATGTGGGTGTATTCTCTATATTAACGCCTAAACCCCGGGCCAATCCTTCGAGGTGGTCTCGGGTAAATCGTTTGCTGAGTCTGGTGCCGGGAACAAATTGAAAACCATGGCAGGCGCCTGGATAGACGATCAGATCAGTGGCGACGCCAGCCTGCAACAGTGATTCAGCGTATCGGATATTTTCATCCCGAAACAGATCTAAGGCAGCGGTAAACATCCAGGTGGGTGGCAGGTTGGAGAAGTCGTTGAGTCTCGCCGGGACCTGGGGTGCTATCGGCTCTGCATCACCGAGATAGCATTCCCAGCCGAACTGATTGTGCTCGCGGGTCCAGACAAACTCACCGACCAATGGATCACCTTCATGGCCGGACGATCCTGTCAGGTTATCCAGCATCGGGTAGGTCAAATGCTGATGACAGACATCATATTCCGCCCGGTCGCGAGCTATGATGCCCAAGGCTGCTGCCAGGCCGCCACCGGCGCTTTCACCACCGATGGCGATAAGCGAAGGATCAACGCCCAGGCTGGTCGAGTTCGTGCTAAACCAGGCCAGCGCGGCGTAGCAATCATCCAAAGGCCCAGGGATACTGCACTCGGGTGAAAGCCGATAGTTGACAGAGAGGACAGTGGTGTTCAGTTTTCTGGCGATATTCAGGTTTTGGATATCTGATGCCTCAGCGGATCCACCGATATATCCGCCGCCATGGATGTGCAAATACCCTGGTCGTCCTGGCCGTGCCTGATCCGGCTGGTAGAGCAGGCAGGATACATTCGGACCATTGAAGCCGGGTACCTCGATGGTGTTTCTGCTGACACCGGCTCGTTCCGTGTCGCCCATGACTATGCGTTTGGCTCTCTCGGCGCGATGGCGCGGCAGCATGTCGCGACTGAAAGTAAAGTTGTCGGGATAAAGCTCCAGGAGAGGCCGGAGTTCCGGGTCCAGCAGGTGCTCTGTGGCCATAGAATTGATTGATAATACAAAACTCTATCCTATTATGTTGTACTGGCGCCCGCCACCGGCGGTATTTGGACCACCAGATGAAAATATCGATAGTTTTTCCCAGCGTAATGTACAGAGAAGGTCCAGAGGGCGTTGCGAAGCTGATACAGGCCTTTGAAGAGATCGGCTTCGATGAGATGGATATGTTTGACCATGTCGTCATGGGCTATCCCACCGCAACGCGTCGCGCACCTTTCTACACGCCCCAGATGCCGATTATGGAAGCGATGACGGTCTTGTCGTTTGCAGCGGCGATAACCAACACGATCCGACTGGGTACCGGGGTGCTGGTCCTGCCCCAGCGCCAGGTCACGTTGGTGGCGAAGCAGGCGAGTTCGATTGACACCCTGTCGGCAGGACGCCTCCGGCTGGGGGTGGGAATTGGCTGGCAGGAATCTGAATACCAGGCACTTGGTGAAGACTTCAATACCAGAGGGCGACGTTTCGCGGAGGGTATTCAGTTAATGCGATCCTGCTGGCGGGACGAACACATTAATTTTGCGGGACGCTACTATCACCTTGACGAAATTGCCATGGAACCCAAACCCCCGCAGCGTGCCGAAATACCGATTTGGATCGGCGGTACAAAAGAACCCCAGTTAAAGCGCGTTGCCGCGCTCGGGGATGGCTGGATGGCGATGACAGCCCCGGGTGACCCGCCGCTGAAAGAAAACCTGGCGAGAATGCGGGAGCTACTTGTTGCAGAGGGGCGGGACCCGGCTACCTTTCCGATGCAGATGTCGCTATCACCTGACGCGCTCGATCGAGAGAAGCGTAAGCGCTTTTACGGAGAGCCGGGCCTGATGCTGGAGCGTACCGCCGAACTGAGGGAGTTGGGTTTCAGTCATGTTGCCATGGATTGCGTACCGATTTTTCAGAAGGGGTATCGTAGCGTTGATGACATGATTGACTACCTGAGAGAAATCTATATGACCCTGAAACCAGAATTGAGGGACTGAGACGATGTCTGAAAAGCGCACAGGTCCTCTGTCAGACTTGACAATTATTGATTGCACGATGGCTTACGCGGGGCCTTTTGGGACTGGACTGCTTGCTGATATGGGGGCGATGGTCGTGAAAATTGAACCCCCGGATGGAGATACCTTCAGGCGATTGCCTCCCCATCCGGCAGCTTATCATGCTGTAGGCGAAGCGGTCGCCGCGGAAGGCGTGGACTATGGTGCGTCCTTTGCATCAGTCAATGGTAACAAGCGTAGCGTTTGTCTCGATCTCAAGTCCGCGGCTGATCAGGAAGTGTTCTTACAATTGTGCGAAAAGGCAGACGCGGTGGTGGAGAACATGCGTGCTGGGGTCATGGATGAACTAGGAGTTGGCTATGAGACGATCAGGACAAGAAATTCGCGTATTGTCTACGGTGCAGTCCGAGGCTATGGTGACCCCAGGACCGGCGAAAGCCCCTATGCGGAGTGGCCATGCCTCGATGTGGCGGGACAAAGCGCTGGCGGTCTGGTGGAAGCAACGGGAGACCTTTTCCCGGTAGCAATTGCCGATATCTAT
>NZNP01000100.1 GCA_002694945.1 Gammaproteobacteria bacterium
CTTTTTCTTCTGCTTCCGACATATCGGTATAGAAACCTCCGCCTTGAATCATAAAGTCTGCAATCACGCGATGAAAGATAGTATTGTCATAACTATCATCATCGACATAGCGGAGAAAGTTCGCAACGCTAATCGGAGCTCTCTCTTCGTTTAAAGCAATGGTAATCTCGCCTAAGTTGGTTTTAATAGCTACTCTCGTATCAGCAAGCAGTGAACCAGATATCAGCATCAAGCCCATTATCNTCGGTAACANATTGTGTCGCATCGAACTTTCTTCCTCTTATCTGCACTTTTTATTTCATCCCCTAGAGCCAAACTTTTACCACCAGTTCTCTAGATCCCATCTTGACAGCTGACTTTTTTCTGGGANTGACATTTCAAATGTCTGATGGCAAAAAAGCTGCCTTAGCTTATGCTAAGTCATCTGAACCCGACAAGCCCATCGATGCAGNCCATCAAACTCGCAGATAACAACTTTGCTAATCCGCTTTTTAAGTTTCAACCGAAGACAAAGGACTGGGGTACTAGACGGCAGGCCGAAGGCNCTGCATTATGAATNCTTTCGTTTGATAGCATGGAGACATCGATGAGCAGTTTGGAAAATCAGAATGTCGTTATTATTGGAGGCACCTCAGGCATCGGATTAGCAGCTGCTGTATTAGCGANTGCAGAGGGCGCTAACGTCTGGGCTGCGAGCCGCTCCGAAGATCGCATAAACCAATGTCGGGAAAGGCATTCAGGCATTTCTTTCAACAAATTAGATACGCACGATGTTGATGGTCTCAAATCTCTATTTGATGACGTGGGTGATATAGATCATATCATTGGAGCTGCAACTGGCGCTGACCGCACAATTGCTCCTTTTATGGAACAGACNCANGAACAATTCAGTGAGGCGTTTAANAAGTTTTGGGGTTACACCCATGTCGCACGGCAAGGAATTCCTTACCTAACTGACAACGGATCATTAACACTCGTAAGCGGTTCTCCAGCAAGGAAATATGGGCCAAACATGTCTGCTTTAGGCTGCACAGGTGCGGCGGTAGAAAATCTGTCCCGCTTCCTGGCAGCTGAAATAGCACCCAAAAGAGTCAATGTCGTAGCTCCTGGCACCATTAACACGGGTATGTGGGAAGGAATGCCCGAAGAGCGNCGGACTGCGATGCTTGAGGTTGCAGGCTCCAGGGTTCCGCTAGGTCGCGTTGGGACTTCTGAAGAAGTCGCGAGTTCTATCATCCACGTNATAGCCAATCCCTACATAACTGGGGCAACCATTGACGTTAATGGTGGACANTTTCTNGGTTAAGCGGTTTTGAAAAGATNATCAAACTCTAAGCACGTTGATATATCCGATCTGCTAGCTATCTTATCTCGGTTGAAACCTGGATTTTNAGAGCAGACGNCCTAAACCTTGTTNGCGGTTCGNTTGTCACGTAACTNATGATGANCGTTGAATAACAAAAANAGGTCTTGAAGACCACCTTAGCCACATCCCGGCACATAAATTCATCGTTACCGTTGCTCCCTTCCGGGCCTGGCGGGGTTCACAACTATTCATTGCGGGAGGACCAAGGTGGAAATGTAATATTAGCCTTGGACTNCTNACGCATCAAGCCAATGGCGCTCGAAAATAATTTTCAAGCTTTGTTCCAGNCCTCCAGTTTTACTAAACATTACAAACGGGAAACGAAATCTCCCACTTTAATTTCAGGTAGAGCTTTTTGTCGCCCATCAATTTCACCGAGGTAAATGAAACCAACGATCTTGTCTTGATCTGATAGGCCGAGCCCATTGGCAACAATCGGGTCGTAAGCCATATCACCTGTTCGCCAGATCGCCCCCAATCCCAGNGCATGAGCTGCTATGCACATATTCTGAGCTANCGCTCCAGCCGAAAGCAGCTGTTCAACCGCCGGAACTTTCGCGTGTTCTGCAATCCGAGCGATGACAATGAGGACGACAGGAGCACGTAAGGGTTTAAGCTTAACTTTTTCCAACAGCTCGACAGTTTGATCCGGATCAGCATTCAACTTAGCCTTTGCAAAAAGCGCACCAAGCTTTGCTCGACTTTCACCCTCTACTACAACAATTTTCCAAGGCCGAAGCAGCNCATGATCAGGGGCCCGCAAACCCGCTTGGAGAATTTTGTCCAAACTTTCTGGCGGTACCGAACCTGTTAATCGNGAGGTGGCATTACGTGTTCGAATAGCTTCTAATGCGTCCAACTTTTTTCCAGATCGATGCAAATGAATTGATGCCCGAACGATACTCCAATCAACTGATAAACTGCAAAAATTTAACTCGAAGAAACAGCCTTGATATCTGATCATCGACCACTTTGGCTTAAACGNCTGTTTGGTAAANTCGAACACTGGTATGTCGAACACCGAGTNAGGCCATACTTTGAGGTAATGGGCGATTATCCAATGGTACTGAAACCCTGGAACGTCCGACTCAGCGGTCAACATATTCGAGCAGGGCATAACCTCCACATCATCAGTGACCGAGACCGCCAAGTCTCTTTTTCTACGTGGAGCTTTAGCCATCACGAGGGACAAATCACATTGGGCGACAATGTNCTGATCTGCCCTGGCTGCCGCTTCGACTCCGCCTCGAAGATCAGCATCGGCGACAATTGTATGTTTGCAGCCGGCGCCTATATTACGGATGCAGATTGGCATGATATCTATGATCGCACGGAAGTCGTCGGTGTAACTCGCCCTGTCATTCTCGAGCAAAATGTCTGGATTGGTGACGGGGCAAAAGTCTGCAAGGGAGTAACCATCGGCGAGAACAGCGTAATCGGAGCCGGCAGCGTGGTTGCATCAGATATCCCGGCAAACGTCNTAGCCGCNGGCAATCCNGCAAGGGTCATCAAAACCCTGNATCCTGAAAAAAAACTGATAACCAGAAGCTCTCTTTTTGAGGATCCAACTGCTTTGCAGGCCCAGCTTGATGAGATAGACACTTATGTCCTGACGCCAAATACTTTATTTAAATGGCTGCGTGTCAAGTTGTGGCCGAAACGCGGCGACTAACTAAGTCACTGACGCCAGAGACGCACCTCAGTTGGTGTTTGCTCGTCCAAAGTACGATGNGCATTTATTTCTATCCCGCCACGTCTTGTATAACNNGCAGAAACAATCAGCCGTTCCGGGNTACATCGGTTCAAAATATCNACAAAGATTCGTTCAGAAACCTGTTCAGCAAATTCAGGATGCTCTCGGTAGGAAATCAGATATCGGAGCAGCCCCTCGTGTGATATTTCCGGACCGTTATACNNAATCTGAATACTTGCAAAGTCAGGTTGACCCGTGAGAGGGCATAGCGATCGAAAAAGATGGGTATAAAGATTTTCCCGGACGACAGTCATTCTGCTGCATTCAAGAAACTCCGGATGACATCGATAATCACTAATATCGATATCAAGACTGTCGAGCAACGTGCCTGTAAATTGTCCAACCCCCTCTTGTTGAATAACCTCCGGAGCATTCAAACTCACGCTTACCTCAGCCTGAACGGCATCAGAGAGGTCAGTTTCCAAAGCCAGAACAACCTCATTCCGATGACCAAAAGTCGTATTGGCATAAGAGCCCAGATAAAGCTTAAGCGATTTGGACTCGGTCAACTGACTTGACTTGCTCGGCACGAGGAAATCTGCAACAGCCACTTCTGGCTTGCCTCGCGAATTGAGCCAGGTGAATTCGTAAGCACGCCATACGTCAATACCTTTAAATGGCAACGTATTTCCATCAATACCCAGAGTAGATCGTTGNTTCTGTCGTGAAACAGACTCCAGCAAAGAGGGTGTGTAGGTTGTTACGTACTCAGTTTGATTGAATGTCGCCATAAGTCGAGTTCACTGTAAAGCTTTACTATTGTCAATGGTCCCTATCAAACCCTATCANCGAAGAAAAGTCCTNAATTAACCAGTACTAAAATACAGAAAATTTGTTTAGAGTCTCCCNCTTTAATTAATCAGTTTTTTGCATGTCAACACTCGTTATTTTCGTCTTCTTACTGCTAGTTAATCTACCCCTCGCGTCTTACTCAGCAGAGCCTTTCCTCGATGAAATAGTTGTAACCGCCAATAAGCAAGAACAGCCCGTGCGTGACATCGCATCGAGTATTAGCAGTCTGAGCAGCGAAGAATTACAGACAATAAGTCCCATTCACATAAACGAAGCTCTGCACAGAGTTCCCGGCGTTTGGATTAGCCGGGGAAACGGTCAGGAGCATCTAACGGCTATCCGTTCTCCTGTGCTGACAGGAGCAGGGAGCTGTGGCGCTTATCTGATGATGCAAGATGGCATCTCTCTGCGAGCGCCAGGCTTCTGCAATGTTAACGAATTATTCGAATCCACGAGCGAGCTGGCGGAGCGCATAGAAGTCTTGAAAGGACCAGGCTCCAACGTGCATGGTTCAAACGCCCTCCATGGCTCGATCAACGTCATCACGCCTGGCATTGATCCTGGTCTGAACCGGATTAGGCTCGAAGCTGGCCCCCATGATTACCTTCGTCTGCGATACGCCGCATCTACCCAGACTCTCAGACTAGATGCTTCCGGATCCACTGATGGAGGTTACAAGGATAACTCTGGATTTGATCAACAGAAATTGCTCCTAAAACATGAGCACCCTCGCGCGACAACAATTTTATCTTATACCAACCTTAACCAAGAAACTGCGGGCTTTATTCGAGGTGACGAAGTTTATAAAAATAGCGGTCAAAAAAGAGATAATCCAAATCCAGAAGCATACAGAGATGCTCGTTCCTTTCGCCTCATCAGCGATATTCAGTCATCGTTCGGCAGCGGTAATCTAACCTGGAGGCCCTATCTGCGGTCGGTAGACATGACTTTTCTACAGCACTTCTTACCGGGTCAGGCCATTGAGGAAAACGGTCACGACAGCATCGGCCTTCAGACACTTTGGGCCAANGAGTCTTCTGACCTAAGNGTTGGAATCGAGATGGAATATACCCGTGGGTTCCTAAAAGAAACACAGCCATCTCCAACTGAGGGTAGTCCCTTCCTTGCCACCATCATCCCGCAAGGGAAACATTATGACTACGAAGTTGAAGCGCATTTAGTGGGCCTATTTGCACACCGCAATATAGAGGTGTCCGAGCAACTATCCATTGAAGCTGGTTTACGCTTTCAGCACACCGGTTACGATTATGACAACAAAATGATCGACGGCCGCACGCGNGAGGATGGCACACCATGTGGCTTCGGAGGTTGTCGCTTCAACCGCCCGACAGACCGCAGGGATAGCTTCAATGACTGGTCGCCTAAACTTGGAGCAATTTATGAATTGAGCGATAACCGTCAGGTGTTCGGCTCACTATCGAGAGGGTTTCGAGCACCGCAGGCGACAGAGCTCTACCGCCTGCAAAATACTCAGGACGTTACAGATATCGACCCAGTCGAATTGAGCGCAGCAGAAATAGGTTTTAGGGGNTTCAATGAGCGATTTGATTACACGGTCAATGTTTTTGCCATGGAAAAGGACAATTTTATCTTTCGAGACACATCGCGTACGAACATCGATGGCGGCGAAACAAGTCACAGAGGTTTAGAGATCGACCTGGCTTATCGCCTTACCAACACAATCAGTGCCAGGATGGCATTCACTTATGCTCGCCATCAGTATGAGAACAGTCCCGCTTTGGTAAACCAGCCAATCAGTGGTAACGAGATCGACACGGCGCCCGAGACGATGGGCTCCGCCTGGGTGGACTGGCGTCCAAACGAACGNTTAACCCTGCAACTCGAATGGGTACACATCGGCGATTACTATGAAGATCCGCAGAACGAGCATAGTTATGAGGGCCATGACTTACTGCATTTACGGATGAATTATCAATGGTCAACCACCACACGACTTTCAGCGAGATTGATGAACCTTACTGATGAAGACTATGCCGAGCGTGCAGACTACTCATTTGGCTCAGATCGATATTTCGTCGGTACACCCGTAAGTCTNTANCTAGGTCTGACCGTCGATCTCTGACATCTTCCCCACTTACCTAAAGTAAGTTACATTGACGAACTCTAGCGCACCGAGAATAAACTATGAAATCAAGAGCCGCTGTCGCCTGGGAGGCAGGCAAGCCCCTCGAAATTGAAGAAGTGGAGGTAGCNGCCCCCAAAGAGGGTGAAGTAATGATCCGCATGGCGGCAACCGGAGTGTGTCATACAGATGCTTTTACTCTATCAGGCGACGACCCTGAAGGGATATTCCCTTCAATCCTGGGGCACGAAGGCGGTGCGGTGGTAGTCGAGGTTGGTCCGGGCGTAACGTCTGTGGCGCCTGGGGATCACGTCATCCCGCTATACACGGCGGAGTGTGGCCAGTGCAAATTCTGCCATTCCGGCAAAACGAACNTATGCTCCTCTGTTCGGGAAACTCAGGGAAAAGGGCTAATGCCAGACGGCACAACCCGCTTTAGCTGCAACGGCAAAGAGGTCTTCCATTACATGGGGACGTCTACTTTTTCGGAGTATTCAATTGCAGCCGAAGTCTCATTAGCAAAAATAAGCAAAGAAGCTCCTTTAGACAAAGTCTGTCTTCTGGGNTGCGGCGTGACTACGGGCATAGGCGCCGTGCTCAACACTGCAAAGGTAGAAGCGGGTTCGACAATCGCCGTCTTTGGCCTGGGAGGCATTGGACTCAGCGTTGTACAGGGTGCAGTGCTTGCTCAAGCCGGGCGAATCATAGCTGTCGATACCAATCCGGAAAAATTCGACATGGCCAAGCTTCTCGGAGCCACCGACTTTGTGAACCCCAAAGATTATGATTCTCCTATACAAGAAGTCATCGTTGATATGACAGACGGTGGAGTCGATTACTCATTCGAGTGTGTAGGCAACGTTGATCTGATGCGTGCAGCTTTGGAGTGCTGTCATAAGGGTTGGGGCGAATCAATCATCATTGGCGTTGCTGGGTCTGGGCAAGAAATAAGCACCCGCCCGTTCCAATTGGTGACGGGCCGGGTCTGGCGCGGCACTGCCTTTGGCGGCGTGAAGGGCCGCAGTCAATTACCTGGGATGGTCGATCAGTATATGGGTGGAGAGATCAAACTTGATGAATTTATAACCTTTACCATGGGATTGGAGGATATCAATCAAGCCTTCGATTACATGCATGAAGGCAAGTCAATTCGATCTGTAATTCTTTATTGAGGCAAATATAAAGACTTAAAGTCCTTAAAACCAAGNCCATTCACGACTTTTAGCAAGAAGTGTTCGCACTATTCTGAAAACGATAGAAGAAAGTTCGCTTATACATAATGAAAGCACTTAACCTTTAGAGACACCGCCGCTTGACGAACCTCTCGCAGCCCCATAGAATTCGCCGCTTNAAATGCTACGTCCCCTTCGTCTAGAGGCCTAGGACACCGGGTTTTCATCCCGGCAACAGGGGTTCGACTCCCCTAGGGGACGCCAAATTGNGCTGGCCATTTAGCATNTAATGCACTTTAATGGACGTGACATTTGAGAAGCGGGTATAGCTCAGCTGGTAGAGCGCAACCTTGCCAAGGTTGAGGTCACGAGTTCGAACCTCGTTACCCGCTCCAAATTCCAGTAAAAACAATCACTTACAAAACCGCTCTTTTCTAAACCTTTCGGTCATTCCTCCTAGGTTGAGTTCACCAGTTCGAACCTCGTTACCCGCTCCAATTCCATGAAAATCAATATTTTAGAAGTCATAAATTATTGAATCTTGGTGGTATTGAAAAGGTCATCGTTATTTTTATTTTTATTTTTATTTTTACTTTTACTTTTTTTTATTTCCCATTGAACCCTTCGACATAATTTAATACGTTTGCCAACAAGATGGTCTTTTAATTTAAAAAGGATAAAAGGATATGGCCTACAAAGAGTACAAGGTACTGCACATAATGGAAGGCGGTTGTGGGACAATTTTGCTAGGTTCCTCTGGGATTCCTATAAAAAAACTGGAGGCCGAGTTAAATAAAGAAGCCGCTGACGGTTGGCAACTTGTATTTCAAACAATCGAAAATAAAAGATTTCTCTTATTTTGGTCGAGAGAATCAGTAATCGTGACTTTAGGGCGTTGAATTCCTTACTGTCTGAGATGGCTTGTAAGGTAATCACCTATTATCAGAGCAAAGGCGGAGGGGCTAAGCTCTTCAACATTGACTGTAATTTCGAGCCTACTTGCTCAGAATACGCAAAACAGGCAATACGAACCATCGGATTTTTTGCAGCAATCCCCTATGTTATCGACAGACTAAAACGCTGTAGTGATCCAGATAAGATTGAACGAGAAATCGATCCTTTCACGGAGAAAAATCATGTTTGAAGCGTTCAGACTTAGATTTGATGCAGTAGAGCAAGAAGAAGAGGATCTGCGAACCTTAGTCGGAGGACTTGATGAGGCTAATAGGAAAATTTATTTCAAACGTTTTAGCGAACAGTATAAAGACCCAGACACCTACGCGGTGCTTAACTTTTTTTTCTTGGGGGGGCTACATCACTTTTATTTGGAAAAATATCTCCGCGGTTGCATCAATTTATCTCTCTCTCTAGGCGGGGTAATATTAATATTTACCGCCCCCTTCCAAGATCCTCAGATTAGAGCTTTCCTCGCCGGGATATTAATACTCGCACTTGTAACGCTAATAGAAATACCAAACCTCTTCCGATCTCAAACCATAGCTAAAGATTATAATAACCGTCTTAGCAGGAAGATTCTTAATGAAACCAACTTATGATCGATTTACGCCCTGTTCAAACCAGACATAAGGTCGAATACGAAAAATTAAATACTTCCTTGGCGGCTGCACTCGAGCGTCATCGACAGGGGTGCTATGAAGAAGTGTCTACGATATCGAAAATTCGTACCGAGGGCCCGCTAGCGCAAACAGATGCGACGTCATCCAATGTTCCATCTTCTTGCCTAAACTTTAGATATTTTTCGTAGTCTTCTTTAGAGTCCCACAGTTCCGTTATCACCCAGTTGTTGGGATCTTCCACATTGTAGGTAAGGTCAATGGTCTGGAACCCATCGAAGGTTTTAGTCAACCTGAACTTTTCGGTCAGCAATGCGGTAAACCCATCTCGCTCTCCATCTTTTAAAGTTCCTTCAAGTAAAACACTTACGGTCATTTCAATTCCTGAATTGTCTGGGTTTTAATATTTGTTTATATCTTGCTCAGGCGATTGCTCTTTAGCGACAAGCTTGAGTATCAAAATAGCGACGAAAGACAGCAGCCCGTACAAAAAGCCAGCTTCTATCCAATCGTTGATCACCCCGAACTCAAAAATACCCTGGAAAAAAAATACCGCTGCCATCAACATCGCTGCAACACCAAAAGACAAGGCAATATAACCTGTACCTATAAGCAGTTCGAAAGTGACAAGAGAAATTCCCAAAATAATCCAGACTTTTGGCAACATGAGCCAGTAATTCAATAAATCAATTGTCATTTAAGCGCCTCGAATTTATTGTTTCGAACACTGTAGTTACTGAGCCCAGTATCTCGGTAACGTTAGTAGGCAGAAACATGACTTTACTACTTTCCCCTGCGGCTACTTCCGCCAAAGCCCCTACTTGCCGTTTAGCGATCTCGAAATCTATCGCTGGTTGGCCATTATCCTCAATAGCCGCCGCGACAACACGAGTTTGCTCTGCATCTGCCTCAGCTTTTGCCTTGATCGCATAAGCTTCAGCATCAGCAGTAACCCTTATCGCTTCAGCCTGCTTTTCCGCCTCAAACAATTGCGCTTCCGCCGCAAGTTCAACCGATCTCTTGTCACCCTCTGCTCTCGCAATAGCCGCTCGCATCTCGCGATCGGCATTAAGCTGTTGTCTCTGCGCATCTTTTGTTTGATCGTCAACGATTACATCGGTTATCGCCGTAGAGGTGACATTAAGGCCCCACTCATCAGCCTTTCTTCGCAAATTGTCAGCAATTTCATCATTCATTGACTCTCTCGAGGACTGCAACGAGTCCGGATCCAGGCGACCCGCAGCGGAACGCACAATCGATGTTGACTCAGTGTCTATAGCCCTATCAACATCCTGTATACGGTACACAGATTTTGCCGCATCAAGCACGCGATAAAAAACTGTTGCTCTGAGTTGTACCTCGACGTTGTCTTTAGTGATAACACTAATGGTAAATTCTGGAAGCTGGCGCTCAAGAATAGAAACCTTGTGCGCTATTTTATCCAAAAATGGTACGATGAAATTTAAGCCCGCTTTTAACGTTTTAGTGTATTTCCCAAATCTCTCCACAACATATTCGTCTGACTGTGGAACTACGTTTACCCCTTTCCAGACGGTAAGTAGAGCAAGAAAAAGAAAGAATAACGAACTAAGGCTGGACAGCAAAAGTTCAATACTTGTTTCGGTCATTGCTAATTCCTCGTCAACGGCTTAACTCTGATTAAAATCGATCACAACTAAAATAACAAACGGAGTACTTTTCTCCCTTCGCAACAACGGAAGTATATTGTGTCAGTGGATTAATACTCCATTAACCGCAAAGCCGACTAACAACAGATTAAGCACAAAACATC
>NZNP01000101.1 GCA_002694945.1 Gammaproteobacteria bacterium
TGTGTCTGAGACATATCGCGCGTTTGGATCAGAACTTTCGCCTCGTATTTTAGAAGCAAGAGGAACGAGCTCACGGTGTATCTCCAAATTTGTAACTAACCATCCGTCGTTCCTTTCGAGTCGCGCCAAAAATTTACGTCTGTGCGGACTCACGAGGTTTGGTAATGCTCCCGCGGAATCGATTTCGAAGGATGCCGTCGAGTCAGAAAATTGTAAATATCCAGTGTTTCCGTCAACATTCGTGAACAAGCAGTCCGAAGATGGCTCGTTGTTCGAGTGACACACATTAGAACTTTGCGGTCCAACATCTTCCTGAATTCGAACCGAGATTCCAAGATCAGTCGATACGCCGTTTATTGTTGAACTAAAAGTAGAACAGTACTTAATTATTTGGGGAGCAGTTTGGTGCGCCTCAAAAATTTTCAAAGCGACGTACTTCTTCTCCGAAACGTCACCATCATTGAGCCCAGAATACTCTATATTAGATGTGCCGATGAGATGTTCAAGCGTTAAGTCTCCATTTCCTGTAGCAAGGCAAACCTCGTCTGAATCGATTGCTTTGAATGGACTATTTGTGCTTTCACTTATTTCACTACCAAACGTTGGTAACGCACAAAACCAACCGTGATAATCGTACTTCGCATCAGCTTGGATGTTTTCGAGCAACAGCAAAGTCTGCACGAGAATATTTCTGTCTTCGAAAAATTTTTTAAACCCGCTTCCAGGTGCAGCACACGACGCAGCATCTGCATCCGTGAACGCATCGTTTTTTATTTGATTTTCGTCGAGCCAGCTCGCGTCGGGAACTTGATCGAGCTCGATGTAATAATCCATAGCAGCGTACGGCCAACGTCGGTAAGGTCTTGAGTCATCGTCTCCCACGACTTTCTCCCAATCACTCGAAGCTGTAATGTACGTGCCTTGTACAGTTACAGTCGATCCGCACCCATTCGCCGGTGTGATTTTCAAAGAGTAATCCGTGTAAGGCGTTTTGCACGCACCCGCAAACAAACCAATGTCAACGTGACGCTCTGTAACATCAAAAAAAATCAAACTCTCGCCACCGGCGATGTTTTCAACTTCAACGTACACGTTTTCGGATTTTGTTTCATCGTTCAAGTTGATTCCAGACGACGCCGATTGCATTTTGCACGCGTCAACATCTATTGCATCGCCACCGTAACAAACATGATGCCCTGTATAAGAAGCCACGAATGCCCACGTTTCTCCAGGAGTGATTGCAATCTCAAATTGGCCTAACTCATCTGCACTGTAAACTTCTGGATCACTTTCGTATAAATACCCTTTGGGGCTGCAGTTTGAGGATTTGTCACTCCCACACTTTCTCCCCTTGTACGCGGCAATGGTTGCAAACTGGAGGCCACAAATGTAATTCTGCGTTCTGCTACTGGGAAAGCGCACCATACCACTAATCAAAACGCTCGTTTCGTCTTCAAATTCAACCCCCGCCACGCCGAGATGTTTGATAGGAAACACNCGAACGTTTGGTTCGTTCGTATCGAAAACGTGTGGAACATCGGGGAGTCTAAAAGTCGCATGTACTTCAAGTTGGGGGATAACGCTAGTCAACATACCGTGCGATTCATCTGAACTTTGAGCAATGTAATCTTTGAGTTCAAAACGATCATTATTAAGTAGAGTCACGAATGTGAGGAAAAACTTCTTTGATTCGGGTAATAAACTTCCTTCCACGATGGATGCCAACGACGTGTCATCAGCGACAGCGGTTACGGGCTCAAAGGATAAACCAGACGATTCACACATTTTATCGTACCACGTTTGCCAATCCTCTTGGAAATGAGGCATTGTAGCGTTGTCAACGGGTACCAGCGAAACCGCTACGTTGGCAGTACTTTTTTCATAGTTTGTCAAGTGGAATTGCGTCAAGTGTTTGGTCTCTTCAGCTTCGTAAACGGCCCAAAGCTTCCCATAGATGTGGCCATTATTAAACGAGGCCTCGGCTTCAGAAAATTCGGATTCGTCCAGATTACCACTGCCATCTGTATCCAAAACACTCCATGCATCATTTGGGATTATAACATGCGCGTTAGAGTATGCGGTGTTGCGACTTTTGATGTATGTGACGAATTCCGACTTGTCAACGACCATGTCGGTGTTGTCGTCAATATTGTCAGAACTGGTCTTGATTGGGAAAGAAATACCAGTCAAACTTAACCATGCACTTACCCTTCCGGTCACATTCACTTTACCATCCTGGTACACATCCACACGTGCCGGGTGCCAATTATTACAAGAGTTAACAATAAGTCTTTGTTTCGGACGGCAAGTTTCGGGAAGTTGGGCAATGAGACCCCAATTAGAACCCTTTCTGGAGTCGTCTCTTATTATTGCTTCAACAAAGCACACGCCATTACGTACAGTGATAGATCCCTCCTCACCATCTCTGTTATATCCTATACCACTTATCAAAGGCAATGGCATTCTGTTGTCATCTCCCGTTGGAAAAGAAATTCCAGATAAAATGATTCCTTCAGTGGGTAAAATGCATCCGGGTTTGTACCACATTATGATTTTACCATCCGGTTTCACTTGCACGCGAGAAACTTGATTCGAAGAATCAATCAGCAGGGCATAATCGTGTCTCGTTTCCGGACGACACTTTTCATCGAGTCGTGCTATAAAAGAGTCGCTTTGCAGTGTAGTTCCAGGCTGCAGTTTTATCAAACCCTGCACGTAGCATTCACCATCTGAGACATAAACGTATGGCTGCCCCCACGACTCATCATACTTCCAATCATNTTCTAACGAGAGATGTTCCTTTGTGTAAGCTTCGCCAGGGGTTGTTCCACTGAATTGGAACGGAAAAACAATGCCGGATAAACTAATCCAGCCTTGTCGTGGTTGTGTTCTCAAATAAACCCTTCCATCACCCTGAACTTCCACTCTGGCGGGTACATCGTCATTATTCACGCTGAAAATCAGTCGGGATCCGTTGAGCGGACGACAATTTGATGGAAGTTGTAGCATCAGATTTTGTGGATCGTTGGGATCATTAGCGTTAAAATTCCCATCTTTGATCACACCTTGTACAAAGCACAAATTACCGCGCAAGTAATAATAAGGTGAGCCGTAATCACTTTTAACCCATCCGTTTGTTAATAAATCTGCGATCAAGTGTCCTGATCTTCCTAGTGAGGCCGGAACTAGAGCATCTATACCAGTACGTTTGTGCCCGGATGTATTTGATTGCATTGACGCTAAGGGAACACCCAAATTCGCTTCGCTTCGAGAAGCATTAACTTGAATTGACATCAAGTACGCAGTTGGCGTTTTCGTTGAATTCAACTCAAAGAGTTTCTTATCNGACGGATCAAAAATGTCCGCTTTATGTGCAAAGCTGGCAACGTGTGCCTTTTTCGGAACTATACCGGAGGGGTCGGACAATTCAATCTCAAAGTTGCCGTCGTTATCCGAAAATGAGTTAAAAGGGCACTCAATCTCGGTTCCGTGAACCTCCACTTCGTTAATCTTAATGGTATTAGTGCCCAACGATTTGACGGTGATGGACTGGCCTGAGTACGCCGCGAGCGATGTGCCTTTACACGTGAAAACATGTACAAAACCCGAAGAGAATGTGGGCTCAGCGTCTAACCCATCACTCTTGATGCAGATGGCACCTTTGTCACCACTATCCGTTGGATCGGGGTAATCGAGCGTACGAACAACCAAGTTTGCATTTTCTGAACCAGAATCTACACACACGCGGACTGTAAAAATTTTACTGAACTTGTTCAACTGCACGCTCACCCACTCGTTGTTGTCCAATTCAGTAAAAGTCCCGGGATCTGAATCTGTCGTTTTGAAGGCTGAACTTCCTCTATTGTTGTTCGAGTGCGACACTTGAACGTATTTCGCCAGATTCGTTTTGGTGCCCACGCTTTCTCCGAGCGGTATCGAAGGGAGAAGAATGTCGCCAAGTTGGACTTTAACCCACGTATCAGAAGGTGCAGAATCGGTTTTGAGTGGGAAGTATTTTTTTTCGTCGGGTTTATCCACATCCGTGGAAAAAATACCTTGAATAGGGAGAATCTTCTCCGAACCCGTGTTTCGAAAATAAAATTCAGATCTCCTCCAACTATCATCATTTTCATCCGTGGGATCTGTTCCTCGATCGGTTGGATTGTCGAACACGTTGAAATTGGNAACCGAGTGCGATATTCCAGGTACACGAACGGCGTCTTTGCCAATCAAAGTCTTTTCCTCGCCAAAACGCTTGCAATAATCTTTCCCGTTGAAGCCTTTAGCACACATGCTGTTAGAACTATACGTCCACCCAGTGCTCCTTCTCCCACGAGAAACGAAGCGTTGACGAACATCACTTGCCGCATCCAAAACACCATTGATGAACGATTGCGATTGTTTCAGCGAGAAATCATCCGAATACGCCGGATTATTCGAATTACTCATTCCAGTGTTGCTCCAAGCATTTGAGGACGTGTATTTATCGTTGCGATACTGAATTCGAATCCAAGGTCCGGGATCGAAAATTCCTGATTCAGATCCGTCGAAATCGATAAAGACGGATTCTTCTTGATCCGAATTACCAACTTTGACGACGTACTCGCCACTCGCATACGAAATGTCGTCACGCATCGGCACCCAACCGTTTTGTGATTGTTGATTTAAAAAACCCGCACACACGCGTACGTTTTTAACCGGGGATTCCGTTTTACCGACAAGCACGATGCCTTCGAGTACGCTAAACCACGGCGTCACGTACGTGATGGGATCAGACAATATAACCGCATCTTTATATTTCGTGGTTATCATGTATTCCCAAACGTACCCGGGTTCTTTTATCGCTTCGTCATCAAAGAAAGTAATCGATGAAAAAGTTCGCGCACATCCCTGGACGTCTGCATCGATCAACACGACTGCATCAGGATGGCTCATGACGGGACCTGGGCTTTTCCGCGCTCTCAGAACTTCAAAGTTCGATTCACCCAAAGCAGTGTCGCGGAAAGAAAATAAGACNCCTTTTTGCGAGTTGAGCACATTCACATCGATNACAGCACCGTTATAATACAAGCCNGTGATGCAAGGNGGNACAAAATCATCAGAAGTACCGACCTGAAATTCTGGTAAAATACAATAGATGCGTCGAGATTGAGGTTTTGCGTGCGCGAGCTTAGCGCACGCGTCACTCGGCTCATTATTGCAATCACCTCCCACGCAATTGCAACTATGAATAGATTCCACGTGTTTGCTGGACAACACACCAGTGTAGATGCGGTAATCGGCATAATTCAAGCTGGTGGCTCCGCATATCGTATACTTTCTCTGTGCATGTATACTTCCACTTGTCAAAAAGTGGAAATCAATGTGTGTAGGATCTTGAACATCCATATGCTCGACACGTATACCGTTTAGAAAAATCGAAAACCCGTATTTTATATTTAACACCATGGCGACGTGATGCCAATTTGAACTTTGAACTTGGTCTGTCGTTGAGATTTTCTTCTCATTATGATGATATGAAAATCTAGCTTCCAGCGTTCGATCAGATTTTATTCGAAAGTACTTGTCCAGATCATCATCGTCTTCGGTTGGCCCACCTTTTCCTCTCCAAAGATCGCCTGCGGTTATCGAGTCTTGGTCACCGAGGTTGATCCACGTCATGATAGCGCTGGAAGCAAAATCAAACGTTAATATGAGATCTTTGTCGGTTTCGATTTCATCAGAAAGTATTTGTGTTCTGAGGTTTACAGCATCGGCGCCGGTACCCACGGCGGGACGATCGTCTGTTATGCTCGTTACAGCCTTGTCGGTTACAGTTTTGTATAAAAACCCATCGGTGAAGATGCACATAAAATCTCCATTCTGCACCTCTTTCGCAAAACCCCACGACACCTCCACGTGCTCTTTATGATCGATACAAGTGCTTTCCTCCCAATCAGGTATTGAATACGTAGAGTCAGTCATGTAAAGATCATTTTCGATGACACCATTTCCACCCCTGAGATAGCACATATTCGGCAANTCCACGACATTCATGATATCCTGAAGCAAAAGACCGCCATTTGTAACAAGTTTAACATCATCAATGCCTTCGAGGTGGTCGAGATATGTCGTTTGCATGTCGTGTGATTCAAACGCATATCTCAACTCGTTGAGGGAAAGCTTACCGTCCATAGGGCTGATGTCGTATTTTCGAAACACCTCTTCTTTTGCAACGTCGATGTCATTGTCATGACAAGCATCGATGTTCAAAAAAATAGGCGAAGACAAAAGGAGCAAACGCGCAACAGATTGCATCGTCGTTCGATCAGTGCCCGTCGTTTCGATAGTAGATTGCATCACATCGCTGCATCCGTCTGAAACTGTAAAAANGTGCAAAGAATTAAATGAATCCGTGCCCACTGGATTTCCCGAATTCGGAACTTTTGTACCATCAGCGAAGTGCCAGTAACAGTTGTATTTGATCTCGTACTCCCCAGTTTGTTTGACGCCGGTNGAGTCTGCCGAACTGAAGCTGAATCGCGTCTCGCCGAGTTTATTTCCNTTAAAAAAATTNTCCCACTTCAGGCAAGGCGCGTGGGTTGCTGCGGTTGAGTAGTCACAAGTATCATCCCCAGTCTTTTTAACGTACGCTTCACACTTCAGCCCTTTCGCTGTGTTGATTTCAACGTTATTCACAGTGCCAAAGCAATCGTCCTNGCCGCACTCGCTGTCGGTAACCNTNATGTTGAAATTAAACTCTTTATCNGTAACTCTATCTGCTGGATTATCGATTGAGACTTCCAGGTCTGTACCAATATTATCAACAGTATTATCACCACCCGGTGGCGGCGGTAGCGGTGGTGGCGAAGGTGGTGGCGACGGCGGCGGTGGTGGAGGCGGAGAAATTCGACATGCTTTATGTTTGAACTTACGGTCCTGGTCGTTTGAATGCCATTCGGTTTTAATGCCAACAATGTACATATCCTCATCCGTTTGCTCCTTGTATACACCATCGGGCGAGTTATAATTAGTTGTTTCACAATTAGTTTGAGTCCAACCATTGGCAAGATAACGAAAATGGAGCCTGTATTTCCTATCGTTATCATTATTAAAGTGTTTACTTTCCCAGCCCACGAGATATTTATCGTCTTCAGAAATAAATTCCCAATCCACATTTAGCTGTGTCCAACTTGTGGTAANNACGTCCGTGTTTGTATCGTCAACAAAAGCTAGATCAGTGTCTGATTTTGTATAACCAAAGTACCACACCCGATCCTTCTTGTTATTATCATGTCGACTGTAAAGCCCTTGAAGTGCTCTTCCATGTCCAACCGTCACGTCGCAACTGCCTTTCCAACGAGTGCAGAGACACGCACTCAATGGGTAATTTTTTGGCTTTTGAAAGTCTCGATTCTTAATTCCCCACTTCCAATCATCTCTGCACTCATTGTCGACATCACATCGCCCATCACAGTTTTGAGCAATCGCATCACGAGTTGAAAGTATGGCGAGGAAAGAAATCGCGACGAAATGCGAAGCTCTCAGCGAACGGTACATTTCACGTGCACTTTCTCCCTAAAGAATCTCTGCGACAAACGACCGAAGACAAAAGCAAAGAACAAACAGATCGCAGTATACCCTGTGGTCACTGAAGCAAACAAACGTTTTCGTTCTTGATGAGTGATAATAGACTACGAGGAAAATGTAACATGGGAAGCTCGTCGCACGAAGGAAGCTTAGAACTTTTTGACAAAACGACACCGGCCTCTGTGTACGAAGGGAATAAATAAACGCTCACGCATCACAAAAGACAAAACGTGAACGCCTATCCTCGGTCGCATCACGCGAGGACGAATCGAATAAAATGTGGTGTGCATTGTCGGGAACAAAGGAGCGGAAACCGCGGCTCGTGGACGGGCCATTTTTCCACAGAAATTTTGGGTACAATACACAATGAACAGCGATTCACGAACGAACAAAATGTGACGTTATGAATACGCACCGGTAGATTCTAGATGAGAACAGGTAGCTAAGTGATCCCTACTCGTCGAAACGCCAACTTAAGTTGATGATGACTACGCTGAAAGTCTCAAATAATGTAGTTAAAAGTTTGGGGCCGCGGACTTCCTCTCCTAAAAAGCTTACTTCCAAACCTTTCATGATTGAAACCCTAAATAAAATTTGGATTAGAGTCGAAGTATGCCTCTTTCAAACATACCCCAAAATTACACCAAAATCACACCGTTTTCAATATATATATATATATATGTATATGTACCCCCCCGTTGGTGGTGACCTTTTCTCTCTCGACGAAACCGCTTTACCGCTTTAAAGCGATGCGGCGACGACGACACACGCGGAGGTGGTCTCGACGGGGTGAAGAAGAAG
>NZNP01000102.1 GCA_002694945.1 Gammaproteobacteria bacterium
CAAATAGTCCTTCAACATTCTGAAGTAGCGCTCGTGCAGTGGTTTATCGAATCCAAACTGTTCTTCGATTGCTTTAATTAGTTTTGGGTCTAGGCCTACTGCTCCCGCATATTGGGTTGTGCTTTCGATTGGTTGCGGTGCACTTGTTGCTCCGGCTACACGACTTGTTGCTCCGGCAACTTGACCTGTTAATTGAGCGATCATTTGGTCAACCGGACCGCCAGGGGCCAATTGGACGATAAAGAAATTTAGCGTGATGATGCCGATTAAAGTCGGAAAGATCAGCAAAAGTCGACGCGTGATATATCTAGTCAACAGTCCTCCTAGAGATACTATTTACTGGCCGCACTAACTCGTGCAGCTTTGTTTTTGTCGTACCACCAACCGTCTGGATATGCGGGTCGATACTTGGGGTGTGGTGGACGGCCGAATTTATCCCAGTGTATCGTTCGACGCGCATCGTAGGCATATAAAGGAATCAAGTGGTAGTTCCACATAAGGACTCGATCAAGTGCGCGGCTTGCGGCTATAAGCTCTTCGAGCGTCACTGCTTGCTCTGCAGTTTCAATTAGATAATCAACCACAGGAGAGTTTACGCCAGTGTAGTTTCGAGAACCTTCGCCCATAACAGCGCTGGAATGAAAATTTGAGCGTGCTTCAAGAGTTGGGGGAATGACAAAGTCATAGCTTTGCACAAACGCGTCATAGTCATGTTTACGCATGCGATTGGTGTACTGACTTATATCTACCAGCCTGACGTTTGCTGAGATACCGAGTTGATTCAGGGAATTGAACCATGGCAACAAGATTCGTGCATTCGCTGCATCATANGAAAGCAATTCCAGTGTGAAATGTTGACCCGACGAGTTTCTCAGCTCCCCATTCTTGATTCGCCAACCGGCGGACTCCAAAAGTTGTTTTGCTTCAATCAGGTTGTTTCGAAATGTTGTGTCGCTGCCTGCTGTTGGCANCTCGAAAGGTTGTTCAAAAATTTCAGCTGGCAGCACATCTTTGAATTTTATCAGAAGTTTTAGCTCATCTGCCGATGGTATACCCTTTGCCTCAAGGATGGTGTCGGGCCAGAAACTCTTGGCACGTATACGATCGCCATAGTAGAACTTCTGGTTGATCCANTCAAAATCGAGAGAGAGAGTCAACGCTTTCCTAACCCGTCTGTCAGCTAGTCGAGGTAGACGGCTGTTCAAAACAAAAGCTTTACCCATGCCAACCCATATTCCGTAGTTTCTGCGCGCCTTTCTTATAAGGCCCTGTGCCATTTTTTGACCTTCGAAAGCGTTAACCCAATGGCGAATGTCATCGACATCCANTATATCGAGTAGCCCGTTGAGGAAAGCTTGTCGNGCGACNGTTGCGTCCAGATAAACCTCGTAACGTATNGANTCAAAGTTGTAACGGCCTTTGTTGAGGGGTAGGTGCCAGCCCCAATAGTCTTCTCGGCGCTCGTATTCAATATACCTGCCAAACTTTACATCTTTGACGCGGTAAGGACCGCTGTAGACGGGTGGCTCTAGCGTATGCTTAGTTGGATCTCTTTCTCGCCAATAGTGTTCGGGCATGATCCCCTGATATTGAATCAGGGCGACGTGGTCATAAGTCAGCGGCGTATTAAGTCTTATTGCAACGTGTTGATTATCAATTGCCTCTATCGAATCGATAAAACTGAAGAAATAACCTGCACCGATCTGACTCATATTCTGCTCGAANGTATAGACGACGTCATNAGCCGACACTCGCACACCATCGCTCCAGACNGCNTCCGGATGGATTCTGAATACGATAGCCATTTTGTCTTCTGGGACAGCAATGCCGTCAGCCAGTCNGCCATAGAAGGCTGCGAACTCATCCCCGCCCCGAACAATGAGAGGCTCATCTTGAAAGTGGTAACCNGAAGGTGCACCAGTTTCTCCTAATGACAGGGGAGCGAAAGTGTCAAATGAAAACCCCCAGGGTAGTACCAGTTTTCCACCCTTCGGCGCTTCCGGATTNAGGTATTCTAGGTGGGTATAGTCTGATGGATATTTCAGTTCGTGAAAGAATGAGATTCCGTGTTTGAAGTCCAAGTCTTCAAGAAAATCTGCTAAAACTTTATTTGGAGTCCAGATAAATATAAAGAGGCAGCAGATAATTCTCGACATTTCGTTCGACCGACGACCGNAGAGGGGTTGTTACTGCGTGAGCCTATAAACAGGCAGCTAAAGGGTCAACAAATNTGGGCATAACTTCACCCATAATTNTTCTNTTTAAAAATGGGGGAAAACTGTCTCCGTAGATTTGAGTCTCTAAAGCCAAAAGCATATAAAAACCATACGAATTAANAGGNGAGGGGCNAATGNCAACCATCCGACGNACGCTTGTTTTGAAAAATATTNTCGTAGCTNTNTTGGGATTTACTTTNGCNGGNCAGGTTTTCGCTGAAAGCGACGANGANCAAGGCTATTTTGAAGAAATCGTAGTCACCGCTGAGCGGACAGAGAAAAGTGTCATGGATACNGCCATGACGATTACTGGGTTNACAGAGGATACACTGAAGCGGTTCGGCATTCAGGATAGAGATAAGCTCCAGCTGCTTGTCCCCGGTCTCCAATTCGGTGAAACTCATGACCAGGTTGGTAATGGCACGTCTCTGCGTGGTATTGGAACTCGTAATGCGGGTATAGATCATGGGGACCGTTCAGTCGCAACGTATATAGACGGGGCCTATACCATCGGAGTTTATGGCACCGCTCCCGGTGGTGGTTTTGATCTGGAGAGAGTTGAAGTCGCCAGAGGGCCCCAAGGGACTCTCAATGGCAGAAACTCGATAGCGGGTTCGATTAACTACGTTTATAAAAAGCCTACTCAAGAGTGGGATGTTGAAGTGATGGCACAGGCCAATGACTACAACCAGCAGCGTCTCAATCTTGCCTTTGGTGGCCCGATCACCGACAACCTAGCTTTTAGAATAACCGGCGGTCTGCATGACGGTGATGGCTATCAAGATAATGTGGGTTTGGGGAAAGACACTAATGCCCCTGACGAGCGTTTCTATGCTGTTCAGTTCAGATTCCAGACGGATCGTTTCGACAGCAATATTCGTTACTCTAGGGTCACCGATCAAGGAATTCCGACTGCGCAAGTGGGCCTTGCAAACCTCAACACAACTGATCCGCAAATCCAGNTCGTNGGTGCCTATTCTGTGGGTAACCAACCNCCNTTTGAACTGANCTTAGACGACAATACTAACTTTCTTTANGCGACTCAAAACCCGGCTGGNGATGCTGATTGTCCGGTGGGCGTNCCGTATATGAGGTGTGGTGATATAGAGAATAAAGTCGCTATGAATAGGACAGGTTTTGAGGATTCCGAAGCTGANATGATCAATTTTTACGCTGAGTACGCGTTCACTGATGATCTGAAGCTGCGATACACCTATTCCGATAATGATGTTTACCAGTATGTGTTCAGAGACGGTGACTACACGACTCGTGTTGGCCAGGCTGATAATCATCAACTCTCTACTGATGGAGGGGTCCCCTTTATAGATAGGGCCTACGACCTCCCTTACGAATACGAAGAAGAGTCTCATGAACTACTCTTGACCTGGAATATAAATGACAAAATGGACCTTATCGTCGGGGCCTTTAGTTACGAGAGTGAAGTCCAATTTGAGTTAACTCGTTTTGAATACAGTCATGATTTCCGATTTGTTAACCCTGACGAAGCTGCGGCAGCATTGGATGGCGTATTTGGTGTTCCAGTATCAGATTGTAGATCGTATATCGATAATGTGGTTGGTGGTCTGTTCGGTTTGCCTACGACGGATGCCGGTGATGGTTCTTTTTGGTACTGTCCCGGCGAATTCGGATTGAGAGGTCGAGAAGTTGGTGATCTCAGGGCTATCGTTCCATTTGGAACTGGGTCACGTAATGAGACAAAAGCGGTTTTTGCTAATCTCGATTACGAAATCAATGAAAAATGGACGGTTTCAGGTGGGTTGCGTTGGTTAGAGGACGAGAAAGAACAGCCGCCTAACACTTTCCAGGGTTCTTTCATGTTCTCGTTCATAGGTGTTCCCGTTGTTGTCGGGTTCCAGGATGGCGGTTTTGATACGCCGGAAGAGTGGGATCAGGTGGTGGGCCATCTGTCAGTGGANTACAGGACCGAAAACGATAATTTGATCTATGGTCGCGTNTCTACGGGCCATAAGCCAGGTGTTTTCAACTTTGCATCACCACCAGTGCCTGGGGTACCGACGATCGTTGACGAGTCAACGCTAATCAATTACGAGCTGGGAGTAAAAGGAACGTATTTGGATGGTCGTTTGCAGTTGGCAGTCGGTGCATTCTTTATGGACTACGACAAAATGCATCTCGCAGCTCTGCANGAATTGTCTGGCGGGTTTACTCCTGATCCGGCCAATCCTACTCCGCTCGCTGAGTACATCGCGGCCATACCTAACTCCGATGTTTATGGCGTAGAAGTAGAATACAGTTATGCCCTTAGCGACAATACGACCATTCTTGGTTTTTATGCATACACCGATTCGGAAATAGGAAGACACTCGTCGGTAATATTAGGTAGCCCGACTGCACAGTACGGTATTTACGACCATATCGACTTTGAAACAGGACAGCCGACGCAGAGCTTTTATGAATTGCCNGAAGATCAAACAGGTAACCAGTTACCCAGCCAAGCGAACCATAAGGCTGCTATAAGCATTCTGCACAATATGGGATTGTCAGATGGTAGTAATCTGAGTTTCTTAGGTACNTGGGCTTATAACGGTGATATGTACCCGACGATTGGAAACGTCGATCTATATGAGATAGAAGCATACGATCGTCTGGATGCGTCTGTGACATGGACTTCAAAAGATGAACAGTGGTCTGCAATGCTTTANGCAAACAANCTTTTGGATGAAATTGGCCTGAACGAATTCGTAGCGTCAGGTGGTTTTGGTGGTCAAGTCTTCCTAGGCTCGCCTACTAATCACCGTGAGTATGGATTGATACTCAGATGGACACCTAATTTCTAGCGATTCTGCTAAAAGAGAGTCCGCACAGTAAATTAGAGAGCAACTAATAAGTAACTTATTAGTTGCTCTTCTTTTTTCGACTACCTAAGAACTGAATGATAGAAACCCTTTTTTCAATGAGCGGCAAAGTTTGTGTCGTCACAGGCGGCTCGACGGGGCTTGGAAGTTATATGGCCCAAGGTTTCCTTGAGGCCGGCGCAGCAAGGGTTTATATCACNGCACGCTCAGAAGAGAAGCTNATCGTTAAGGCGGANGAGCTTTCACAACTTTCCGATGGNAAGTGTATTCCAGTTCAAGGGGATCTGTCTGAGATNGANGGGGTNGAGGCGCTNTCAAANGTGATCCATGACCAGGAAGAACACATCGATGTNCTNATNAATAATGCGGGGATTGGTACNGGAGCATACATTGANGATCTGANAGTTGAAGATTGGGANAGGACNCTAGATCTCAACTTGCGCTCNCCNTTATTCCTNACGCAGTCNCTGCTGGACCTTTTGCGTACTCAAGCGAGTGTGGAGTCCCCTTCAAGCGTTGTCTTCATCAGCACGGTTGCTGCTAGTGAGGTGTTTCCTCATGTTATGGCTTATTCGACCAGCAAGAAAGGCCTTGAACACCTTACACCGCAACTCGCGTTGGCATTGGCTGATGATCATATCCGGGTTAATGCGATAGCACCGGGCCGTTTTTATTCTGAGATGACAAGAGGCGCTTGGGAGAACCCAGAGTCAGAAACTTTTAAGGCTGAGTTGGAAAGGCTGCCGGCGCGCCGCTATGGTGGCCCAGAGGACATAGCTGGTGTTGCGATTATGTTATGTAGTCGTGCTGGCGCATACTTTACAGGAGAAATCCTTAACTTGGATGGCGGGCATCGGGTGCGACGATAAGGCGAACAACGATGAATCTAGGCCAGATGCTTCCAAAGCTCTTTTTCCTGACCTGCATTCCTTGGGTCACCCGTATAAAAACAGTTGAAACCTCTCCTCGGTAAACCACTGTGATTTGGTCCTGACCAGTGCACGGTAGTTGGTCGGAAGAAGACAATATCGCCGGGTTCCATTATTGCTTCGACGACGTCGGGGTGAGAGGAGAGGTCATTGGGTTCGTGGGGACGAAGATAGGAAAATTCTTCCTCCTTAAGATGTGAGCCTTTAATGAAGTGCAAACAACCGTTCTCACGATTTGTAGGATCTATGGCGACCCAGATTACACCTCCATATATGGCATCCGAATGAGGATTTACCTCTTCACTGGTTTTGTTCTTCGTAAAAAAGCTTGAGGTTATGGGCACGGGTGGTGTGCCGAGCAATTCCGTTAGGATGGCGACCTGCGGTCCTCGTCTCATTAGATCCTCAAAATAGTCATCGACTTTTTCCAGGCCTTTTGTGATGTTGGTGTAGCGGTCTGAGTATTCTGTGCGCGTGGCGAGGATAATTTCCGCTCGCCTGCAGATCTCTTTGACTTGTTCGGCGTCGATAAAGTGCCTGAGGATGACGAAGCCATCTTCGTCGAACCTTTTTTTTGAATAAGAAATATCGATGTCGACCATCAATCTGTCTGCGTATGAGAAATAAGAGTCATTATACGCGCGGAACCAGTTTGGCTGCAGTTGAAGAGGAATTTTCTCCCCCAAAATTGCCGGAAACCGTTGATTAGCGAAGCTAAATTATGGGTGAATATTCGCTTTTAACAGTTGCAAGAAAATGGGTGAAGATCAAACTAACTTTATGGCTAAAGCCCAATCAGAATTAAGCATCAGTGAATTCGCTGAGCTCCTATGTTCCGATCACCTTGGTCCCGAACTAGGAAAAGTCGGCATCAAGTTCATTCATAGCATGTTGCTAGGCATTAGCAAGTCTAGATCAGTCAACTTGACTGATATCTCTCAGGCGCTGGACGAGAAGATTAACTTGCATGCGACCCACAAGCGACTCTCCCGCAATCTAGAAGATCTTGAGCTATCAACGAATCTCGCAGACAGGCTGCTGAGACTAGGCAGTGAAATAGTTGGGCCGGATACTCGATTGATCATCCACCTGTATGAGCTGAACAAGAGATATGCGCGCAAGATGGAGTATTTGAGTAGGCGCGATGAGCTCGACGGAGGAGTTTTCAAGGTCTGCGAAATTCTTGCAAGCGAACCGGAATCGGACAGCTACATTCCTCTCACTGTTAACGTATGGTCGAATCAGGTGCCAGGGTTCATCAGCGATGCTGATGAGATTCGTAAGACCGTACTACGAATAAGGGCGGCCATGGGCAATAGAGGCATGTTCTACATCGACGACCACAGTCTTGACTTCGAGTTGTTCAAACCGATCATGGAAGATGCAAAGCTCGACTACATCTCATTACTGCAGGATAAAGACCTTGAACTTTTACACAAGAATGAACGCTATTTGGCGTCAGACTTGTTGGATCAGGTGGAAACCCGATACGCTAAAATTCTTTATAAGCTTGTTCCTGAAGGCATGGTCGGTGAAGCTGAAACCGACCTAGATCTGTTTGTTCATGTTGGTGCTGCTGCAATCAAACTGCAGTCCTCCAACAGACCGCTCAGTTTGATTGCGCTCAAGTACAGTTCGTCTTTGGGTGAGAATTCCACACCAATTATTACGACGAAGGTAAATCTTCGTTCGCGAAAGGCACTGATGGGTCTGGTTGAATCGTTTCTGGCGACGCAGGATATCGTCGAGCTTCATCAGAAGCTCCGCAGTAGTTTCGGTCCAGAGAATTTTCGGGTTCTAACCTATAACCGTCTCCAGTTGCTGATGACCTTGCTGGAAGCCGTGATCTATTATGAGGTATCGGTCAGTGGTAACGTTTCGCTTCGTGATCATAGATTTGCTGCCAAGCCCCACGATGGTGAATTCGACCGAACTTACCTATTACCAAAGCTTGTTGAGCGCGGGTAGACAAAGTTTTCAGTAGTCGGGGCCAGTTTTTTTTGCTCGCAATTCTCGAAGCTCAGACTGTTCCGCCTGTGCTCTTTCCCATATATATCGCGTCGCTTTGTGCGGCCCATAGGCGCTAGGTGGAAGTAAAATTTCGCGCTGCGCCTCTGTCAGACCACCATAGTTATCCGCGTTGTAGTAACAGGGGCTCCAGGCTATTGCGTGAGGGCAGTATTTATAAAAAATGGTTCGGCGTTCGCCTTCTCCCGTCCATGGCACCGTGCCATGGGAACAGGCTTCTGTAAAAATTATGGCGTCACCAGCAGAGACTGCTACTCTTTCAACAATTTCTGGCATCTCGGCTTGAGTCTTCGCTATTCGCCATTCGGATGGCAGTCCAATGTTTGATTTGTGACTCCCTGGTACGCAGGCAAAACCTCCATCACTAGGTTTGACTGTATCCAGTTCAAAAGCAACGGCGACTAGACCATTGTAAAACTTGCCGTTGCTGTAACGATAGTAGCATTGTCCTCCGTCCGTAGGACCAACCAGATCCTTGGGGCCACCTGCGCCCTGACCGCCACCATGCAGGTAAAGCGTTCTGTCTTTCATGGCGCCATCGACCTTGACATAGTCGTGATCTAGTCTGAAATGATTACCGAGAAGTGTGGTTAAGTAGGGCTTGATAACCGGCAAATCGATCAGTTCAAGATAGGAGCCACCCATTTCTAGCAGGGAAGGCGCTGACCATGCAGGGTCATCCTCATTTCGAAAGATGGTCCGATCAGAACCTAGAATTGGTCGTGGGTTAGTTTTTCTCTCCTCTTCAAGCCGAGCTGACAGATCTGCAATTTGGGAGCTAGAGAGGACGTTTTTGACGACAATATAGCCGCGAAGATCGAATAAGTACTTCTCATGGTCTTGCATAAATGCTTGTCCCTGGTTACTGCCAGAACCGTTCTGATTTCAGCCAGGCGCGTATCGGATAAAGTTCCCCTGTTAGTGCGTCTGAAGCAGGTGAGCCCAAAAAGAGCGTGAGGTCAGCGACGTCCTCAGGCACTGGAGCCTGTTCCAATCTCGGTACGGCTTTGCCCTCATCGTCTATATCCTTCGGTATTATACCGTAGCCTTTCAACTCTTCGGTTGCGATCAGACCGGGCAGGATACAATTAACGTTGATATTGTGCTTCGCCCACATGTAAGCAAGATTGTTGGTCAGGCTAATAACACCTGCTTTGGCTGCAGAGTAGTGCAATTGATGTGGGTTGCCTTTGCTGCCAGCTGTCGATGAAATGTTAATGATCTTCCCCGATCGTTGCTTGATCATCTGACGACCCGCCGCCATACACGGGATAAAAACGCCAGTCAGATTCTGGTCTACAATATTGCGCCACTCGTCCAGAGGGGTATTTTCAGCTAGATAACTATTACCCCAGCGCCCAGCGTTGTTGACGATGATATCGAGTGAGCCGAACTCCTCTACCGTTTTCGCCACCAAGTTATCGACTTGCTCGGCATCAGTAATATCAACTGGTATGGCAATAGCGTTTTGGCCTTTGTCTCGGATGTCAGCTGCCGTAGCATCAATCTTTTCCTGGCCGCGGCTGGCGACAACGACGTTTGCACCGGCTTCTGCGTAGGCGGCCACCATAGCCCGACCAAGGCCACCGGCCCCGCCTGTTATTACTGCTGTTTTCCCGGCTAGTGAAAACTTCGACATTTGTACCTCCACTATACTAACAATTCCATATCAGGTTCTGTTTTCGCCGGCTTTGAACGCTTGCTAAAGTGGCAGAAGCTGGCGAGGCTGTCAAAAACAAGTCTGAGCTGAAAATGGGTGGAAGACGATAACCTAACCTGGATGCGAGTTCATGTCTGCGAAGGAGTTTGGATTAGACTGGTTTCTTTTGATAAAAATGATCAATGCCAGAAGCGACCGCAACCAGGCGCCGAAAACTTTCGGTAAAAACCAAACTTTTGTTTGCATCAGGTTCTTTGCAGGAAGCTGTGGTTACTGCGGGTGGAATTGTAACTGTACTTTTTTACAATCAGGTGCTCGGTGTGTCTCCGGCTCTTGCGGGAACCGCTTTTTTGATTGCCAGTATCGTCGATGCAATTTCAGATCCGCTGATCGGCGCAATATCTGATCGTTTTCGTAGTCGGTGGGGCAGGCGGCATCCCTTTATGTTTGCCTCGGCAATGCCAATCGCTATCTCCTTCTATTTTCTTTATCAGCCAGTGGAAGGCTTATCACAAACTGGCTACTTCATTTGGCTTATTGTGTTCCTGGTATTCCTCCGTCTGTCTCAAACCTTTTACCTCATCCCGCATGACGCTCTGGGTGCTGAGTTGACAGATGATTATGAAGAACGATCCTCGGTCTTTGGTTACAACTCTGTTGTACAGATGCTCCTGTCGATGCTCACGGCCATGGCTCTTTATGTTGTCATTTTCCCATCGACACCGGAACACGATAATGGTTTGCTGAACGAAGCAGGTTACTTTGTTCTGTCTGCTGTTGGTTCAGTGACCATTGTCTTCTCCGTTCTGGTATGTTCGCTCGGAACACTGAATCAGTTGCCTTACCTGCACGATTTTGAAATCAGTAAGAAGTTCAGCTTTCCAAACTACTTCGGGCAACTGGCAGCGTTGCTGAATAATGCTTCATACCTTTCCGCCTGCTTCAGTCTATTAACCATTTATGCAGGTATTGGAATTCTGAGTATTGTCTCAACCTACGCATACATTTATGTATATGAATTGTCCTCTGAGGCCATGTTCTGGGCGGGTGCCGCCAAAGTGCCTGGAGTGCTTGTGGCTTTACCTCTCCTGGCTTTTTTATCGAAGCACATGGACAAGAAGCATATTCTAATTATGTCGACGCTTATTACCTGCATCCTTATTTCGTTGCCTCATCACCTTAAAATGCTTGATATCTTTCNAGCCAACGACTCAGCACTCATTCTGTTTGCCCTGTTCGTTCCGCTGTTGCTCGGTTACATGATTTTTCCGGTGTCTGCGATCATTATTGATTCCCAACTGGTAGATGTCGCTGATCAGCATGAATTGGAAACNGATGAACGTTCGGAAGGCGTTATTTTTTCCGTACGAAGTTTTGGCATTAAGGCGACGAGTGGTGTTGGCGGTTTACTGGGAGGTTTTGGCCTGGAGTACATCGGTTTTCCAGAGAGCGCTGTAGTGGGCGAACTGACCGAAGAAACGCTGACAGGCTTATTGTTTTTGAATGGTCCGCTCTATTTGATTATCTATCTCGTAGCAGTGGTTTGTATGACGATGTACAAGATCGATAAACAAACACACCAGAAAATTTTGGCAGCGCTCGAAGCTAAAAGAGCATATCCCGCCAGTTCATTTCATGAGTGAGCGATAGAGGGCGCACTTGTCTTTCCTGTCGGGTTGTATGNTTTNGCGTAATAATNCGNTCCTNGGCACGGTTGCTACGCTTGTAGACTTTGCGAAAACCATCAAGTCGANGCGCAGACCAGATTGATCGAGTCAAAAAGATCATTCCGTGAATGNACGCTTAGCTGACTTCCTCGATAGCGATAGCCCTGACCCAGGTGCCTTCCATTCTCTCGACGTTAAGTGGCAAGCTCATGAAAAACACTCGCTCTTNAGTCAGTGTTTCAATATTGCTTAATGGATAGGTGATCGGGATGTTATTGCCNGTNATAGCTCGATGGGTCGGGCTGTTNGTTGGTTCAGGGTCCTGNGTCTTTGTTTCCCAGCTGATACCAGGTACACCGACGCAAAGCATTTGAATTTTCATTTCTTCAGCAAGCCAGTTTGCTGTGTCTCCCTCTATCCACGGGAAATCTTTGGGCTCAGTATAGCTGCTGCCAAGAATGACGATATCACCTTCTCTCACATTCGAGAGGTGTTCTGGCAGAATGGGCTCACCTTTTAGATGATCGAGCAGACAGACGACCGCCTCTCCAAAAAAGGTGCCGATAGGTGCCTCCCAAATGCCGAGCATGCCCTCCGGTAGTTCNGTCCAGTTATCATTATGGCCAATACCAAGTTGCGTGTGCGATCCCATGTGACCGCTCAGACCAGGAACCGGATAGTCTGGCAGAGAGGCGAGGTTGCCGCCGACCAAGTGCTCGATAGTTAAGTCTCTTTCGTTGATNGATTCTTCTACTATCCANGGCATGTTGTAGTAGTCTCGTTTGCCTGGCTCAACTGTGGCATCAAGGCGAGTTACTCGAGAGATGAGCTCTGCACTCAGGTCAACAATCCTGTGTCCGGTTAAGTCAGTCATCTTTTNCCTCCTTCTTGAAATGCCAATGCTCTTATGAAACTCGCCTCAGCCTTTGCGGTTCGAAGTGGCAGACCGACGTAGAAGACACGATCGCTGGTCAGCTTTTCGATGTTCACTAANGGATGTGCGATTGGTACGTTAGCACCGAGTAATGCCCTCCTAGCCGGTGAATTATCGGGTGCCGCATGTTTAAGGTGATATTGCCAGAGAATGCCGCTTGCACTTAGCCCCAGCATTTTAATTTGTCTGTCGTTGACTANCCATTCACANGTCGACTTCGACAACCAGGGCTGCTCCAGTCCAGTAAAAGGGCTTGTCATTAGGACAATGTCTCCTTTAGAGATGGCATCAAGATGCTCCGGCAGAATTTGTTGGCCTCTTAGGGCAGGCTCGCGTGGCCAGAGNTCATTGAAGCTGCCTGCCATGTCGTTGAGATCGACTGNCCAGCCTTCGATACCGNGATAATCTAGACGATGGCTAATGGGTTGTGGTGTCAGGTCTTTCAGATTGATGACGGCGGCTTCTCCTATGAAGGTCTCGAGCGGAATTTCCCATACACCTTTCATATCGCCAGGTACGCCGGCCCAGTGGCTGATATGGCCCCCTCCCCCCTGCACGTAAGAACCGTTGTGAGTTGACATCCGTTCTTGGTGCCAAGTTTCGTCACCAGTGGCGGGAGCGGAGTACAGAGTGAAAAGTGAATTGTCACCCGCAAAACGACCCTCCTGCATAATCCAAGGCTTGCCATAAGGGTCCTTCGTACCTTCTTCGATCGTGCCGTCAAGGCGATGAACGCGAGCCTTGATTCTAGGGCTTAAGTCTATCGGTTCGAGACCTGCCAGACTGAACATGTGTTACTCCGCTTGTCGACGCTTGTATTAGCTGCCATTGTCCGTCATGGAGAACTCGACTGGCTACACATCGATTTTAGGAAAACCACCCAGAAATTGATCTGGGTGGTTTTCTAGTGACTTCAGTTGCTGTGTCAGAGCATGGTCTGTAGATTCTTTTAGCGGTGGGAAACGAATGAGATTTGCCCAATGAAAAGTCTAGCTGGAAAAACGGCATTCATCACAGGGGGTACCTCTGGGATCGGTTTCGGCATGGCCTCAGTCTTCGCAAGCGCTGGCATGAACATTGTAATCACTGATATTCGTCAAGATGCGCTTGATAGAGCGGGGAACGAGTTGAGAGAGATTACGGAGAATGTCATGACGGTAAATGTTGACTCGACCGATGCATCAGCGCTGAATGATGCCGCTCAGGAATTGTCGCGACGTTTTGGGCCTCTGCATGTGCTGTGCAACAATGCGGGTGTCCCCGGCGGTGGTAAAGTCCTTGAGACACCCATCGAAGGTTGGCGTAATACACACGAAGTCAATTTCTGGGGTCCGCTGAATGGTGTGAATGTTTTCCTTCCGGGGATGCTTGAACATGGCGAGGAAGCACACATTGTCAACACGGCGTCTTTCAGTGGGATTCATGGCCATGGTCATCAATCAGGGTATGGTACAAGCAAGTTTGCTATCGTTGGTTTGTCTGAGTTCCTGAGAAACGATCTTGTAGGTACGAGTGTCGGTGTTTCTGTTCTCTGTCCACATGTCGTGGACACACCGATCATTGATGCACTGAAAGAGCGAGTCTCAAAGGACGTCCAATCGATTATTGAAGAAATGGCGGTTCCGGCCGAGACGGTTGGCTACCAGGTGATGCAGGCGATGTTGAGTAATGAATTTTATATCTTCTGTGATGGAACGCACACTAGGGAGATGTTGATAAATCGCTGTAACGATATGATCGATGCCATGAATCGCCAGTTTCCCGAATAACACAAGCGAGGAGTAAATATGCCCGTAATTGATATGTCTGAACTGGAACCTGTAGGAGAGTTTGGGTCTAAGGAGTGGGGTGAGGCCTGCGCCGAGGCGTCGATTAAAATGCTCGAAGCGGTAGAACTGCCCCAATCAACCAACTGGGCGTTCACTGAAGACTATACTTTCCCACCCAAACGCTTGATGCGGGGTGGCCGTACTCATTCTGGTTATTATATTATGGTGAAAAACGGCAAAGTTAGCGCTGCGGACGGCATCATCAAAGAAGCGCTGTCACTGCCCGGTTTTCATGTTCAGTTGCCGTGGGCGTACATCGCTAACCAGTCGGGTACGCTTTACGGTAAAGAAGGGCAGCTGCGAAGATCGCAGGACGAGGCGGTGCTGATGGCATCGATAGTTGAATATCTGGGCCGTGACAATCCATTTAAGCTGCCGATCAACGGTAAAGGTGAAGCAAGCTATATGCTGGAACCCGTTGGGCCCTGGCCCAAGGAAGTCGGCATGGCGGTCGCTGAAGGAAGCGAAGAGGGTAATGGCCTGCACAATGTTGCCGCAACATTGCAACAAAAGTCACCCGAATTCGAAGGGTTACCAGTAACTGAAATGGGCGTTCCTATTCTCACAGATATGACTGATGAACAAAAAGTAACCTTCCTCTCGCTGTGTGGGATTGAACTATGACTTATGGAGTAAAATTATGACAACTCCTGTCCATAACGTTAGCTGGGAACGGCTCCCCGATATGCCTGTCGCAAAATGGGAACCAGCCAGTCTTGTCATCGACGATAAGTTATATGTGTTGGGTGGATATGAGGACAATATCGTTTCCAGTCGTCGAGTGGATGTCTTTGATCCGACTGATGGTTCCTGGACGCAAATACAGGATTGTCCAAGCAGGATTTCTCACGTTGATCTCGTCGGGGGGGATGCCGGGTTCTGGTTCGCTGGAGGTATGAAAGACAAACCTGATCGGCCGACAAAAGATCATATCGTCTCTGAAGTTTGGCACTTCAATCTCGAACTCGATCGTTACACTGCTGCGCCATTATTGCCTGGTCCGCGTGCAGGTGGCGCGCTTGCCCGAATCGATGACCAATTGCACTACGTATCCGGCCTTATGAAAGATCGTGACACGGACTCACCTGATCACTTTGTTTTCGATCTCGCCATGTGGCGCAGTACCGGTTCCGCTGAGTGGAGCCGGGCGGCGCCAATCCCGACACCTCGTAATCAGCATTCCGTCGCTGTCTTGAATAGTCAAATCTATATTATAGGCGGCCAGTTTAATCATGATTCCCAGCAACTCGATCAGTCTATGGTCGACGTGTATGACCCGGAAACAGATAGATGGAGCGAAGGGCCGTCTTTGCCTGTGGCCCATTCGCATTCCGAAGGAGCGACCTTTGTGCACGAGGACCGAATCTGGATGATTGGTGGCCACAGCACGCCTGAAGGCGGCAAAAAGGGTTTTTGTGGTAACGTCGTGACCCTTCGAGAGGGCCAAGAGTGGGAAGTCACCTGTCACCTGCCGAAACCAATATCCTCCCCGGCTGCCAAAGTTATTAAGGACCAATTGTATGTGGCCGGTGGCTGGGATGGTCGCGTCGAAAACGATGTCTGGATTATGTCGCCGGAGGTATGGACTACATGCGTCCAAGGCCTTTAGATGTAACTGCCATAGCTAATTTTCTTAGCGCGATCGAAGAAGTCGCTCCACTCTTCGTCGGTTAAAATGTATGGCTCACCTTGTTGTGTTGCCAGCGCGTACTGGCGGCACATAATTTCCAGGCGATGGGCAAGCGATACTGCATTCTCCAGATCTCGCCCACGGCAGATCATGCCATGACTACCAAGTAGGCAGGCTCGCCGTTCCTGTAAGGCTTCGGCAGCGCTGTCAGCTAGTTCCTGAGAACCGAAGGTGTAATATGTTGTGCANGGCACATCAGAACCCCCAAAACTACCGACGAGATAATGGAAGCCCGGTAGGTCCTGTCCTTGGCAGGATAGTGCGACGCAATAATCAGAGTGGGTATGAACAACTGCGGAGGCTCGTGTATTTTTATAAATAGCAGCATGCATGCGCCATTCGCTCGAGGGCTTTCGCTCGCCTTGCCATTCGCCGTCCAGTGACATCCTGACAACGACCTCGGGATCAATAGTGTCGGCGCTCGCTCCTGACGGCGAAATCAGCATTTCATCATCGATACGGCAGCTCACGTTACCTGATGACAGTTCATTTAANCCGGCGGCACCCAGTCGTCTATATTGGACGGCNAGTTCCTGACGTAAGGTTTTCTCGTCAGCCTGATCTGTCATTTTTAGTCTCCATATCTTTCGTTGGCTTCTCGCATTCGGTNNAGCGCGATGCTAAAAAAATCGGGTTTACCAAGTGCGCCGGCCTTAAGTACCAGGGATAAGGGTTCAGGAATGGCTTGATGGCAATAGCCGCCACCAAGCTCATCAAAGGTCGAAACTTCGAGCTGTTNGANCCCNAGGGTATTCACAACCTGTCCTGANGTTTCTCCACCAGCGACAACAAATCGCCGTGTGCCAGTTTCAAAAGCCTTTTTGGCAACTTGACCTAGTAGTNTGTCTGCTAATTGTGCCGCACCTGCTCTGCCAAGGNCGGCGTGTATTTCTTCAAGGCGGTTTACGTCAACTGAAGTTGCTACTGCAACTGGTCCCTTCGCANTGTGTAACTTCATCCAGGAAAAGACCTCTTTGATATAATTATGGTTTTCTGATGCCTCAAGTAAATCGATTCTGAATACCGGATGTTGATTCTCGAAGTGTTCGATCTGCCGTAGCGTTGGTCTTGCGCAACTGCCAGCGATAACAATTTCTTGTCCCGGGCTTGCGGGTAAGTGTGTTCTGGCTTGCCGTTTCTGGTTCGGTCGCTCATTTAAGCGTTCGAGTAAGGTNCGGGCAAGAAAGACTGGCAGAGCGTCAGCGCCTGTCGTTAGAGGCCAGTCAATCGCGAAATCAGCAATCCTAGCCATGTCGTCGTCGTCTGTCGAATCAACGATATACAGGCTAGGTGAACCCTCCCTAGCTATGATTTTTTCGATATCGCCGCGGTTTGCCAGATTAGCGTGAGAAATTAGTCCTACCTTTTGTNTGCACTGTGGCTGGAGAACTTCAATTANATTTGAATTGGTCATTGGTGTGACAGGATCGTGTCGCTTAAATGATTCGCCCAGGGGTGTTGAGCCAAGAAACATCCTGCCCTGAAAAACTGTGACTGTGTGTTCTGGAAAGGCTGGACTGAAGAGCGTTTTGTTTGTGCCAATTTCGTCCATCATGGCTTCTGCTACTGGGCCGATATTACCCTCTTTGGTTGAATCAAATGTCGCACAATACTTGTAGTAAAAACGATGGCAATCGATNTCTTTGANAGCCTGNANCGTTTGCCTAGCTTCCTGTGCGGCAGAGGCCGCTTTAATNAGCCGAATTTTCNTGGCTACAACCACAGCCTTTGCGGAACTGCTCTTGANAGCAGCAAGCCCGCTAGTGGAGCTTACCAAAGGACATTCGATGCCCTCGCGTTCGAGCAAACTGGCGACCATCATGCCGCCGGTTAGATCATCAGCGAGTATGCCCAGTTCGATCATGAATTAGGGNNCCTAGNAAATANAAGGGAGNTTTATCCTACGGGATTTGCAGNGATCAGTGCATTGCATNAGGAGGGTTATCACCCAATTTTTCCTCGATATTCGAGAAATAAATTATGGGGCATGTCCGTTGGTACTATTCTCGAACAAGCTTAGTAGAACCGATAGGATCACGCATTCACTCTTGGAATACTGTGGACGTATGATGAGATTTGGATTCTGGCCAAACCCACGCAGTAACTATGAAGATACAGCAGTTCTGTGTTCTCATGCAGAGGCGATAGGCTATGACGGGGTTTGGTTGGCAGACCATTTTCTGCCCGACGAGGACGAGCTCATTCCTGTCCATGAATCCTGGATAACGATGGCAGCGCTTGCCCGTGACGTCCCTCGAGTTCGTCTCGGGACGCTCGTAACGGGTAACACTTATCGTCATCCTGCTGTCTTGGCCAACATGGCATCAACCCTCGACAACCTGAGTGATGGTCGAATGNTTCTAGGCTTGGGATCAGGCTGGCAACANAACGAGCATGAGGCATATGGCATTCAATTTGGCACCGCAGCGACGAGACTGCGTATGCTGGATGAAGCCTGTCAGGTTATTCAAGGATTATTTGCTTACGACCATTTCGATTTTTCNGGNGAGTTTTACAAANTTCAGCGAGCGCCACTCGAACCAAAACCTAGGCAAGCAAAAATGCCATTNATGATAGGTGGGGGTGGCGAACGAGTTACCTTAAAGATTGCTGCAAAGTACGCCGATGAGTGGAATGTCTGGGGTAACGTCGATACCCTAATTTACAAGATGGAGATATTGGACCGACATTGCGAGACAGTTGGCAGGGAGCCCTCTGCTATAGAGCGTTGTGCAGTCGCTTTGCTCTTTTTGTCTGATGACGAAAAATATTTGAAACGAGTNCGAAAATCGGCNCCCTCTGACCGATCTATCATTGGAGGCGTTAATGAGGTTCGGGATATTGTGGCTGCCTATCAGGATGCAGGGGTCAAGGAACTTGTAGTTCCAGACTTCACACTTGGCACNTTGATTGGCGCTGATCAAAGAAAGCNCGATCTCATGGAACAATTTATTACTGAGGTTGCAAGTGGTGTGGCCTAGCGAAACAGGAGACGCGCATGTCCGGCATTCTGGAGGGTAAGGTTGCAATAATCACTGGCGGTGCAGGAGGTATCGGCAGTCGTATCGCGCAGACCTATGTTGAAGCAGGCGCTCGTGTCGTGATCGCTAGTCGAAACCAGGAAAAGATTAATGATGTAGTGGGNCGGCTCGAGGCGAATGGTGGTGAGGCTATTGCTGTTACTACTGACGTGACTGTGCCAGAAGACGTCACTAACATGGTTGCGAAAACAATTGAGCTATTTGGTGGAGTTGANGTGTTAGTTAACAATGCCGGCGGCGCGATGTTCGTCAAGCCTCCCGAAAAATTGCTGCCAGAAGAATGGAATGCGGCTATCGCATTGAATTTATCGAGCGTCTTTCTTTGTAGCCAGGCGGTCTGCCAACACATGATAGATCGAGGCGGTGGTCGCATTGTCAATATTTCTTCCGTTGCCGGAATGCGATTGTCNCCGTCCTTTGTTCACTANGGTGCGGCNAAAGCNGGCGTCATCAATCTTACGAAGTCGCTTGCTGTTTGCTGGGGGCCGCACAGTATTCATGTCAATTGTATCGCACCTGGGCTTACGCAAACAGAAGGTGTGGCACAATGGTTGCCGGCAAAAACGAAGGAAGACGGTTCGCCCATAGCGAAACTCGATTATCCTCCGGAGACTGGAAACGTGGCGGAACTGGCGTTATTTCTCGGGTCAGAATTGTGTGGTCATATAAGTGGTGAGTTGTTTCCAATTCGTGCATTGTATGAACTTGCCTANTTAGGTTTTTGCGATAAAAAAGAGACAGGGGAAGTATATGAACGGAGCGCAAAGTCTCATAGCGAGTTTAGTTAAGTCAGACGTCGAGGTCTGTTTTTCCAATCCAGGTACNTCTGAAATGCACTTTGTTGCAGCTCTCGATAGTGTGCCCCAAATGCGTGGTATTCTTTGCTTATTCGAGGGNGTTGCTTCGGGTGCGGCAGACGGTTATGCGCGCATGGCCGAAAAGCCTGCTTCNGCTTTGTTCCATCTTGGNCCTGGCATGGGTAANGCCATCGCTAATCTACACAATGCCCAAAAAGCTTTTACNCCNNTAGTTAATATTGTCGGTGAACATGCCACTCATCATCGTAAGTATGAGGCACCGCTAACTTCGAACATTGAGGNTTATGCTGAACCTTTCTCAAAGTGGCTGAGGGTTAGTCAAACGGCAAAGGATGTNGGAGCCGACGCAGCCGATGCAATTGCAGCTAGNCANGCTGATGTGCCCGGTATCGCGACATTGTTNCTGCCNGCGAACACNGCTTGGGATCCTGGAGGCGTTGTCGCGGAAAAGGTAACNGTCCCCGATCGTAAAGCGGTTGANTCCGCCGCTATCAGAGANGCCGCGCGACGNCTGGAGAAAGCGGGGAAAGCTGTAATTTTGGTTAATGGTTCTGCAGTTAGAGGCAGAGGTCTTGAAGCAGCTGCCCGAATTCGAGAGAAAACGGGTGCGACGATATATTTGTCAACCTTCCATGCTCGAGCAGAACGCGGTGCTGGGCGGGTAACCATTCCTAAATTGCCCTATTTTCCTGATCAAATTTACGCTGCACTTGATGGTTGTGATGAACTGATTCTGGTTGGACAGGATAGGCCTGTCACTTTTTTCGCCTACCCTGGAAAAAAATCGGATTGTACACCTGAAGGGGTTGAGCCATTTCAACTGTCTACGNTNGCNCATGATCAGNTTGGTGCCTTGGAGGCTTTGGCAGACGAGGTTGGTGCTCCCAGTATCGATAAAATNAATGAAGACCCAAGGAGTCAGTTGATTGTGCCTGAATTGCAAACAGGCGAACTGACGCCCCGGTCAGCGGGTCACGCCATTGCTGCCATGTTGCCAGAAGATTGCATTATTGCCGACGAGTCGACAACTTCGGGCGGGACCGCTTACCAACTAACGGAGAATTCGCCGCAACATGATTTGATTGCTCTCACCGGNGGTGCTATCGGTGGTGGAATTCCTTTGGCCATTGGCGCGGCTGTTGCTTGTCCNGACCGAAAGATTGTTAACCTGCAGGCAGACGGTTCTAGTATGTATACGATCCAAGGCCTTTGGACCATTGCACGGGAGCAACTAGACGTTACCACAGTGATTTGGAACAACCGAACTTACAACATCCTGAATATGGAGCTTCATAATGTTGGCGCAGCCAATGATGCGGGTCCGATGGCATTGTCAATGTTTGATCTATCCAATCCTGATATAGATTTTTGTGCTTTGGCAAAAGGTATGGGAGTNGAGTCGATGCGTGCAACAACAGCCGAACAATTCAATGATCAATTCGCATATTGTATGGCGAACAAAGGTCCTCATTTGATCGAAGCGATTATTTAAGTATTTAAGAACGGAGTAGCGATGACCATAGATTATCAGCACATTTTGTATGAGATAGTTGGNCCGGTAGCCACCATCACGATGAACAGGCCTGACCAACTGAATGCTTTGACAGGTTTGATGCAGGCAGAGATTCGGCACGCTCTTGATCAGTCAGAGCGGGACCCTGATGTTATCGGCACTGTACTGACGGGCGCAGGTCGTGGATTTTGCGCAGGTGTCGATATGAATGATCTCAGTGATATGAGTGACGCTGGAGAGCGATCGGGATCTAGTCATGACGATTTGAAAGTGGACCCAGGTAATCCTGATGGTGATCCTAATTATAAGTCGTCACCAACNTATTTTTTGGGGTTAAGAAAACCGCTGATTGCGGCCATCAATGGTGCGGCTGCAGGATTAGGGTTTAGTTATGCGACTTTTTGTGACATGCGTTTTATGGAAAGGAAAGCTAAGATTGTGACGTCCTTCGGTCCGAGGGGCCTGATNGCTGAGCACGGGACCAGTTGGATGTTACCGAGAATTGTTGGTCCGTCGAATGCTCTCGACATCTACTGGAGTTCTCGTCGGGTCGATGGCGAAGAAGCTTACCGAATGGGTTATGCCAATCGGCTTAGCGAAGACGGACAGAGTGCCAACGATGCGCAAATGTTTTTGAAAGNGATAGCTGGTACTTCAGCGCCTATGTCGATCATGATGATGAAGCGTCAGGTTTACAAGCATCTCAATCGCGAGTTGGGTGAATCAATGGATGAATCAACATTATGGATGGATGAAAGTCTGAAACGCAGTGACTTTAAAGAGGGCGTAGCTTCTTTCGTTGAGAAGAGANCACCTAACTTCNAAAAAATAGAGATCTCCGATTAATCCAATTGAAACTTGCTAAGGAAATCCCACATTATTCGATGTGTTGATAAGTCATTGATGGTCGCAGGCCAATCATGGCTTTGCTTATCAAGACTATAGAGTTCTATCCGGCTATTNCCATCGCAGGCATAGTGTTCGATATGCTGAACGTCACCCATGATAGTTTTTTTAAGTTCGGCGCAGTGGTATTTGTCCGTCCAGAAGTTTACTAGACTCGGGATGTCACGCATGGTGCCAACTGATGCCCATGATTTCCAATCCCACTCTGTATCGTAGGCGATTATTTTGTCTTGTTTGCCGTGCACATGGAGTATAGGANTAGGATTAGTCTGATCGCAGCTATCCTGATTACGTGGCATAGTGCCGGCATATGACGCTAGCGCGGCAAAACGATCACTCATGTGGCAAGCTAGCTCATAGATCAACATTGCTCCGAGCGAATAACCGATCCCGTAGACGCGTTTTCTATCAACACTGTGTTGGCTGGCTATATCCTCGATGAGTGCACTGATATAGTTGATGTCCTGCTTCCAGTTTTCACGGGTATTCAACTGCCAGCTGCCCTCGTTGGGTTCAAGATGCTTGGCCTCTGGAAACGCGATGATAAATCCTTCGTTAGTACCTAGCCGCTCAAGGAGTTGTTGGTCTGGAAATCGCCAGCCACCCCCACCTCCGCCGTGGAAGGCAAGCAGAAGAGGTGCTGGAGCTGACAAGTTGTCGGGAACTAACAAATAGTAATTTCGTGGTGTTTTGCCGACAATCAAATCGATTCTGGGTGTCTTCTGTCCATACTCATATTTCCAATAAAGATCGATCAATTGTGAACCGATCGCTAGTGATCCAATCAGCGCAACTACCAAGATTAGGAATCTTTTCATATCACGACAATCCCATTGTNTGGAATTGAAAGAACTCCGCTATTTGCTGGATAGCATCTATGGATTCTGGTATTTCGGTAAACATTTGGAAGACATGAAAGGCGTCTTCAAAGACTTGCACTTCAACTGCAACATCTGCCGCTTTGAGCTTTATGATCAATCTTTCGATTTCTTCAACGAAGGCTTCTTCGTTGGCAAATTGAATCAGGATGGGGGGGAGTCCCTTCATGTCTGCAAACACTGGTGAAACGCCGGGATGATCTTTTGGGTATCTGCCGGCGTAGTAGCTTTGGTATTCAAGTCCTTTCGTATCACCATAGGCACCGGTTGAAGAGAGATCTACATTTGGCGATAACAAGGCCGCGCAACCGGGCATAGGATGGGCGGTGTCTCGCAGTTTATGTAGGCACGCCATGGTCAGTCCACCACCGGCAGAGTCTCCAGCAATCATAATTTGTGAGGATTGTCTGTCTTCATTCATTTCTTGATAGACGGCAATAGCGTCACTGAGTGCAGCGGGATAGGGGTATTCGGGCGCCAGTCGAT
>NZNP01000103.1 GCA_002694945.1 Gammaproteobacteria bacterium
TTTAATAAGATTTGTTAATTTCTTGACAATAATGAGCCATAAATTATCAATTAACGCTATATAAATGGGTTTTTAATTACATTAAAAGGTTTATATATATAAATTATGGGTTATTTTTTAAAAAATCGATTTATTTTTAAATATATTCAATATTAAATATTTAATCCCATTATAATATAATATAATTATATTATTTAAATTTAAAACCCATTTATTAACATATAAATATGTATATTTTAGATATATTTCCCATTATATAGCAAACCTCTGCATTCGCGANTCGGANTTGNCTNATTTGTGGTCAACTTACACATNAAAGCGACACTCAAAATCTTTCTTTATATTTCGGATTGAGTTAAAAAACNCGTGNGCGCGCGAGTTGCAAAAGTAACAGTCGCAGAAAAACGTTAATTTTCAGCAGGAGTTCAAATATGTCCGATGCAGACCGTGTGGACAACCCAGAGCAAGCCGAATTTCGAGATTATTGTCGAACNTGGCTAAAGGAAAACCATCCNGGCCGGCCACCGNTGCGTCTGCCACAAGGTGCCCTCGAGCTGAGCGANCCTGACGCTCTTGANTGGCTCCAGAGCTGGCAGAAGTCAGCTTATGATGCTGGCTTGATCGGCTGTGACTACCCTGAACCCTGCGGCGGAAGTGGCAAGGAAAACTTCCAGAGTATNGCTAATGAGGAAATGTCCCGAGCTAAGACTCCCTATTTNCCCAACATTATCGGTATGGGTATGGCNGCACCTACCATCCTTTTNCACGCCAATGAAGNCGTAAAGGTCGAACTTCTGCCGAGCTTACTGTCTGGCGAACAGATCTGGTGCCAGGGCTTTAGCGAACCCGGAGCTGGATCAGATCTGGCAAACCAGCAGACTTTTGCAGAGCGCGACGGCGATAATTGGGTTATCAATGGCCANAAAGTTTGGACTTCCCTCGCTCATTTCGCTGACTGGATGATTCTTCTTTGCCGCACTAGCAAGGACGANAAGTACAATGGTTTGTCTTACTTTGTCGTACCCATCAAAGACAACCTCGACAAAGGAGTAACGGTAAAGCCTTTGATCAAAATGACAGGAGAAACAGGTTTTAACGAAGTACTATTTGACAACGTGGTGCTTAATGACCGATACCGACTGGATGATGTCGGCGCTGGCTGGAAAGTCGCCATGACCACTCTAGCCCATGAACGAGGGGCTGGCCCCATGGTCACGCCCGCATCAGGTGGCATGCTTTTAGAAGAGGATGAAAGCGCTCAAACCAGCAGCGTTAGAGCACTTATAGACCTAGCGCGACAACAAAAGCGAAATGGTAAGGCCGCAGCCGATGACCCCCTNATTCGAGATGACCTCATGAAAATNTTGATTCGACAGACAGCGTTCAGCCAAAACGCCCGACGCTCTGGCATACCCTCACTAACAGACCACCCCGCCCGTATACCCCTGCAATTCAAACTGGTAGCAACCGAGNTAAGTCAGGATCTNCAACAGATCGCCTATGAGGTTGAAGGGGCNCAGAGTACGCTCTATGTAAACGACGAAAATTCACCTGCCGCAGGCCGATGGAAGTTAGCTTATATGAATTCATTCGGCGTCACGATTGCAGCAGGCGCAAANGAAGTCCAACGCAATATTCTCGGTGAACGAGTGCTTGGTCTACCAAAATCTAAGTGAAGCTGAAGGAAGGAGTTAAGCCATGACAGAACAACCCAAAAATTTTGGCTTCGGCGAAGACGAGACNATGCTTCGAGATGCAGCCAGGAAATTCTTCGCTGACAACTGCACGCCAGACAAGATACATGCACAGGTAGCACAAGACTCAAACATTAATCGTCCAATAGAGGCTATTTGGGATAGGAGCCTGTGGCAACAGATCGTAGACTTAGGATGGACGGCTGTATGCGTGCCCGAGTCCGCTGGAGGAATTGGCATGCCTCTNGTAGCAGCGGTCGCAATCGCCGAGGAAGCAGGCAAAGCCGCCTTCCCTTCGCCATTAATTAGCACCTATTGCGCGACAGCCATACTCACCGCTTGCAAAACTGATACAGCTAAAGCGGCTCTGACTGACATTACGACAGGCACAGCGACNACCCTGGCAACCACCAATGAGGAAGGCTCGTGGAACACNGCTGACACTGACGTTGAAGTCAATGATAACANACTGTCTGGTACCGCCTGGTTTGTTCAGGACGCAATGAAATGCGACAGGTTCATTGTCAGCGCAAAAGCTAAAAATGGCATCGGCCTATATCTCGTTAACACAACAGCAAACGGCCTTAAAATAATACCAGACGGCATTATCGATCTGACACGAGATCAAGCCCACTTGCAATTTAACCAAGTAGAGGCCGTGGAGCTGGCTGCCCCAGGCAAGGGGGACCNCGCGCTAGAAGCTGCCATGCCAACTATCCTTACATTGATATCTGCGGACATGGTTGGTGCCGGTGAGTGGCTATTACAAACTACCGTCGAGTACGCCAAAACGAGGGTGCAATTTGAGCGGCCTCTTGGCTTTTTCCAAGCGGTNAAGCATCCGCTTGTTAACGTCATGCTAGACGTCGATAGAGCGAAATCATTGGTCTACTATGCAGCNTGCTCAATAGACTGCAATGACGACGCTGCGGAGCTCAATGCCAGAATGGCGAAATCACAGGCCAGCGATATGGCCGTTTTCGCTTCAAGCAGGGCNGTGCAATTCCATGGCGGTATNGGNTTCACCTGGGAGTGCTATGTNCATATTTTCTTTAAACGACAAATGCACAATCAGGTCCTTTACGGTGACGGCAAATATCAGCGCCTCCGTCTGGCAGACATGGTTATAGGGAAAGCGGCGTAAAACTACTTTCCCTTAAATACCGGCTGTTCTTTATTGACGAAGGCTAATGCAGCGGCCTTGTGATCTTCGGTCATGAAGGTGCGCATCATGTGCGCAGCCTCTAAATCAAAGACATCGCTTAGTGTCGCGTTCTGTGCNGCATTTAGGTTCTTCTTCATATAGCCCAACGCGACCGTCGGTAAACCTGCCAGGTACTTAGCATACTCCCTGGCTTCATTCTCAAACGTGTCCGCACCCGCGACCTTGGTCACGATCCCTAACTCATAAGCTTCCTGACCGGATATCACATCTGCGGTAAAGTAAAGTTCACGNGCTTTAGCCGACCCTACAAGTTGTGGTAGGAAATAGGAACCACCGTAATCACCAGAGGCACCAATTTTTGAAAACGCTGTCGTAATTTTCGCGGTATCCAGACAAAATCGCAGGTCGCAGGCAAGTGCCAGAGACAAACCAGCTCCCGCTGCGGGCCCGGGAATAACGGCAAGAGTAGGTTTCGGCATCACGTGGAGCTGTTTACTGACCTCCATACCCTGACGCAACCCCTGCACTTGGGCTTCGTAGCTTGGGCCCTCATTAGAAGATTTCCGGGCACCGCCCACATCTGACGCGAACCCCTTAACGTCACCACCGGCACAGAACGCACCGCCCGACCCGGTCAGCACGAGACATCTGACCCGGGAATCGTCTGCGGCGCGCCAAACAGCCTCCCGAAGTGCCGACATCATACTACCGGACATAGCATTACGTGCCTCCGGTCGGTTCATCGTCAGAGTTAATACACCGTCTTCAAAATCTTCGAGGAGATCGCTCATCTTTACATCTCAAATTGGTTAATCATGGACAATAACAAAATCTCGAAGACTTATCCCAGCAATAAGTCAGGGTTTCATCAGTCGATAAGCTCGAGCCGCNGTACCGNAGAACAAAGCATCTTTATCTCCCGCGCTTGCACCAGCCCTATCTGCAATGCGCTTGAACAAGTTCCATAACGAACGATAAGAAATGCACTCACGGTCAACAGGGAAGTTACTCTCAAACATACACCGNTCTACACCAAACTTATCTATGCAGAANGCATAGTAGGGATATAGCAGTTCAAGATATTCTTCCGAGGAAAGCGGAGCTTTGCATTGATTCATGTGGTAAGAAGGTTCCCAATCATCGATTCGCATCTGGGCGCCCCCCAACTTCATGANTGTATTAGGACATTCAGCGACCGCAGCTATGCAAGATTGCCAGCGCGCAAATTCATCAGAACCNGCGTCAACGTTTATCTGACCACCTAANTGATTGACAATAACAGTCACATCAGAATTTAATCTAGCGAGCTCTGCGAGCNTAGGCAATCGGCTGAAATCAGGTGACCAATTATCNAAACTCAAATTNTGTTTNCCCAGCAAAGCAAAACCAGCTAAAAATTCATCNTTTAANTCAGATGGAAAAGCCGTCCGAATNCCACGGAAATAGTCGGAGGCAGACAGATGNGCTTCGAGAACTGGTTCNACCGCTAAACCCAACCGCAAATCAGCTGCGCTGAAGATACCTGTACACAGCCTAGTATCGCCGTAAATACCCGACCGACTCATCGCAGCAATACCATGAACAAATTCTGTCTCTCCAACGGCCTTCATCTCAGGAGGACCATCTGCACGGTAAAACGCACCACACTGGGCAAAGACAGTCTGCACAATATTGTGCCCGCTCTCGTTAATATCCCGCATAATCTCTTCACAAAAATAAACTTTCTGTTGAAAAAGAGAAATTGGACCACGTCCTAGCGGGCGCAAATCCCAAAGGTGGTGGTGGGCATCAATGATAGGTAGTTCTGGCTCAAGCACTTCCTCAAGCGGCGCTTTAGATTGGAACTCATCTATACGCCTGTTTGCTTCAAGCATCTTAATCTCCAAATTCCGTAACCCGGGAGACAGCTTCTTCTAGCGGTTTCAAACTAAGCCAAAGACAGATNGCTGCTATCAGGTAATTTACAAAAGCTAGTGAGGATAACGATAAATCAATCGCATCTTCACGACCAAACACATAATCATTCATTAAGCCGATAATCAAAGGGGCGAAAAGATACGACAAGAAACTAACACAGATCAGGTAGACGGCGATCATCTGGCCCCTTAATCGGTTGGGTGAGATGGCTTGGAGGGCGGCATTCGATAGGCCAGGCGGCATCGCCATGAAAAATGTAATGGGGATGATAATCGTAATCGCCAACCAATCATTTTCAATAAGGGGCATCCAAACAGCCAAAGGTCCCAGCGCTATTGTGCCCCACATGGTGAGTCTCATAGGGGCATCGACCNGCCCCTGGCCAAGCATGCGGCCAGCATAAAATCCAGCCCAAACACTTCCAAGAATACCGAAGAGAAAGGCAATGGAGCCGTAGGTCAAGCCAATATCTGTGCGGCTCCAGCCGTGGATTCTCACGAAAAATTCGACAATCCAAGTCAGAAAAGCGAAACCCTGGATGGATAGACANAGNTACGCAACAAAATGGTAAGACAGATACTTACGACGTTCCATGCAGAACGCCCATAGCTCTGAATAACTGTAACCCTCTGTCTTATCAGCACTGGCCCCTGTGCGCGCTGGTTCACGGATAGTGAACATCACCATCGCTAAAAGAATGCCCGGCAGACCAACGACCACAAGNACAGTCTGCCAGGAAAACATCTCGCCAAACACTGGTAGGACGAACAAAGGTTGTGCTTCCAGATAATCAATTAATGGACCTCCNACAATGCTCGCAAGTCCCGTNCCGATAAAAGGNGCTGTCGCAACAATACCGTATGCAAGTGGCAAACGATGCTCTTCATAATAATCAGCCAACATAGAGGTAGTAGCAGGTCCAAGAGAAGCTTCTCCAACCCCAACTCCCATNCGCGCAANAAACAGCTGCCAAAAAGAATTAGCCATCCCTGCCAAGGCCGTCATAAGGCTCCAACTAAAAATACCNGCAGCTATGACATTACGGCGATTGAACCTGTCNGCAATTCGTGCCAAAGGTAAAGTTGTTAACGAATAAACTGTCGAGAAAGCCAATCCAATGATGAGAGAAATCTCTGTGTCACTGAGACCGCCGAGATCTCGTTTAATCGGCCCAATCATGACATTAAGTATCTGACGATCGATAAATGACAATGTAGAAGCAACCGTCAGCAGGAATACAACATACCAAAGGGTACCTTCAGAATACCGCTTCAAAGTCTTTCCCCCTAATCCAGAAAACTTTCAGATGAAAACAANACCCGNCTCAGACAACAACTATCGCTTTGCCAAAATTATTACCTGCGAATAAATCCTCATATGCCTTTCCACAAGACTCAACACCAGAGTAACGCGCCTCAAAGTTAACCAGCGAACCATCTGAAAGCCACCCCGCCAAAACATCGCGGACGGTTTCGTAATCGTCCATCCAATAATGGGTCATGAATCCTTCAAGACGCGCACAATTCGCAACGAGCCGAAACAAATTANCCGGGCCGGAGCCATGCTCTGCCGCATAATCTGCCACGGCACCACAAAATGGTATTCGTGCTTGGTAATTGATGTGATTAAGGACAGGTTCGAGCAGCTCACCACCGACATTATCGAAGTAGACATCAATCCCATCTGGGCAGGCCTCATTGATGGAACGTTCGATATGGCCAGCTTTGTAATTAATTGCAGCATCGTAGCCAACTTTATCTTCGAGCCAGCGACATTTTTCTTCGCTACCAGCAAAGCCTACTACACGCCCAGCACCCATTGCTTTCGCGATCTGACCCGCAGCGTTACCTACCGCTCCACCAGCGGCTGATATCAGAACGGTTTCNCCNGCTTGAAGAGACGCAACACGATCAAGACCGAAATATGCTGACAGCCCCGTATCTCCCATCACGCCCAAAAAGTAATTGGCCGAGAGGCCGTACTTCTCTTGGATCGGTGTCATTAGCTCACCCGGACCAGCGATCGAATAGGTCTCCCAGGCTGTTCGGCCGACAATAATCTGACCGACAGATAGATCAGGCCTTTTCGATTCTAAAACTGTAGCTGCAACCAACCCCATGACTGGCGCGTCTATTGCCATTGCAGGAAGCACGTCATCTCCCGCATCTTCATTCATCCAATTACGAAAACCAGCATCCAANGAAATAAACTGATTCTGAAGCAGNGCTTCGCCTTCATTAATCAAGGGGACCTCACTTTCTTCGGTACGGAAATCTTCCTCTACTGGGGGCCCTACCGGACGCCTGGCGAGAAGCACCTGAACATTTTTCATCTTATTCCCCCGTTATTTGTTGCCCGCTTGNACAAAGCGGCAGTATAGCCGATTCCAATCACGCTTGACGGTTTTCCATGCTATGCTTCGCGCCAATCAAGGAGGACTCATGTCTGAAGAACTTAGNCGAGCGCAGACTTGCCCAATTCACGAGATCAATCCAATGCACCCCGAGCTCCTTCAATCGCCGTGGGGTATGAACAAGCGATTACGTGAAGAAGCGCCCGTGTTTCAGGACCCAAACACAGGAATATTCTTTATCTCACGCTATGAAGATGTCGTGAAAATGGCGATGGATCACCAGACTTTCTCGAGCAAAATGCTCAACGCCACTCGAGCGCTAGCGGCCTCTNACGACCCCGAGATACTAGAAGTACTCGCATCTGGTTATCCGCAGGTCGCAACCATGCTTACTCAAGATCCGCCGTTACAGCGTCGGTATCGAAAATTCGTTGATGGTGCTTTTTCGCCCGCCAACCTGAAATCCCTAGAACCATTTATTGAAAAACTCGCAAATGATCTTATCGACGCATTCATCGACGAAGGTCAGTGCGAGTTCCTCTCCGACTTTGGAGTGCCACTACCGCTCGGTGTCATCGTCAACCAGTTGGGTGCACCGGCTGAGGACCTTCCTTTATTCCGCAAATGGACAGATGCCTTTATTGGCAACNTGAGTCAACAACTTGATCGAGACGGCCTGCTACAAGCTGCCAAGGACATGGTGGAATTCCAGCACTATTTCGTCGATAGAATGAACGAACGTCGTGATAAACCTCAAGATGACATTCTGTCAAAACTCGTGAATGCGAGCATCGACGGCGAAAANCCGCTGGATGATGCAGAATGTCTTTCCATGATCTCGCAGATACTGGTGGCCGGCAACGAAACCACAAGTGCTTCCTTAACAGAGGGCATCTGGCTGTTAATAGAAAACCCCGANCAATACGACCTTCTTCGAAATGATCCATCAGCAGATATGATTTCGAGGTTCGTTGAAGAAACTTTAAGAATTTCCAGCCCGTCGTCAAATATGTTCCGGCGAGCAAATCAAGAAATCGAAATGCATGGCATTACCATTCCAGAGAATGCTATTTTATTTGCCAGATTTGCCTCGGCCAACCAGGATGGTAATCAGTTTCCAGAGCCCGAGAGATTTAATTTAATGCGTAACAACCTGAAAGATCAGGTCGCCTTTGGCAAAGGCGTTCANCACTGCCTNGGCGCAGCGCTCAGCAGGAGGGAAATGAATATTGGCTTTAAGGCTGTCTTGGAGCGGATAGAGAATTTCCGCCTCCCCGAAAATTCCCGGGCACCGACATTTACTGTGAACGCATTATTGCACGGCCCCACGAATTTAGATCTAGCTTTCGATAAAATCTGATCAGTTAAACAAGCGGCACAAAAATTCTCATGCCGCGATTAGCAACTCAGAGCCGTTCGATGATCGTACCTGTACCTAGGCCACCACCACAGCACATAGCGATCAACGCGTAGCGTCCGTCTCGCCTCTCCAGTTCATGTAATGCTGTCGTTATCAAGCGGGCGCCCGTGCTGCCGGTCGGGTGACCCAAAGCAATCGCCCCNCCATTAACATTTACTTTGCTGTGATCTACACCAAGATCTTTTTCCCAAGCTAACACAACAGACGCGAAAGCCTCGTTAACTTCAAAGATATCAATATCATCTAAGGTCAAACCTGCTCTCTCAAGCACTTTACGAGTAGCCGGGATAGGCCCTTTCAACATAGTCACAGGGTCTACACCAACAAGTGTTGTNGCAATAATTTTTGCGCGCGGCTTCGCTCCCAATCGCTCGCATGCCTCTCTCGAGGCCATAATTACCGCCGCAGCGCCATCNGAAACCTGAGAACTACTGCCCGCGGTATGGAGATCTTGCCCCGGCACCGGGTCAAGCCCCTCAAGAGATTCCAAGGTGGTTTCCCTCAAACCTTCATCTTTCGTTATGGTTCTTATTTCTCCACTAGGCTCAAACTTTTCATCAAGCACCGGCGCGTCAACAGGCACGATTTCACGGTCGAAACGTCCCTCTTCCCATGCCTGGATAGCCTTCTGCTGACTCTCCAGTCCAAAATTATCCGTGTCAGCTCTAGTTATCTGGTATTCCTCTGCAATCATAGCTGCACCCATAAACTGACTAGTCGGCTGATATAGACTGGCGTAGTTCTCTCCCATGGGGCTGCCATCTTTCATGGCTGATCCTAGTGGAACTCTTGACATCATTTCGAGGCCACAACTCATGACNACGTCTTCGACGCCTGAACCAACCATAGTTGCNGCCATGGTCGTTGCCTGCTGGCTNGAACCNCATTGGGCGTCAACTGTCGTAGAAGGNACTTCCAGCGGCAGACCCTGCGAAAGCCAGGCTATCCGGGCTATATTAAAAGTTTGCTCTCCTACCTGAGAGACGCAGCCGCCAACAACTTGATCGATAGACTCGGGAGCAATGCCACTTCTATCCAACGCTGCTTTCTGTATAACCCCCAGAAGATCTGCTGGTTTCATTCCCGCCAATCCCTTACCGCGTTTACCAATAGCGCTTCGACACGCTTCAACAATGTAGACATCAACCATTAATTTNCTCCTAGATAAATCACTTATATTGGGGCTAACAGAAACTGTCCATGACTGGCAGCTACTGGTTTGTTTATTTCTTCCTGCCAGAGTTCCGCNCGCACATTTGCCACACGTCGCCCCTGACGCGTAACTANTGCTCGACCATANGTCTCTACTGCCTTCGCTGAACGAAGGTAATCGATGGATATATCAACGGTTTTNGGCAAACGCTCGCATTGCAGATCNGACAACAGTTGAATTACTGACGTTAACTCAAGAAACGCACCAAGAACACCACCATGGATGGCAGGAATATTAGGATTCCCGATCAGCTTTTCCTGAAANGGCAAGACGGTTGTTACTTCGTTACCTTTTCTATCAATCTGTACTCCCATAAAACCAGCAAATGGGATGTGATTGACCAGCGCCTGCATGTCATGCGCACGACCATCTTCACGAAGTTGTTTGAGAATTTCCATTAGCACTCATCTCGGCGAATTGGGCGTGCCCAACATGAAGGCAGCAACTGAGGTAGCGATTGGGTCCGCCTCATCGCCTTGGTGTGCGAGACCACTTATAAATGCTATCGTTTTAGTCATTTTAGTACATTCTGCTGATAACAATAGGTCAGCGAAGGGGGTCGCAGGCCTCATATAATCTATACGCAGATCAAGTGTAGCCATACTCATATCTTCCTGCCAAAGATCAGTNGCTCTTACCGCCCAGCCGGAGGCATTATCNAGAGCTGATGTAATAACCCCTCCNTGAATAACTCCAGANTCAGGATCTCCAACCAAATGCTGNGCATANGGCACTCTAAAGGTGATTCTGCGACCATCGAGACCTACATACTCTGCGCCCAGAGCCTCTCCCCAGGCGGACATCATNGTTTCCAAGAACATATCCAAGGTTTCAAAGACACACACCATACAGCAATTCCGAAAGACAGCGAAGGTTGGGAGGCGCGCAAACAAACGAATTCAAGGTCGTGGCTTGTCCCGGAGATCAAAGGGGGTGTTCAAGATGGGACGCGCCAATAGAGCGTTTAGCACCTCTTGTGACGCTCTGAAAAGCAACAAGCCATAGTTAATTCAAATTTTCATCATCTCCAGCACCGAACGACGCAATGCCGCCTTGGTTTTACGGTAACTATGAGCCGGCAATTTAGACAGGTTGCCAGCAATATTCAGCGCCAAAGCAAAACCTTCTCCCTCGGGAACCAGACGGTCGATAAATCCCGCATCTAGCGCTTCCTCCGGATCATAGATTTTAGAATGCAACAATGCAGCCGTTTGGTGGCGCATATTCAAACGAGAACGCATTGCCTCCAGCGCCCAACCGGTTAGCGGTACATTCAGAGCCACTTCGGTCATACCAAACTTATAGGACCCGTGCTCGCCTACCCTAACGTCGCACCCTGCAAGCCAGACCGGTCCGATGGTAAAAGCGTGCCCCTGCACCAAGCCTACAACAGGAATTGGACTTCCATATATCTGAGCCGCCAAACGTCCGCCCCTCTGTCCTAATTCAGCTGAAGCAGCAAAATCTTCACCCGTCATTACAGCGATGTCGTAACCGGCACAAAAACTACCCTGTCTACCTTTTAACAATATCGCTTTAGCTTCTGTCTGTGCCTTCTCCCAAGCCAATTCAAGATCATCCAGCAGCGTATGATTAATAACATTTTTGTTGCCATCATCGATCGAGATGACAGCTACGCCTTCTTCGAATTCAAGAGATATTGTCATTTACTGTATCGAATTCTTTAAATTATCATTCGACGCGATACTTGCACCACTCTTCGCGGTCTTCGCCTTACGCTCTTCACTCCACTGATCAATTTCGTCGCTTGGCACTCCATATCCCAGCCCTCTCTCTACCCCCGGCCGGGCTCTGACACGTTCGACCCAAGCCATAACTCTGGGCCAGGTCGTGATATTTATTTTGCTCCATTTCCAACCTCTGACCCATGGATACAGAGCAATGTCGGCTATAGTGAATGTGTCGCCGCAGACCCATGGGTTATCGCCTAATTTCCTGTCGAGGACAGACACCAGTCGGAGGGCCTCATTATTAAAACGTTCAATAGGGTGACGTCTTTCTTCGGCAGCGACGTCCTCCATGTATCGGGTATAACTCAGTTTGTTACCAAAGATAGGTCCGACATTTGCCGCCTGCCAGTATACCCATGGCAAGACATCCCACTTGCCAATGTCCAACGGCAGAAGATCAGAGGGATACTTTTCTGCGAGATATTGAAGGATAGCGCAGCTTTCTATTATGTCTCGCTCCCCGTCACGCAATGTGGGAATCTTACTATTTGGGTTTCTTGCTACAAAGTCGTCTGCGAATTGCTCTCCTTTCATCAAATCAATAACGCGGATCTCTACCTCGCCGACATCAGTACCAGCTTCAATAAGTTCTTCCAACATGATTGAGACTTTCCAGCCGTTTGGTGTCGGTGATGTCCACAATTCGATCATAATTATCTCCATGCAATATGCGATGATTTAGCGGGCGGTCGTCCAAAAGTGTCATCTAAAGCAACCAGTCGCCTTCAGCCACATGCCTGACCTTACCTCCTACTTCTATAGCATAAAGCCCCTGGCTCTTACTAGCCGCGATGTAAAGCTGAGAGGGCCGGTTGATCTCATAACCCTGACCTACCCTGGTGCTAACCTCTGTGTCACCAAAAAAACGATGCTCCACAAGATATGCTGCCAGGCAACCACTCGCGCTACCTGTCGCAGGGTCCTCGGTGACCCCTAATTCAGCGGCAAACACTCTTGCCTGGATTCGCTGACTCGAATTGTAACCACCGGGACAAAAGAGCAAAAATGCTTCAGCCAAGCGTCCTGATTGAGGCGGCCTAGCCTGCCTCAAAGCCCCATAATCGATTAACGGAACAATAAGAAACTCCAGACCAGTCGATATACGCTGACAAGGGAACCGAGCATCCAGCAGATCAATGTCCAAGCCCAGTTCAGCTGCAACGCTCTCAGACGAGATTACTTCGCCAAATTTCGGCTGGTTCTGCCGCATCCAAAGTACATCGCCGTCATCGAAACGCACATTTATAGGGCCAACACCCAGGTTTAGAGTAATGGTCGACGCCGGCTGCCTGTTGATGACATGACGTAGCAGATAACTTGTACCGAGTGTGGGATGGCCGGCAAACGGCACCTCAGAGACTGGAGTAAATATCCTTACATCATATCCCTCTCTGTAGGAACCACCAGTGATGAAGGTGGTTTCAGGAAAGTTAAATGCTCTCGCAATTTTTTGCATTTCATCAACATCCATATCTCCAGCATCAGGTATAGTAGCGAGTTGATTACCACCATAAGCGCATTCTGAAAATACTTCCGTTATATAGAACTTTCTTTTCATAATTCTTCTACAAAAGGTTCACATAGACCTAAAAAATGGCCTGTCACCCTGCACAGTCACCCTGATCCCACTACGTGTTTCGGGGAAATAGTCCCACAGTGCATGATGCTGCGTGCATCGATTATCCCAAAGAGCAATCGAATCCTGCTGCCATTTGAATCGGCATTGAAACTCTGGTTTTTTGACCTGTTCAAACAAAACCGACAATAGAGCACGACTTTCTGATGGGGTCATTCCAACAATCTGCCGGGTGAAACCATAATTCACAAAAAGCGCTTGTCGTTCGGTTACCGGATGAGTTCGGACGACCGGATGGACAGCCTGCGGCGTCTGACGCTGTGGATCGTGTGTTCCATAAAATCCTTCATAGCTCATATGATGTAATGCGTGGAGGCCCGACAGATGCTGCTGCATGGTTGGACTAAAGCTGTCATAAACCGCATACATATTCGCCCATAGCGTATCGCCACCCTGGCGTGGAACTGTATGCAAGCGAAGGATACTCGCCATGGGAGGCTCCTCATCCGCCGACACATCGGAGTGCCAAACGTCTCCATTATTCCGGACCGAATGCCTGTCCGCATGAATTTTCATTAGGGCAGGGTTTCCTTCAACATACGGAGCAGCCGGGTGTATGTGCAAGCGCCCAAATCGCTCGCCGACCGCAAGATGCTGCTCAGGGCTTAGGACCTGATCACGAAAAAACAAAACCAAATACTGCATCCATAATTCGTGAATCGTTTGGAACAACGTTTCATCATGAACAACATCAGCAAGCTGGATGCCATACACAGTTGCGCCAATCACTGGCGTAAGAGCCTCAACTTTCATAGCCTTATGGTAACTGCTTTAGAGCTAATATTGTCTAATGAAAGGCCGAGAACGTGAAGCACCAATAAACACAGCTGCCCTGTATCGGCTTATAGTTCTGGAGTGCTGGGATTGAACTAGTAGGCAATTTTTCGCTTCGAGCATGTCTGCAGATAACAAATGGTAGCAGAATCAGGTACCGCCGAAATCAATCTGCTAAATGAGGGCATTGTCTTTTCGCGGAAAAAATCTCCACCAAAGTATTGAATAAATGAGGTGACTTTGTCTGACCCATACTGATGCGAAAGCTCAACCCGATCGAAAGGACCACTCCTTTCATCACAGGTCGCATCAGGTATCGTCCGATCGTCGAAAGGGCCCGTGCTCCGCAATGTAACCAATTTCCTCGTCGACATACCGCCGCTCTTCGCTCAGAAAATTATCGACGGCATCCCGGAATGACGCGTTGGCAATCCAATGCGCACTATAGGTATGCGTCGGCATATAACCGCGCGCCAGTTTATGTTGGCCNTGAGCCCCCGCCTCTACCCGCTGTAGCCCCCGGTCAATCGCAAATTCTATCGCCTGATAGTAACAAACCTCAAAGTGCAGGAAAGGATGATCTTCAACACAGCCCCAATTTCGACCAAACAGGCACTCGCCTCCGATGAAATTAATTGCTCCTGCAATATAGCGATTGTCGCGACGGCACATAATCAGTAAAACGTCTTTCGACATTGTCGCGCCAATGATCGAAAAAAATTCTCGCGTCAGATATGGCGTACCCCATTTCCTGTTACCCGTATCGATATAAAACCGATAGAAAGCATCCCAATGCTCTTCAAGGATCCGATCCCCCGTCAACAACTCGATCTCAACACCAGCAGAAAGAGCCTCTCGCCTTTCGCGCCGGATATTCTTACGCTTTTTCGACGACAAAGCCGCAAGGAAATCGTCAAAATTAATGTACCCATCGTTCTGCCAATGAAACTGGTTATGGGTCCTCTGCAGAAACCCCATCTGCCCCATAAGCTGCCACTGTTGCTTTTCTGCAAACGTTACATGAACCGAGGACACGTCCATTTTCTCCGCCACCTGCATCATACCCGACAGCAAGTACTTCTCCACATTCGGATCGTCTATGTCAGGTCGGGTCAGAAGCCTTCGACCTGTCGCAGGGGTGAAGGGTACAGAACACTGTAATTTAGGATAGTAACGACCACCAGCTCTCTCAAAAGCATCAGCCCAGGAGTAATCGAAGACATACTCACCCTGTGAGTGACTCTTTAGATACATAGGGAGAACGCCCACAATCTGGTGCTCATCCTCTAGACATAGATGATAGGGCGCCCAACCTGTGCTTGATCCCGCTGATCCACTATCTTCCAATGCGCTTAAAAAAGCATAAGAGAGAAAAGGGTCATACGCATGATTACAATCTATACCTGCTTGAGCAGGATTGGCGCATCGGTTCCATGCTTCAACGCCTATTTCTTTAATGCTGGCACAGGCCCTTAATGTGTGGCTACTGGCAATAACTCCACCTACTGTTTGTATTTATAGACCGCGACTCAAACATGAGCGTCGCCCAGTGAATTTTTCGGCATCACAGACAATTTCATCTCTGATACTGACAAACACATTAACTGCGATATAGGGCTCACAGGCCAGAGTACTTTGAGATTCCGCCGTGGTTTAAATTCAAACGAGGGTAAACTTTCTTATCATTTGATAACAGTGAACCTAGACGGCCTAGGATCCCGAGCTGTTCTGCAGGATTCAAACTACCCGCGCTTCTCCGCCGCAACAAAATAAAACTGATCACGATTGAGTGGAACTATAGGCGCTACAACATTTCTCCCGCAACCAGCTCCAACGCTTCGATCTGACCAGCACCAAGCAACATACTACCTATCTTGCCCTCGGCACCTGCTTGTTTCCAGGCCTGCAAGCGCTCCTTAATACGCTCCGCGGGACCCACAAGATGACATGCATCTACCAATTCATCAGGAACAGCCGCCATAGCCTCATCTTTCTTCCCAGCTAGGAACAAATCTTGAATTTTCACTGCCGCTTCTTCGAAACCAAGAGCCTTCGCATAATCGTTGTAGAAGTTCTTATCTCGAGCACCCATGCCGCCGATATAAAGCGCCATGTTACCTTTAATGGGCATCCGGCAATGCTCAACGTCGTCACCCATCACCACGGTAACAAAAGGAGCGATATCGTAGTCCAACATGGTTTTACCGCTTTTCTCGAGACCCTTATGAATATGCTGGCCCAGAACATCAACTTTCTCTGGCGGTACCCAAATAGGAAACACACCATCTGCCACTTCTGCTGAGGTCTCCAGACCAGTAGGTGTGATGGAAGCCGTATAGATTTTAATGTCATTATCAGCCTGAAGAATGCTCTTGAGTGGCTTACCAAGACCTGTACCATCGTCACCTTCATAAGGCATTGAATAATGAAAGCCCTGATGCTCAGCAGGTTCCTCACGCGAGAATATCTTCCTGAGGATATCGATATATTCCCGAGTTCTGGTCATAGGCCTGCCATAGGCCACACCATGCCAGCCTTCTACAACCTGCGGTCCAGAAGCACCTAGGCCTAAAATAAATCGACCACCGGACAGTTGGCTCAAAGTCATCGCGGTCATTGCGGTACAGGCAGGTGTTCTACCAGGCATCTGCATGATCGCTGTGCCGACATTGATTTTGTCTGTTTGAGATAAAATCCAAGCAGCTGGCGTTACGGCATCTGCCCCATAAGCTTCAGCAGTCCATACTGAATCGTAACCCATACTCTCGGCGGCCTTGATTCGGTCTATATCGATACTCAATACCTTGCCGCCAATGCCATTCAACAATCCTAGTTTCATAGAGCCTCTACCTTAATAATCCAATTAATTTAATTTCTTACGCTGACATTTCCTGCAGCATTTCGCGGGCATGATCATCATTACGTGCTGGCAGTGATCCCGTCGTGCGATCCACTAAGCCACCCCAACGCTCCTTGAATTTACTAACCACATCATCAAGTTCACCCACGATCGCAAACTCATTCAAGATCTCATCAGTAATCAGCGTGCCCATATCATCCCATTGTCCCTGTTTGGACAATCTGTTCAATTCAGGTTGTAGATCACCCCATCCGTGCACCCCTAGAACCGGTGCATAAGCCGGCGTAGAGCCATAAAACGCAATTTGTTTGCATGTCGCAGTTTTGCTGGCATTGAATGCCTCTTCGGTCTGCCCAGTAACGATAAAACCGGGGTAACTTATCTCAAAGCCTTCGCGCGATTTACCTGCTTTGGCTAGACCTGACTCAACTGCCGGCAGAGTTACTTCACGTAGATACTTTTCTGTTGTGAAGGCATGAATCAATATGCCATCCGCCACCTCTCCAGCAACTTCTGACATTTTCGGGCCAACCGCAGCCAGAAACACTTTCGGCGCACCAAATTCAATGTCTACCGGCGTGAACATAGGTGTCATGAGCGAATGCGTATAGAACTCACCCTGAAACGTTAGCGGCGTACCATTGTGCCAGCAGTCCCAAATGGCTCGCATAGCAAGGATGAATTCACGCATCCTCGCCGCAGGTCGAGACCAAGGCATGCTAAAACGCTTGGTTATGTGGGGACGAATCTGTGATCCAAGACCCAGGATAAAACGGCCTTTGGAAAAACTGTTCAGGTCGTGACCAATATTGGCAAGATTCATCGGTGTTCTCGCAAAGGCGACGGCGATCGAGGTCACTAGTTCGATATTCTCGGTTTCTTGGGCCGCCAGGAGCAACGGAAAAAAAGGATCGTGAGACGTCTCTGCGGTAATGGCGCCGTGAAACCCAATCGATTCCAGACGTTTCGCGCTGTCCCCAGACTTCGCTAAATTCCCCATTAAACCACCATCTATTTTCATTACGTGCTCCTCTAAAAACTGAAATTCTTGCCCGTGAAGGCTTCGTATGTTTGTTGCGCATCTTTTGGCGATGGACAGGAAATGATATGTGTCGTAATACCAAGCTCACCTCGCTCCCTGATTTTGTCGTGGCATTCCGCTGGCGAGCCAATTATACCAATCTCATCGATAAGCTCATCGGTAAGGGCACTTGTAGTCTTTTCTCGATCTTTTGCTGCCCAGCCCTCTCGGATTACCGCAGCAACTTCCTCGTAACCGCACCAGGCAAGGAAGTTGTTGTAAACGGGTGTCGCATAGTAAGGCGCAAAGGCGGCCCGAAAAGCGTTACGTGCACTTTCCTTGTCATCAGTTGCCACAACCATATGACGACATACTACTTCTATGTCCTCCAGTTTCTTGCCTGCCCGTGAGCCACCAATTTTGATGTGTTCAATCATTTTGGGCAGCGCAGCCTTTGGAAAAAGGTTGAGAATAACGCCGTCGGAAAATTCAGCAGCTGTTTCCAACATCTTGGCTCGCAGCGCCGCCATATAGATAGGTTGATACTCACCCTCCGCCAAGGGAAGTTGACGATAGCCTCTACTTCGTACAGTTTTTCCAGCGAAATCTGTTTTCTCTCCTGCTAGCATCTGCTTAACCAACTGGGTCGTTTCCTTGACTCGCGTTAAAGGTTTATCAAACTCTAGGCCATGCCAATTTTCCATCATGGTCTGGCTGGAGGAGCCCAGACCCAGTATGAATCGGCCTTTCGATAGCTTGTTCAATACATGACAAGTAGAGGCGAAAACAGCCGGTGTTCTCGCATAAACGGGGATGATAGCCGTGCCGATCCGACACCGCTCTGTGTTCATGGCGACCGCCGCGACGGTCGTTAGTGCATCGATCCCACCACTATCGGCGAACCAAAGGTCATCATAACCCTCTGCTTCCGCCCACTTAGCAATTTCNATCGTCGGTTCTACTCCCCGGGGATCCGGAAGAGTAAGAGCTGTTCTTTGCGGCACCGCCATGAGTTTTCTCCTTAGAGCAATGTTCTAAATAATGTCCTGACTGGACAGTGTTTCCTCTTGCATCAGACCCGGTCGCACCAGGTCCTTTTTGCCTACGTTTTTCTTACGGTCATATTTCTTCGCCGAGGTATACTCTGGCTCAAGCAAAGCANCAGCACCAAAAGAGCGCTGACGCTGCAGTTCCGATACTTCACCGTAAGTCGTCGTTCGTTGTCGAGGCCTACGACCAATACTGCGGATAATTTCCTCCATNTCTTCCGGCGATGTTTCCTGACCATGGGACGCTCCGGCAGCACGTGTAATTGTTTCGTTCATCAAGGTGCCGCCTAGATCATTTACACCAGCTTGCAGACAGGCACGAACCCCATCATGGCCCAGCTTCGTCCAGGAAGCCTGTATATTCCTGAATAAGGGATATAACACCAATCGAGAGATAGCGTGGATGAGCACTGCTTCCCTAAATGTCGGACCTTTTCGCGCCTTACCTTTCAAATAAAGCGGAGCCTCCATATGAATAAAGGGCAGAATAACGAATTCTGTAAAACCACTCGTCTTAGCTTGAAGATCGCGGATTCGAAGAAGATGCTTTGCAATNTGATGATACTGTTCAATGTGACCATACATAATTGTCGCGGTCGTATTGAAACCTACCCCGTGAGCCGCCTCCATTACTTCCAACCACTGTTCAGTATTGATTTTATCCGGACAGAGAGTCGNCCGAACCTCGTCGTCAAGTATCTCTGCCGCTGTTCCAGGTAAAGTGCTCAATCCTGCTTCTTTTAACTGAACCAGAAAATCTGGAATTGGGACTCCTAAGGTTTTAGCGCCTTGCCAGACTTCAAGCGGCGAAAACGCATGGATGTGCATATCAGGAACAACCTGCTTAATTGATCTACAGATATCGATGTAAGTCTGGCCCGTATACTCCGGATGAATACCGCCTTGCAGACAGACTTCAGAGGCGCCTCGCTCCCATGCCTCGCGAGTACGTCGCATGATTTCTTCATGCGAAAGGTCGTACGGTTTACCTCGCAGGTTCTCACTCATTTTACCCTTTGAAAAGGCGCAAAACTGGCATTTGAAGTAACAAACGTTCGTGTAGTTGATATTCCGGTTCACACAGTAAGTCACTTCCTCACCAGCAACCTTGCGACGAAGTTGATCCGCTACCTGACAGACCGCCGTGTAATCATCGCCCCGAGCTTGGAACAGGCGCACGATCTCAGACTCATCGAGACGCTTACCCTGTTCTGCCCTAGACAGAATGGCAGCAATGTCTGCCATGGGAGCAGAGCGAGGTATACCGGTTACGCGTGCCAGATCCGCCTCTGGCGGCACTTGAACCGCACCTGCTGACCAGTTCTCAGAACGGGCAAAACCAGAACCATCGATTGCATCGAGTACATGGGATTCGATCAAAGGCTCAGTCCATCTATGCGCTTCTCTGGCATAGGCAGGGTAGAGGGCTAAACGCTCTATAAGCAATTTCCCAGCATTTGCGGTTTCATTAGCGAGATTCGTCAAATGGGGCCAGGGCGCTTCAGGGTTCACGAAGTCGGGAGTTACAGGCGATACCCCGCCCCAGTCATTAATACCTGCGTCAACGATCTGCTCAAAGACTCCCGGTGAAAGATTCGGTGGAGCCTGGATATTCATAGATGCACCAAAGAGGATACGAGCCATGGCGATCGTCCAGAGTAATTCGTTCAAATCTGGCTCAGGCGCATTCACCATAAGGGTATCGGGTTTAGCTCTGAAATTCTGGATTATGATTTCCTGAATATGGCCATAAGGTTCATTAGCATCACGCAGAGCCAACAGCGACTCCAACCTTTCGTAGCGAGTCTCCCCAATACCTATAAGGATGCCGGACGTAAATGGAACAGCAGCCTCACCTGCCAATCTAAGCGTTTCCAACCGACGGGCCGGCACTTTATCCGGCGAACCGTAATGTGGCATGCCTTTTTCCGTGAGCCGCTCTGAAGCGCTTTCCAGCATAATGCCCATCGAAATAGAAACCTTGCGCAACTCAGCGAGTTCATCAGCTTCCATTAGCCCTGGATTCAAATGCGGAAACAGACCAGTTTCATCGAAGACCAATTCGGCCATATCTCTCAGATAAGACAAAGTCGATTCCTGACCCAATTCCTTTAAGCCCTCGCGTGCTGCCTTGTAACGAAGTTCAGGCTTATCCCCCAACGTGAAAAGTGCCTCTTTACATCCTGCCTTGGCTCCTTCATCAGCGATTTTCAGAACTTCTTCAGGCGTCAGATAGGGTGCCCGCACTTTTCTGGGTACTTGTGCAAAGGTACAGTAATGACAGACATCGCGGCACAAATGTGTCAGCGGGATAAAAACTTTCCGGGAGTAGGAAATCGTATTCTGATGACCTTGATCGCGTATCTTCGCGGCAAGATGCATCAGGTTTTTCGTGTCGCTGTAGTCAGCGAAACTCAATATTTCATTGTCATCGAGCCCCCGCCTAAGCGCCTCCTGCATTAACTCCGATCTAACATCACCCATCTGTTGACTCCCTTGAACCCGCAACCAATTGCTCTAATAGGCCACTTGTCATCAAAAACCTGACGGTATTATAGTCGCTGTAGTCCTGTTCTTCCTGTTCTATCAGAGCAGCCAATTCGCGCAAATCATTTGGCGTATCAATGTCCAACCCTATACCTGGCAGTTTCATGACCGTGGGGTTGAGACCCAGTTCTCTAGCAATACTCAGATGACGCCTAAAGCTATCTTCACCAAAACCGAAAGTTATACAATCAGGTGGGGAACAAACGACACAATTCGAACCACCAAGATCAGCTGCCGGAACTATAAGAAACTCAGCTTCGTTTGAGCTACCAAATCCTTCTAGTACCGATTCAAGCTCTTCAGCAGATACCAGGGGCACATCACCGGGTAAAAAAACCATTGTCGACACGCCCGCAAGCGAAAGGTCTCTGGCAGCCTCCGTTACTGATTCGATCAGGCCGGGACGCTGCGGCTCGGGGTGGATCTTCGCGTCGTATTCCTTGCCCAACTCGCTGACTTCCAGGTCATTTGTGACAACCATAATTTGATCTATAAGACTGCAGGCCTCTACCGCAGTAAGGACGTCCCGGACCATGGCACTGAATAAAGCAGCACGATCACTTGCGGACAAAAAACTGGATAAACGCTGCTTGGCATTCGCCAGTTGTTTGACAGGTATTACGGCGGTAATTGTCATGGGACGATAATCAGGATGCTTGGGTGAACCCCAAAACTTCTCTGCCCAGTTCGATTTTGTCCTCCAACGTTATCATGACCGTCCCAGTGACGATAGTCGATAGTCCGAGGTCCTCAACTGCGCGTTCCAGTTCCGCATCCGCATAATCAAGGACAAAACCAGTAATCAATCCAGAATACTTTTCTACGTAATGCTTTGCGACCCCCAAAGCCGATGTCGGCATGTCCAGTTCCTGCATCATTTTAGCTGCGGGCCCCTTCAAAGCCTCTCCACCAACGATATTCGATACGACTACGACAGGTACATTGCGGCCTCCCAGAGCCTCGATAACACCTGGTAAAGATAGTATGGGATCAACCGAAACAAATGGATTTGACGGACAAATGATGACCGTGTCACAAGATGACAAAGCAGCCAAGAAACCAGGTGCAGGAGCAGCCTCATCAAGCCCTTCAAACCTGAACCCTGCGACCGCCGGCTCACATCGGTCTCGAACGAAGTAATGCTGAAACATCAGCTCATCACCTNACTGCGTCTTTATACGGGTACTGACTGTCTGGTCAGTCATAGGTACGACATTTTGCGGAACCTTCATTCTGTGGCAGAGCTCGGCAACCACCTGAGATAGTGAAGCACCTTCCCGCAAGAGACCGGTGCGAACAATGTGTGTAGCCAGATCCCGATCTCCAAGCCTGAACCATGTCTCGCCTTTCAAACGATCGAGCGCACCCAGGAAACTCCAGGACTCATCCGCCTGCCCCCAGCCTTGTTCCTTGTTACTCCAATCAGCAAGTGTATATAGCACCGTATCTAGGTCGGGGCAAATATGCATGCCAAGGTGGACGAAATCATCGCCGGTGTTACAAACAACCGTAAGTTCGTCGGGTTCAAGGCAGTGTGCTAGACCAAGTGCAAGCTTCGCTCCACCCACCCCACCCGAAAGAGCCAGGACGTTAGTAGGTCGTTTCACCGAAACATGTCCATTTCCTTCGGTCGTAACAAAGGACGGATACCCTTATTTTGAGACTCCGCAGGGTCTCTTGGCATATAACCTCGAACGATAACAACTGGCGTCATCTGGTCGGTGGGCCCCATAAGCAACGAGGCACCGGCTGCCATTTCATCAGCCGCTGCAACCTGACTGACTTCCATTTCATGGCCATAGATGTCGTGACTACCTATATAATCTTCAAGTGCCGTGAAGCCAGCTACGCCTATTGCGTGNCCTACCTGACCGATCCGCCATGCTCGACCGATGGAATCATTAATTATTACACCGACATTAACTCCAAATTGTTCTGCTACCTGATCGACAATCGAACGAGCGCTAGCGTCAGGGTCCCTTGGTAACAGCAGACAGAGATCCTCATCATCGCCGTCTTCATTAGTAATATTCGATTGATCGATTCCAGCGCTAGCATGTACGAACCCCAGCCGATGTTCGACGATCATGACACCTTGCCGCTTCCGAACCACTTCTTTCGANTCATCNAGTATCAACTGCACCTTGCGTGCATCCTTATCGATTTCTTTTCCAAGGGCAACTGCCTGAGACGATGGCGAAATATCGTTCAGATTCACATAGCGGTCTTCGGCTTTGGATATGATTTTTTGGGCAATGATTATGACATCGTCTTCTTTTAATTCATCACCCATAGACACCAAGCCGGCATAAATCATGCCGGCAACGTCGGCCCCTGGCTTAACCATAGGGATATTCTCAACACCAAAATAAGTAAGCTTCATAAGTACGGGATCAGCTATTTAGTTGGCTCACCNGTGATAACNAGACCACTGCCTTCAACCCCATGATGTCGNTTAATTGTGATTAACACCGAGGTCAGTGCCTCTGCCGCTGCAGCATTTGCTATTGGTCCAGCATGCCAACCCTTCAAACCAACAGCTTCAACCAAAGTAATCACCGTGTCGCGCGCGGCTCTCTTGTTGCCGCAAACCAATACATCACAAGCGATCGCATGATCCTCTTGAAGATGCATAGCACCTACGTTCTGAAAAGCGGAGACAACTTGGACGTCTTCCCCTAGGAAATCTTGAGCCTGTTGTCCAGCAGAACCTGAAGCAGGGAGCTGCACTGTNCCGACTTTCGGAGGCATCAACGGGACCGTGACATCAATAAGAATTTTACCGGACAAACCTGGCTTCACGGTTTCGAGCGTTGACAGCTGATGTTCAAAAGGCACTGTCAAAACCACTAAGTCCGCCAGATTCGACGCATCAAGATTTTCGTGTCCGGTAACATTAAGGTCAGGGAATTCGTCAAGTAGTGCCCTTGCNGCAGCCTCTCCCTTCTCGATGGTGCGTGAACCAATCAATATCTTGTAACCCGCTCTTGACCATTGCCGAGCGAGGCCTCCGCCAAGATCTCCCGTTCCGCCCAAGATCGCGATTGACCCAATTGAATCTGTCATGTTTTTTGTCCACTAATGCTTTTCGATAGAAGGCTCCGATTATTCACTAATCACATGAACCAAACAATCAGGACACGGCAGGGAATTAGCTGAGATCAATAGATCTAATCCAGCATACTGCTATGCTTTTGCTTATTATGGTTCGATAACAGGTCCACGGGAGAAGCCATGAAATTCGGGATAAAGACACCACCCCAACATTGCAGTTGGCAAAACATGGTGGAAATCTGGCAAGCCGCCGACAGCATGCCAATATTCGACAGCTGCTGGAATTTCGACCATTTCTATCCACTGGTAGGCGATCCTGAGGGGCCATGTATGGAATCCTGGGTGACATTAAGCGCTTTAGCTGCGATGACTCGTCGAATNAGAATTGGCTGTATGGTCACCGGTGTGCCCTATCGTCACCCAACATTAACGGCAAACATGGCACTCACTCTCGATATCGTCTCGGAAGGCCGACTCAACCTAGGGCTCGGCGCGGGGTGGTTTGAAGCTGAGTGCGAAGCTTATGGGATTGACTTGCTGACGCTTGGCCAGCGCATGGACCGCTTTGAAGAATCGGTGCAAATCATACGATCACTTATCAGTAACGAGTTCACAGACTTCGACGGAACCTACTACCAGCTCAAAAACGCTCTCGCAGAGCCAAAGGGAAGCCAGCCCGGCGGTCCACCAATCGTCATCGGCGGAGGCGGCGAAAAAAGAACGCTGCGGATTGCAGCACTGTATGCAGACCATTGGAATCTATCTTTCGCATCTCCTGAGCAGTTTGCTGACAAGAAGGCAATCCTGGTCCGCCACTGCGCCGATGTGGGACGAAACATTAATGAGATCGAGTGTTCCGTACAGATCACTCTCCCAGCAGACCAGGCACCAGAGGAAAGTGCTGAGCAGGCCGCCAGACTCAGTGAGGCCGGCGTCGACACAGTTATTTTTTCTTTGCGCAATCCATATCGGGCTAGCATTCTCGAACCCCTGGGTAAAGCAATCGAACCCCTGATCTAGCGACGATCCATTTCGTTAAGTATCACAGCGATACAATGTGACGTATGCAGCATATATGACCCGACTGAGACCGATTTAACTCCTTGCCTTGCCATCGACTTGAAGGTCTTTTTAGGCATTGGCGTATGGTCGCTTAGGATAAACACAGCGTCATCAGGTAACTCAATNCTTCTGATGTCATCACCGTCTGGCCTCAGGACAAAAGCAGACTTTTCTTCAGCCTTAAATTTAACCCAATGTTCAAAACTCGTTGTTGAAACAGCCAGACCTCGCGTATCAACGACCCGCTCGTTCTTGTTCAAACCCACTGAATACTCTAAGGCCTCGGCAATAGCGTCCAGCAAGTGAACTTCCTGTAAACCTGCCAGCGTTCCCAATACACTGCCATCAACTGTCACTACCCTCGAATAATCCAAGCTTTTTTCCAGGACAAGATGAACAGTGCTATCTATTCTATGTCCCTGACTCAGCAAAAGACCTGCCTTTAAGATATCAGCAAGGTATTCAATGCCACGCCCTTGGCCTACCGAAGCTCGGAAAACCATAGGGCTGACAGGTGCGGCCCGCGCTCTGACGATGAACTCAGGCAAGATCCCGGTAGACCTGTCGACTCAGATTCATTGACCGGGCATCACCAAGCGTTCCTGGTTGCATCTTGTTCATCACAAAGGACATTGCCAGCCCAGCATCCTGATCAATCAAGACACTCGAGCCGCCCCAGCCGCCCCAGTAGCAGGCATTGTTGTTCGGTGATAACCGGATCGGGTCCCGACTAAGTCCGAAACCCAGCCCAAAAGTCAACGGCGCGCCCAGCACCAAATCCATNCCACTGATCCTCTCCTGCATGACNGATNGAGCTGTTTTCTCTGACAGCAGATCTACGCCAAAGGCTTTACCACCGCAAGCCAAGGGTGTTTGCAATCTGACCAGCGAGCGGGCGTTACCATGCCCGTTAGCNGCTGGAATTTCNGCCCTNCGCCANACATCTGTCCANGAGTCTTCNGCCTTAGGTGCAGGACTTGCGAAGGTTCGCCCCGCAATNGTGCCGGGTTCAGCCTCGGGCAAACCNTCNGGAGNTGGAATTANATTAGCAATCCGNGGAAATTCAGCATCTGGCACACCGATATAAAAATCAGCATCTAATGGTCCTGCTATTTCCTCTCTTAAAAAGGCTCCTATGGATTGGCCTGTCACACGGCGGATCACTTCACCGATCAGAAAACCCTGCGTCATCGCNTGATAACCGTTAGCCGAACCAGGCTCCCACCATGGTGTTTGGTTAGCCAGCATAGTTGTCATTAATTTCCAATCACACATTTCTGGCAAGCTGACTGCGCGGTCGAGTCCCGACAGCCCAGCCGCGTGATTCATGATATGCCAAACCAGGACATCCTCCTTTCCATTTATTCCGAACTCCGGCCAGTAGTCTGCAACAGGTGCATCGAAGTCAATAAGTCCGCGNTCGGCTGCGACAAGCGCACAAAGAAAAGAAACNGTTTTGGTCGAAGAATAGACATTAATTATGGTGTCCTGCTGCCAAGGNTTTTCCCCTGCCTCGTCAAGGCTACCACCCCAGACATCGATTACTATTTCACCATTTACTGTGAGGGCTAACGAGGCCCCAATATCCAGCCCTNTTGCTATGTGGCTAGCAAACTGANGAACAGTGGAGGAAAATTTNTCATCGAAACTNCCCTCGACAGTGACCCCCTCGAATTCTGCACTCATTTTTGCGACCTCTTTNCCCCAAAACCATTCAACCCAAGCGAATTTAACACANGCTCCTCATCCAAANCCTNACACCTNGNAAATCAAGATANGAATTTGCACCGCCTTGGTGCAAAGAAACAAAAGTTNCTAGTTTTCCACATTTTCTGTGGATAACTCTGGTGATAAGTTAGCTGTCTAAGGCGACAGCGCCCAACGACCAATACTTCAGCAACTGGTCAAAATTTGTCCAATTACTTCATTGTTTAATAAAATCAATAAGTTAGAACAGATATATGTCATAAAATTGAGTTATCGGTCGTAATAGACAATCTTTTGATCTGACCCCCAAATATGTGAATAACTTAGCTTAAGAAAAGCTGGGAAATTGACCCTTTCAACATAATTATGAGTTTAATTTCTTACGCCAATCAAATAGTTAATTCTAGATTTNGAGATAACCACTATCATGAAGGAACAAACTTCATGAACCTTACTCCTCGACAAGAAAGTTATCGATGCATAGCAAGCAAGGGTCCGTTATCATCTTTCGTCACAAGAAGAACCANATGNAAAAAAGAGGGTATATGGGCGCATTAGGAAATTTTTTTGGCGATCTAAAGGTTTTATTAGCTGCAGCGACGGCTAAACCACCCGCGCCAAACGAAATCGCTTCGTTTGGCTTGTTGGCCGAACAAAATGCCGCCGCTTACCCAAATGAAGTAGCAATTATCTGCGAAGGCGAGACCGTCACCTGGCAAGATCTGAACAAACGAGCTAACAGAGTTGCAAGTTTTCTGGNCGAGCAAGGAGTCGGTCACGGCGATTGTGTTTCTCTCTTTATGCAAAATCGCATCGAATTTGTCGTTCAATTAATTGGCATAACAAAGCTCGGCGCCATCGGTGGGCTAATCAATACTAATTTGATTAAACAACAACTAAAGCACTGCATAACGCTGACGGAATCTAAAAAGTGTATTTTTGGCGAGGAACTAACCACCGAACTAAATGAAATCCGTGACGAACTGGGTTTACAGGACGGCTCAGATTATCTCTTTGTTCGCGACAAAGGCACAGAACCCGCACCAAACTGGGCAGTCGAAGTCGACAGCCAGGACTCTGGCCTAGCCGACAAAAATCCTACCCATGATGTGGAAATAGGCAATACCGCGTTCTACATATTCACTTCAGGTACAACGGGTTTACCAAAAGCAGCAAAATTTTCTCATCGACGTCTCATTCCAACTGCTGCAATGGCTGCACATCTGGTCTTGCGTATTGAGCAAAAAGACAGGATGTATAATTGCTTGCCTCTTTATCATGGCACAGGCCTGGCAATTGGACTGGCNTCAGCTTTCACCGCTGGAGCATCGACAGTCCTGAGGCGGAAACTTTCTGTCAGCGCTTTTTGGGAAGATATCAAAAAACATAACTGCACATCCTTCGTATATATTGGCGAATTCTTACGCTATCTGTTGAGCCATCCCGAATCACCAGAAGACCGAAAGAATCCTGTTCGAGCAATAATCGGCAACGGTCTAAGGCCTGATATCTGGCACACCTTCAAAAACCGTTACGATATTGAACGAATTGGTGAGTTTTACGGCGCGAGCGAAGGCAATGCAGGGTTTGCCAATGTCTTTAATAAGGATTGCACTGTCGGACTAGGCACGGCGCCAGCAATTATTGTTGCTTACGACGTTGCTAATGACGAAATTATCCGAGATGAAAACGGCTTCTGCATAGAAGTACCTCAAGGCGGAGCAGGCCTACTACTTATCGAAATTACCAGTAAATCAGAATTTGAGGGTTATACAAGCAGAGAGGCCAGCGATAAAAAGGTCATAAGGAATGCACTGGTCGAGGGCGATTCCTATTTTAATTCCGGAGATCTGATGAAAGTGGTCGACGTAGGCTTTGCCTGGGGCCAAAAACACTATCAGTTCGTTGATCGTGTTGGAGACACCTTTCGCTGGAAGAGCGAAAACGTCTCGACGAACGAAGTGGGAGAACTGATAAACCAGCACGACGACATCATCTTTACCAACGTCTATGGCGTTGAGGTCCCCGGCGCTGACGGCCGCGCAGGAATGGCTGCTATCGTGCTGCGAGAAGGACTTGATATTCAGGATATGAACATCAACAGCATCTCTAGTCATATAAGAGAAAATCTTCCTGGATATGCACGACCAATATTCCTGCGCCTGCTTTCCGAGCTCCCAACAACATCCACTCATAAATTGCAGAAAAATGATCTCAGAGATCAGGCTTTTCATCCCGAGCAGGTAGCTGATAGATTATTCGTATTAAAACCTGGNGCACAGATTTATAGCCCTCTAGACAGCGACTACTATAGTCAGATAATGCAGAGGAGCGTTTCCTTTTGATAGAACTTTATACATCAGCCACTCCGAACGGCCATAAAGCGTCTGTTACGTTGGAGGAATTGGCTCTCGATTACGAGGTTTATCCAATTAATCTTGGTAAGTCTGAGCAGAAAACCAAAGAATTTCTGACAATGAACCCCAACGGTCGAATTCCGGTTATACGCGATCAAGACAATGATCACATCGTTTTTGAATCTGGAGCCATCATGATCTATCTGGCCGAAAAAGCCGGCCAGTTATTACCTACCGACGAACCGCAACGTTCAAGAGTTATGCAGTGGCTCATGTTTCAAATGGGTGGTATCGGACCAATGATGGGCCAAGCCAATGTCTTTTATCGATATTTTCCAGAGAAACTGCAATCCGCGATAGATCGCTATCAGAATGAAAGCAGGCGTCTATTCGAGGTTTTAGATGTCGCGCTGGCGGATAGCGAATGGTTGGCGGAAGAATTTTCAATAGCGGACATTGCCAATTGGTGTTGGGTCAGAACNTATCGCTGGTCTGGTGTTTCAAGAGATGGCCTCGAAAACCTCGACCGCTGGCTCAATCAAATTAAGGAGCGACCCGCTTGCCGCCGGGGTGTNGATGTTCCAGAACCAAGACCTGTCGAGGAGCTCAAAGGCGATGACGAGAAAAAGTTCGTTGATCGAGCCCAGTCAATGCTACAGACTTAAACCTCCCAAAAGCATCAATCGAAAATAGCGAAGAGCTCTTCAAACGCGACCATCTGTCCACCGTTAGCCGAGGATGGAACCAGAATTGGTGTTCTAACGCCTGAATCAAACCATGCTTCCACGCCTTCTCTTACCTGAGAAGCCGTTCCAAAAAGTGTTGTATCGGCTAACCAATTGTCCGTGAGAAAATAGGGTATTCGCTCCGTATCGCCGTCCCTCAGACATTTTTCTACGCCTTCCATCTCTTCCACATAGCCCGCCTCCTTCCAATAGTTTCGGTAATTGGGNAAAAACGCGTAGGAAGTGAGAGTTCTTCGGTTTACGGCCTTGGCAGCCTCAATATCATCTGTAATACAAGTAGGAATCATATCTCCAATGAAAAAATTGACGTCAGTCCTCGTCGACTCACTAAGAACTGATAACGATTCAGGCATGTGAGATCTAGCGCCATTCGCAAATACCATACCTTGTCCAATTTCTTCCGACAGCGCGATCATTTTTTTTCTCAGAGTCGCGAGAATAACCGGTGGTAATTCGCCGACCCGGGGTGCCTTCCTAAGATCTTCAACAAACTGGCGTGTGTCAGACAATGGCTTTCCACTCTTCAGTCCCCGACTCTCCAACATCGGTCCATGGCTGACACCGATCCCGAAGCGAAAACGTCCACCTGAGGTNTCATGTATGAAAGACGCTGTACTCGCAAAGTCCACAACCTGTCGGAAGTAGAGCGGCATAATGCTAGTACCAAAGGTAATCTCATTGGTTGCGAAGGCTAGCGCCTGACAGAGCGCCATGGAATCTCCCAAGCTGGGACCGTAGATTCCAGAGAACCCTCTTCTCTCTATTTCAGTAGCGAGTTCAATCGTCGCATTCCGCCGACCTGGTATCGCGGCAAGACTTAANGCGGGCATTCTACTACTCATTTNTTATTCCTTAATGCATTCAAAATGCAACGATAGATAATGATTAAAGGCTAAACCTCAAACCATATACGAATGAATCATAAGTGTCTTTACAAAGAGTTAGNANCCTATCAATCTCGTCTAAGCCAAATCAGGTAANACTTTCGTTTTATCCCNGTGTGACAGACACCATTTGGTTTTTCGCTTCCAATTCTCGCCTCAATTCACTATGTCTCTCTTCGGTGATCGGGTATCTCCAGATNATAGCGCAAGCTGTAAGATAAAATATTGAAGGGAACATCGCGAAAAGGAATTTCAATCCGAATAATTGAGTTGGTGTATTGAGNTCCGGAACAGCCGAATTGAATCCAATGAACGCTAGAGCAAACAAGCCTAGGCTACCACCTAGAGAGCCTGATAATTTTGCGGTGAACGAATACGTAGANAAGAAGAGCGCCGCCCGGTTTTCACCAGTTTTCAANGTATCTAGATCAATAACATCTGCTTTCATCGAATTGGGTAGCGCATGAAAACCGCCCGCGGCAAATCCTGTAACGAGAGTAATCGGCAACATGTACCAAAAGTCACCAGCACCCAGAAAGATGTAAAAAGGATGAGCTAGCCCAATAAGCGTAAAACTGCCTACATAAGCGCGATGTTTGCCAATTTTTGTTGATAGCCATACCCAAAAAGGAACCGCCGACAAGTTAGCCAAATAAAAGAACGTTAGCATGTAGATAGCCTTTTCCTCTTCATGCAGCACATACGTAATAAAGAAGAGATACAACGGCGTCGTAATCGACAGAGCAGTCGAACTAACCATGAAGGCAATGATCAACCTAAGAAACGGTTTATTAGAAACCATCAGCTTTAGGCCCTGTATAATTGGCGTCGCAGAAGCTATGTACTCTGTAGGCTCTGGCACTCTAGTTACCGTTAAATAAACACAGATCGGCATAATGACCAGCATAGTAATGCCCACAATCTCAAGTACAGTGCCACTTCCACCAATTCCAAAAAACAACAAAGCGCCGGCTGGCGCCAATTGTGCGGACAAACTGCCGACGACACCCATCATGGAGCGGACGCCTGTAATACGCGACCGTTCATTATAGTCNGGTGACAGTTCCGCAGCCCAAGCATAGTAAGGTATCAGCATCATAGTCGTAGCGATCGACAGCACAAACATCCAGATGCCCATATGCCAAGCTCCNGCATCTGCGGGAGGCAAAAACAACTGATAAATCGCCAGCATCATAATGGGCGTCGCAAGAGCGATCCAGAAACGACGACGCCCCCAGGGGGTCGGGAAACGATCGGTTATATAGCCAAAAAATGGATCGGTGATAACGTCACTAATCCGCACCGCCAGCATGATGGTTCCTGCAAGCGCAAGGGGTACCGCCAAATCGCCGGTATAAAACTTCGGTAGAAAAACGAGGACAGGAAAAAGAGACATGCTGACGGGCAAATCTGCAAGACCATAATAGAATAATGTCCTCCTTTTTAGCGCCATCTTTCGATACTCCATTCGAACTCTAATATCATCATCTATACCCGCCTGAACTCCCTNTTAGTGGTTCCTCCANCCAGGAGCTACCCTCAGCGTACCACCAGAGCCGACAACATGACGAATTTACTTTCGCGGATTCTGGGCCTAGCAAGATAAAGCGAGTTCTCCAGCAAAACTCTGTAAGATTAATCCTGTTTAACCTAAGATCTCTATTGCACTACCGGAACACAATTCTATCTAAGTGCAACCCAATCCTAACACCTGCTTGGGTTAGTATCTGCCAATCGACATATACACAGGACATAACATGAAACTTTTTAAAATTGGCGNACCTATTTTTGCATTGACTGTTGCATTGATCGTTATAGCNGCGCCTATTGGACCGCTACCAGGTTTCTTTATAGGAGGCACGCCTTCTGAGGCCCCGAATAACTGGCCAGATACATCTGCCGAACATGAAATACGACTAAAGGTTGTAGACGTCCTCCCTCGAGTCGTCATTATTTGGATGGTCGAATACAATCAGGAACTGTACGTAGTAGGGGCCGCCGACAGTGGCTGGGTAAGAATGATTGGAGAAAGCGCACCTGTCAAAATGCGCCTTAACGATTCAACTTTCGACTTGGTAGCACAACGTGTCACCGCCGATATAGAAGCCATTGCAACAGCTTACCTAGACAAATATCGTGCCGATTATCCAGATATCATCGCCAACTTCCCATCGGTCGAAGAAGCCGAAGTAAGCAACAGCTTCCGAATTTTCCGACTGAAAAGACCTGCTGCCTAACCCTAGAGCCAATGCAATACAGGTAACTCAAATGCCAAAAAAACAGTCCAAGTTCCTCACACAACAAAAATTTGCCCTTGGGCTTTTTGCCGCGATGTTATTGGGCATCATCGGATTCCTGAGCGTTAAAACAATCGAAGATGCGCCACTAGGCGAATTCCTCGAAGGCGAGCACTATCAGTTGATTGAGAACCCNCGGAGGATCAGAGGTAATAGCATCGAGATCATAGAATTCTTCAGCTATGGTTGTGTTCATTGCTTCAGGCTTGAGCCGTTNCTCGCAGACTGGCTTGAGGAACAGGGGGACGATGTCAATTTTAGGAGGATCCCGGCAATAGCNAGTGAATACTGGCGAATACTAGGGAGAGCTTATTTTACTCTTGAGCAAATGGGCCTGATAGACGACTACCACATGACCATCTTCAGAGCTTTACATCAAACTCAGAGAGATCTGGCAACACCGGAACTACTATTTAGATTTATAGAGGAGGCAGGTATCGATCGAGAAACTTTCGAATCAACCTACCGTTCATCTCAGGTCATCGCAGCGATGGACCAAGCAGATCAGATGGCCCGGCGACTTAGAGTCGCCGCAGTGCCAACGATCATCGTCCAAGGGAAGTATAGCGTTCGCACCACCCGTTCGATCGGCCAGAAAAGAATGCTCGACGTAATGGATCATCTTGCCGCCATAGAACGATCTATCAAAACGGAGGGTTAAACCCCCTCTTGTCGTGAAGATCATCCAGGCACTACTTGGATTTCAATTATTACTCAGCAAATGTGGCCGACCGTTTCTGCAGAATCGCGCTCGAAATACGTTTCTGCAATTTTTCGATCAAGTCGCCTTAATCCTTGATCTTTTTGTCTAAATGCGGCATCGAGCTTGGGTCTTTTGGATTTAGGAATCTCTTTTCAGTGCCTGTTCTAGTGACGTTCTCGTAGGTGCCGTCGTAGCGCTTTTCGAGCTTGGTAAAACCGACATTTTTCAGCTCTGCATTTCCAGTAGGTGTATTCATCATAGGTGCCGAATTAAAGACCCTTTTGACCGGCGCACTAAGCTGGGTCNAGCCTNACGAAATGCCTGCCTTCCGACACACATCGCCCCAAGTCTTGAGGTTTTCCGACATACTATGGACCACCTCGACAGTGAGCCCATTATCTTCACAATAATAGTCGTACCTAGGCACTTTCGATCTCTCAAGAACCAAAGCGGTAGCGGATTTTAAAGGTTAAAGCATTTACCACAGGGTTTTCATATCCATCAGAGAATGTATTAGAAAAACTTTTAAGTGCACTACCTTGATCGACTTGTCGTGTGTAAACAACAAAAATATCGGACAAAGGCGCTATCTCCCAGCGATAACGAAGCTGCAACGCCATCTGCGAGAGACTGAAACTGTCGGAAGGTCCCGGTGGTTTAGGAACTTCAATAAGGTCCCCTGGCTCACTTGAAATTCTGTAAAACGTTTTTTCCTTGGCCTTAATGCCGACCCATTGCAGCGAAAACTTAAGTTGTTGTCGAGCATTGAGGAAATATTCTGCACTAATACTGGGCGTCCATTGTTCGGCATCAAAACCTGTCATGTTGATGCCCTCTTGATGCAGCAGCCAGCCCTTTCTGTTGAAGTGTCGAACCTTTAAATTTAGCGCAAAGCGTTCGTTTGGACGCCATGCGAAGCTTATTCGACTGATCAATGTATCTCCGCCTAGCACTTCCTCCTCAACGCCGAGCCCCACTCCATAACTAAACCCCTGAGATGCATCTGAATCGTAACTAAGGCCCAAAAATGTTTGTTCCTCGGTTCGATATGCACCATTGCCAAAAGAATTCAGATCATCGTATTTTTCAGGAAAGAAACTTGCCAGTACCGTGAATTGATCCAAGTTATGTAAAGTGGTTCGATTACTGAGAAATACTCCAGCACCAGTCAACAACTCGTTCGTATTTTTTTGAATGAATCCCCTCAAATCAAATTCATTTTGCCTTGCCCAGGAAATATCAGAAGTTACTCTAGAGTGAGCTGTGCGGATCTGCCGATAACTATTTCTTCCGAGAAAGCCCATGTCATTGATGTTGACATGTTCGTCCGCCCATTCGATACCTAGTCGCTGCTTAACTCCTTTTCTGAAGTTATATTCGAAATCCAGGAAACCTCCTTGCCCGGTTTCTTCATCTCGTATGTCCGAGAGGAATAACTGACCGTCAAATGTCAGCTTACCGTCTGCGCTTAGATAATGCGCATCAAGTCCATGGGTCATGGCCTCTCGATTGTCATTCAAGATTGCCGTGGAAATCATGCCCAAAGCTTTATAAGAGCCACCAGGGGCGTCCTCATAAAATATTCGTGCTACCCCATAATCACTCGGCTCACCTTTTACGTGAACGGGATTACCATTGAGCTCAGCATCGAACTTAAAATCATCTTCAGAAGCCGCCATAAACCCATATCTGACGCGCCCCGATTGCCCCGTTACCTTCATGGCTGCGGCCAGTGGAACCGGTTGATCGAGTTCTCGATCAGTAATGCTATATAGTGCGCCGACGTTAGGCGAGACAGGTTTACCGCCAATCCTTCGTGTATTTATCAACGTTGTAGGCAGCCCCCCCCGACCAACGGACTCAGTGCGTGTGTCGGCACGGGGTGAAGTAACAAAGATTTCCTGACCCTCGACGAAAAACAATCGTTTCTCAGGAAAGAANGTTTCAGTCGCAGAGAGGTTGATGACTACGTCATCAGATTCTACNGCACCGAAATCTGGATTAACGGTCGCTGACAACTGAAAACTAGANGAAGGACGCCAGAGTACGTCCAATCCAGAGCGGTAACGCGTCTCATCATCAAAACGATCATCAGTTACCGCAGTAAACGGGTAATAACTATACTGCTGACGAGGATCAATGCCTTCGNCCTCAAGGGCCTGCATCCTCGACATAAATTGAGGCCTTGTGAACGGCAAGGTTGGCCAGCCATATCTCTCGTCCTTATAGGCTACCAGTCGGGACATATAAATACCCAACTTACGCTTCCCCTGAACAACTGGCATGGCGACCGTTCCCCACGGAATATAGAACTCAGCTGACCAACCGTGCGGTGTTTGCTGGGTTGCGGCCCGCCATGCGCCGTCCCACTCGTCCGAGAACTTGCGTTCGGGCAAAACCGTGCCGTCCATCACTGAATCACCCAAATGAACACCGAACCAGTAGCCATAACGACCCTCACCCGATGTGTCCAGGGTTACGCCGATCTGCTCACGTTTGATATCACGACGATCGCGTCCCGACAAACGCGTAATTAGCCTATCCACTGGCTGATCCATATCGATACCAAAGTACAATCCGTCCGCATCGTAGAAGACCCGAACACGAGTTGGATGCTCTGGTTGCATCAAAGTATCAGGTTCCAGAACAACAAACTCATCATACGCGGAGAGTCGNTGCCAAATCGACTCGTCAAGGAATCCATCAATCTTGACGCCCGCATTCTCNTGTCTTTCGAGCACCAGCGCCTCGTCAGCAGGCACTTTGACAACGATCTTGTCTAGCAGCTTTTCCTTCGTGGCCGCTAAGGCCGTCGAAACACCGAACAGCAATATAGAAGACCACAATAGACGCATAAAAAAGAGACCGGCGCTAAACCGCTGCAGGTCCAGGGAAGTCTTCCCTAAGCAACCGTTTCAGAACTTTTCCATTGGGGTTTCGCGGCAGCAAATCAATGAAAGTTGCTCCTTTCGGCAATTTGAAGCGGGCCAGCTTTCCATCGCAATGAGCCAATATATCGTCCTCGCTTACCGTTTCCGACTTTCGCACCACAACCGCAAATGGTGACTCGCCCCACTTCGCACTCGGCTGTCCGATAACGGCTACTTCAGCCACCTCAGGATGAGTCAAGATAACATTTTCAATTTCAGCAGGATAAACATTTTCCCCGCCCGATATGATCATGTCTTTAATCCGATCTTGTATATATATGAAACCATCATCATCAATCGTCGCTACATCGCCGGTTCGTAACCAGCCATCTTGGGTAATGGTTTCAGCTGTCGCCTCCGGCCTGTTCCAGTACTCCAACATAACGTGTCGACCTTTAACCCAAACTTCACCCTGGGCATGGGGCTCAACATCATCACCATCTGCATCAACGATACGCACATCCGTATGAAAAAACGCCCTTCCTGTAGAACCGATCCGAGCGATCGCATCTTCCCCAGTGATCAAGCATGCTGGCCCGCAGCTCTCGGTCAGCCCATATATTTGATGGATATCGATGCCAATATCAGCATATTGCTGTATCAGACTGACTGGAAGAGGAGAAGCACCACTTTGAATCCACCTTACACTTGAGTGATCAAAACGATCCAAATCATCAATCTGGATCATAAAGTTAAGCATCGCCGGAACAAGCAGAGCATTGTTAATCTTTTCTTCTCCGAGTAGTTCCCACGCCCTTGTCGGATCGAATTCACGCATGACGACACTGGTCACACCAGCGTANACGTTCAGAGTTATCGGCGTCAGCGAGCCGACATGGAACATNGGCAATGCCGCCAGNTAGCGATCACCATCGTGTAAATCTGCTGTTGCCTGAAANGTAAGAATCGCCCATAGAGTCGTTTCATGCGAGTGCACTACCCCTTTCGGCAAACCAGTAGTGCCGGAGGTGTACATGATATAAAGCAGGTCATCGTCAGCTACNGCACAGTTAGGCTCATCCACTATTGCTGCANCGCGCAAAGCCTCGTAATCTNGGGCGAACGGAGATTCTGCGGTTGATGCAGAAGAGTGGAGCCATGTCTCGACATCCGTTTTATCACCACGGGCATTTAAATTTGCGACAAGTTCGGAAAATTCATCACCGTAAATTAATGTGGTGGTGCCGCTATCCTTTAGAATGAACTCTAGTTCATCCGCGACCAGGCGCCAGTTCAGCGGGACGACAACTCCTCCTATCTTGGCNATAGCAAAGTAGGCTTCGATAAACTCAGCGCTATTCATCATCATGATGCCAACGCGATCGCCTTTCTGCACACCTAGATCGAGCAGTACATGTGCCACCTGATTNGTACGGGCATTTAATTCCTGAAAGGTCAGCCGCAGACCGGACTGACTATCTACATAGGCCTCGCGACTGGCGTTGAGTTCCGCCCGGCGAGTCAGAATACTGCCAATATTATTTTCCATTTTTCCTCTCTCTTTCTCGTTTATATTGTTTTCGTCAACCTTAGCCGGCNAGCTTCTTTCCCACTTCTGTTAGTCTTACTTTTNCTGATTGAGAATCGACTAATCACTCTATAATCATAGCGAAGGATCTCTTTGTCACATGCCTCAGGACTCCCCCGAACGTAAGCATACNTGGAGCAAATAGCCACCAATCGAATCAACTTNCAAAGTATCAACTTGGTTTCACGTTCTTAAAGCTATATCTATCGACCAACAAGACTTCTGGCAATCAGTTCCTTCATGACTTCTGACGTTCCGCCATAAATTCGCTGGACCCTCGCATCAACATAAGCACGCGCGATAGGATACTCTTTCATATAACCGTAACCTCCGAATAATTGAAGACAACGGTCCACGACTTTACCCTGCATTTCCGAACTGGCGAGTTTGACCATAGATGCTTCCTCCGTTGAAAGAGAACCATCAATATATTTGTCGATACATTTTTCCATCAGCGCTCTATTCAGCTCGAGATCAGTTTTCACCTCAGCCAACTCAAATCGTGTATTTTGTAATCGACTAAGAGGCTCACCAAAAGCCTGTCTTTCGCTGACATAAGATACCGTCTGCTCTAGGATCCCATCGGCAGCACCAACGCAACCCACACCAAGAATAAGTCGTTCGCGAGGCAACTCATTCATGAGGTTCGCAAATCCCTCCCCCTCACCACCTAGGACTTTGGCTACAGGTAGACGAACATCCTCGAACGACATCTCTGACGTATCTCCGGAATTTAGACCCATTTTTTCAAGATTTTTCCCCCTCCTGAATCCGGGCGAATCACAATTCATGGTAAACAAAGTCATACCACGAGCACCTGCCTTGGGATCCGTTTTCGCGGCAACAATTACCACATCACTGTGNTGGCCATTAGTAATAAACGTCTTGGAGCCATTAATCACAAACTCATCACCGTCTCGAACGGCTGTAGTTTTTATGTTCTGTAAGTCACTTCCCGCACCCGGTTCAGTCATCGCAATAGCACCGACGAACTCTCCGGTTACCATCCTAGGCAGTATTTGCTCTTTCTGTTCCGCCGAGCCTAGATGCAAGATATACGGCGCAACAATATCTGAATGTACGGAAATACCGCTGGCCAATGCGCCCAAACCAGCACGGGCAAACTCGTGCACTAAGATGCAACTGAGCTCGAAGGATGCACCATATCCTCCATATGCTGTCGGCATATCTACGCAAAGGAAACCAGCCTCGCCCAAACGCAACCAGAGGTCTCGAGGCCAGATTTCTTCCCGTTCCCACTTGTCNTANAAGGGAGACACTTCTTTATCGAGAAACTTCATGACGCTATCGCGAAAAACTTCTTTCTCAGTNTCAGAGAGANTTTCCATCGCAGTATCACTTTATTAAGGGGNTAACATTCTACCAGCCAATATATCAAAGCTCAGCAGGCCAGGCTGAGCTCAAGAAAAATGTTGGGTATTAGCTGCCGCTANGATGCTCGCCAGTTCAGGGCGGTATTCAGCAATCTCTTCCCGAGACAAACCCTCAAGCGAATGAGGAAATTTCAACCATCTTTCCGTCTCATGAAGATAGTAATCGGGAACACGTTCAGTCAGGTTTCTAGAAGGTTTATAATAGGGTACTGCAATTCTGATTTCCTCTGGCGTGTTCCGGCGCGCTTTCTGACCTAAACGNGAAATCACCGCCGCAATACTTCGTCCNGTGTCGAACACATCATCGACAATCAAGAGGCTATCTTCGCGCTGAACATTCTTGATCAGATAATTCAAAGAGTAGACCTGAACGTGATCGTCCCTGCGATCAATACCCTGATAGGATGCTGTACGAATCGCAATATGATCAGCCATGACACCGCGTGCTCTAAGAATTTCTTGGACAGCCACACCAATCGGTGCCCCACCGCGCCAAACAGCCACAATAAAAGTCGGCTCGAAACCCGAGTCTGCAACCAGCGCGCCAAGTCGCCAGGAATCCTCCAAAAGTTCTTGTGCNTCAAGATAGAGTTTTTCGCTCATNTTAAGTTATGCTCCTTTCGTCCATTTCAAAGTAATTCTTCATGGTCTCGCAAAACAAACGGTTTCTATCCGAGCAGGAGGTTATGGAGGACAGCTTTAGGCTGGGCGTTAACATTTATAATTCAGGGTTCAGACCAACATTTATTATAGGCCTGTGGCGGGGCGGCAGCACTATTGGAATCTATGTCCAAGAATGTCTTCAAGCGCTCGGCGTACCAACCGACCACATCGCGCTACGCACTTCTTATGAAGGAGCGACGACTTATGCCGGCATGATCGAAAACCACCGACAGAGNATAAGAGTCCACGGTACGCAATACTTGCTCGAGACACTGAACCTTGATGATAACCTCCTGATTGTTGATGATGTTTACAGCAGTGGATTAAACGTCCAGGCCGTCATAGAACGACTTGAAGCAAGACTGAAACGCAATATGCCCGCAGATGTAAGAGTAGCCGCGCTGTATTTCAAACCAAGTAATCTGCAAACCGGAAGACGTCCTGACTATCANCTGTATGAATGCGATAAATGGCTAGTTCTACCGTATGAACTTGATGGTCTGAGCCAANTCGAATTGATCAAGCACAAGCCAGAAGCCGCTAAGCTCATCGACCCTTCAAGATGACTCGCGAAACCAGCACAAAAACTGGCACTTCGGTCGCTGTCATNATTGTCTCTTATAATTCCTCAGACTACCTATCAAAATGCCTGGAGCATGTCCGGGCACAAACCTGGCAACCCGATAGAGTCATTGTCATCGATAATAACTCAACAGAACAAGCGTCGCTGGAGCAGCTTAAAGGCCTAACAGCTGTCGAACTGATCAGGCTCTCTGACAACGTCGGTTATGGAGGAGCCATCAACCGGGCGGTTGATAAAATTCGTGGCATCGACTTTATAGCGACATTGAATCCAGATGCCTTCCCCGACGCCAATTGGCTNGANAGNCTAATGACCGCAGCTGCTTTATATCCNAGGTGCGGCTCCTTTGCNTCTNTAACCGTTAAAGCAAAAGACANGAACAAAATCGACGGAGCTGGCGATNTCCTGCATATCTCTGGTGTACCCTGGCGCCGTTTTCACAACAAGCNAATTAGTGAATCAAATTTGGTTAATGAGCCGGTTTTTAGCGCTTGTGCTGGTGCTGCGCTATTTCGACTGACATCATTCCGNCNNGTTGGAGGGTTCGATGAGAGTTTNTTCATGTACGTTGAGGACNTCGACCTGGGNTTTCGTCTGCAACTTNNAGGAGCACCCTGTCGATTCGTCCCCGAAGCAGTCGCAGAACATATCGGCTCGGCGAGCACTGGCATCAATAGTCCATTCTCTGTCTATCACGGGCACCGAAACCTAACCGCCGTGTATCTGAAAAATATGCCAACCTCTCTGCTGGTTTTAACACTACCACTTCATCTGATAGCCTGTCTGCTGACTATCCTGATCCTAGGATGTCGCGGCCGGCTCGCCGCTATCTGCAAAGCGAAATTCGATGCCCTCAAGGATACACCGACGCGCCTGAAGCAGCGCTCACTTATCAGTCAAACAGTTCCAACAAAATATATCTGGCAACAGCTACAGAAATGGCCTGTCCGATAAAGGTTAGCTTAGTTGAAGCAAATTTGTAATGGAGTCCAAAAATTAGACTAAACTCACGCCCGCTCTTCCCTAAGACTGCTCCCTTGACTTACCATGCAGAAGTAGCCCTGCGGGTTGGAAATCAATATCGTTAGACTATATCCACGGGCTTTTGCAACAGCGAAGGGAGGTAGA